>PHEO01000013.1 GCA_002841195.1 Alphaproteobacteria bacterium HGW-Alphaproteobacteria-11
GGGCAATCTCGCACCGGTCTTCGAGAGTGAATTGCTTGTATTTGTGCCCCATCGCAACACCTTAAGCTGGTGTTGCACTTCGTTTGTGAACTCAGGGGGCCCATTGGTTCCCTCAGCAAGTGCGGTTGTGTGTGGCGTTTGCGCCGGGACGAACCGTCGTCGCCCGCAGCAAGAGGTGCTGCGACCTGCCTGCGCGAAGCCGGAGCTTCGCATCGGCGTAGGCAGGGTGGACCCCGGCTTTCGCCGGGGTGACATCTGTGGATATGTTTTCCTCCCTCCGCGTCTCTGCGCCTCTGCGTGAACCCCCTTGCTTCCTTTTGTGACAGTTCCGTGACAGCGGCGACTTATCCCGCAAAAACGCCACTTGTCCCCGCCCCCGCAACGCGCGGCAACAAAAAGTGACCGGCGCGGCGGCACCTCGGCAAAATCACTCCGCCTACGGACAAAACCGCCCGCGCGCGCAAACTTGTCCACGCCCGGAGGCCCCATGATAAAATTACAATCGGCGCCGCCCCGTCCCTGCCTTCCATCCGCGCCATCCACAACCCCCGCCCGGCCATCGCGCCGTTCCACACAAGCGGCACGGGGAACATGATTTGTGACAGTTTCGTGACAGTTCGGTGACAGCGCGCCCCCGCGCCCGCTGTCACAATCCGCCAAAACGCCAAAAGCCGAGCCGCCACAAGCCGTTAGCCGCCGCGACCCCGTTTGTGACAGTTCGATGACAGTCCGCCGCGCCCGAAGCGCAAGGCGCGCCGCTTGCCGCCGCCGCGCATCCCCTCTAGTTTCGGCGCGGGAATCCTCGAAAAATGGAGCAGGGACGATGGCCGGCGCAGCGGTACCGAAATTTTCCAACGAGGCCGGTGCGCGCGAAATTGCCATTGGCGTCAAGGAGTTCACCTGCATCGGCGCCAACCCGCCCTTCGATCATCCGCATATCTGGCTCGACATGGGCGCGGACACGGAGATCGTCTGCCCCTATTGCTCGACGCTTTATCGCTTCGATGCCGCGCTCGGCGCCCATGAGAGCCGCCCGGCCGGTGCGGCCTGGCACGAAAAGCTGAGCGCCTGAAAGCACTTATGCGCCGGCGGGCCTGAACCATGAGCCTCGGGCTTGAAAGCATGGCGGCGCTTTTCGGCGCCATGGCGCTCCTGGCCGCCGTCCCGTCCGTCAGTGTACTGATCGTTTCGGCGCGCGCCGCCTCGGCCGGCCTCGCGCATGGCGCGCTCGCCGCCGCCGGCATCGTCGCGGCCGATATCCTCTTCATATTGCTGGCACTTTTCGGCCTGGCGCTGGCGGCCGAAGCGCTGGGCGACGCCTTCCAATGGGTCCAGTATGCCGCCGCGCTCTGGCTTCTCTGGCTCAGCTTCGGCCTCTTCCGCGCCGCCCGCGCACCCGCCGCCGCCGCGCCCGCCGCCCCGTCGCGGCGCTCGAGCTTCATGGCGGGCTTCCTGCTAACCCTCGGAGATCAAAAGGCAATTCTCTTCTATCTCGGCTTCTTCCCGGCCTTTCTCGACCTCGCCGCGATGACCGCGGCCGACGCCATCGCCATCGTTCTGATCGCCATCGTCGCGGTCGGCGGCGTCAAGCTTGCCTGGGCCTACGCGGCCGCAAGGGCGGGCGGCATCGCCGGTCCGCAAACCGCCCGCGCCCTCAACATCGCCGCCGCGCTGACCCTCGCCGCCGTCGCCCTGTGGCTGGCCGTCGCGGGCAATGCTAGCGTTTAGCGCGACCCCTGCGGCAGAGCAAAATCCCGCCCGTCCCCTTCACGGAGAGCAACAACGTGCAAAGCGAAAAGATCACCTTCGCCGGCGCCCTCGGGGCAGAGCTTGCCGCGCGGCTGGACAAGCCCGAGGGGCCGGTCAGGGCCGCCGCGATCCTTGCCCATTGCTTCACCTGCTCGAAGGACATCGCCGCCGCGCGCCGCATCGCCGGCCGCCTCGCGGCGCGCGGCATCGCGGTGTTGCGCTTCGACTTCACGGGTCTCGGACATTCGGAGGGCGAGTTTGCCAGCACCAATTTCTCCTCCAACGTGGCAGACCTGCTTGCCGCCGCCACCTGGATGGAAGCGCAGGACATGGCGCCACAGCTTCTGATCGGCCATTCGCTGGGCGGCGCGGCGGCACTGAAAGCCGCGCCGCGGATCGCCTCGCTGCGCGCCGTCGTCACCATCGGCGCCCCTGTGGACCCTTCGCATGTGACGCATAATTTCGGCGACAAGCTTGACGAAATCCGCGCCAATGGGTCGGCGCAGGTGAACCTCGGCGGACGGCCATTCGAGATCCGCCGGCAGTTTCTCGACGACATCTCCGAGGCATCCCTGGCCGATGCCTTGCCGCGCCTGGGGGCGGCGCTTCTGGTGCTGCATGCGCCGCGCGACGAGGTCGTCGGCATTGACAATGCGGCAGCGATCTTTACAGCCGCGCGCCATCCCAAGAGTTTCGTCTCGCTCGACGACGCCGACCATCTGGTCAGCCGCGAAGCGGATGCCGAATATGTAGCCGAGCTGATTTCGTCATGGTCGGCGCGCTACCTCGACCTGGCGCCCGAGCCAAAGCGGGCCGAGACGCCCGAAGGCGTGGTGCGCGTCGCCGAGGCGGAGGCCTCCGGCTTTCGCCAGGACATCACGATCGGCGGCCAGCACCAGCTTGTGGCGGACGAACCGGCGGCGATGGGCGGAACCAATCTGGGCCCGAGCCCCTATCAGCTTCTGTCGGCGGCGCTGGGCGCTTGCACGACGATGACAATCCGCCTCTATGCCCGCCGCAAGGCCATTGCGCTGACCCATGTCGCCTGCGACGTGATCCACAACAAATCCCACAAGGAGGATTGCGAAGACTGTGAGAAGCGCGGACCCAGGATCGATGTCTTCCGCCGCCAGATCAGGCTGGAAGGCGACATAACGGAAGAACAGCGCGCCGCCCTGCTGGCCATCGCCGACAAATGCCCCGTCCATCGCACCTTGCACGAACAGGCGATCATCGAAACGGAACTCGTCTGACGCGGCGCAAGGGACAAACGCATTCGCCAGCCGGGCTCGCGGAGCGCAGGCTGGGCCGCCACCCGAAGCCCGAAGGGCGAAGGGTGGTGCGGACGGCGGGACTCGAACCCGCACTCGGTTACCCGAAAGGGATTTTAAGTCCCTTGTGTCTACCAGTTTCACCACGTCCGCTCAGGCCTAGCTATGCCCTCTCGCGCCCGCCCACGCAAAATGAAAACGCGCAAAAGAAAACGGCGGTCCGCAAGGGACCGCCGCTTCGAAATTCCGGTTTGCCGGTAAAGGCTTAGCCGGCGAGGCCCTGCCAGACCGGCCAGCAGTTGCCGCCGACGCTTCCGGCGAGCGCGGCCTGGGCTTCCTGGGCATTGGAACCGTCAGCGGTCTTGACGCTGTCCGCGCCGCCCGTGCACCACACATAGAACTGGTGCGTACCGGCCTTCGACTGCGCGCCGAAGCTGGAGTCCAGCGCCGAAGCCGCGCCGGCCAGCATGAACGCCGCGCCCGCAACCAGGCCCACAAATCCGATGGTCTTCTTCATTTCGTCTCTCCCTCCGGGTAACCTGACCCTAAAAACTCGTTGCCGGGCCTTGATTTAGACGTTCGGCCCGTTTCCCCCGTCCCGCCGTTCTTCGCCCCGCGGACGAGCCCGGCAGACCCTTCATGGGGGCAATTCTAGCCGGTTCGCTGTCGATTGTATCGCGCCGAAACCGGCAGGAATGCTGAAACTTTCGTAATGTTGCGGTCCTGTTGCCAAGAAACGACAAAAACCCTGTCATTCCGGGGCTTTCGGGCGTTTCAGGCCGGATCCCCCGTCTGCGGCTCGACGCCGAACGCCCGCATCAGCGCCGCGACTTCGGCCGCCACGCGCTCGAGCTTGGTCGAATCGGTGGCCCGCATCACGATGCTGGTGCCGAAGCTCCGGCCCCGGTAATAGGGATAGCTGCCAATGCCGACATCGGGGTGTTTTGCCTGCAATTCTCCCAGTTTTTCGGCAATCGTCCCCTCGCCGATCTGCCCGGTCACGGTGCGGCTCTGCATGGTGGCCCCGCCTTCGAGGCGGCCGGTCAGGCTGTCCAGCATCACCTGCATCACCATCGGCACGCCGGCCATCACGAACACATTGCCGATCTGGAAGCCCGGCGCCTTGCTCAACGGGTTTTCGATCATCGTCGCGCCTTCGGGAAGCCGCGCCATTCGCATGCGAGCGGCCGTAAACTCGCCGCCCGTGGCCTTGTAGTGGTCGCCGAGTATCTTCACCGCTTCCGGATGATGGCCGATCGGCACACCGAAGGCCTTGGCCACCGCATCCGCCGTGATGTCGTCATGCGTCGGGCCGATGCCGCCGGTCGTGAAAACATAGTCGTGGCGCGCCCGGACCTCGTTCAGGACCGCAACGATCGTCTCCTCGACATCGGGGATGACGCGCGCCTCGCGCACCTGAATGCCGATCTTGTTCAAATGGTTGGCGATATAGGCGAGGTTGGAATCGCGCGTCCGCCCCGACAGGATCTCGTCGCCGATCAGCAGCACGCAGGCGGTTACGGTTTTCGGCATGGACAGTTCCTCGAAAGTCGCGGAAACGCAGGATAGCGCCCTGCCCGCCCCGGAGACAAATCGGCGCCGGGGCTAGGATCGGATGTCCCGAACGACTATGTTAGGCTTGAAAACAAAGCAATATCGCCGCGAGACGAGATGACCTACCAGGACGCCACCGAAAGCCCCGCGATCAACAGCGGCCGCATCAAGCTGCATAGCCCCGAAGACTTCGAAGGCATGCGCGCCGCCGGCCGCCTCGCCGCCGAATGTCTCGACATGCTGACGAAGGAAGTGAAGCCCGGCGTCACGACGCTGGCGCTCGACAGGCTGGTCTTCGATTTCGCGCGCGATCACGGCGCGCTGCCGGCGACGCTGAACTACCGTGGCTACCGTCATTCCTGCTGCACCTCGATCAACCATGTCGTCTGTCACGGCATTCCCGGCGACCGCGCCTTGCGCGAGGGCGACGCGGTCAATATCGACGTGACGCTGATCGTCGACGGCTGGCACGGCGACACCAACCGCATGTATTTCGCCGGCGAAGCGCCGCGCAAGGCGCAACGCCTCTCCGATGTCACTTATGAATCCATGATGCGCGGCATCGCCGCCGTCAAACCCGGCGCGACGCTCGGCGACATCGGCGCGGCCATCCAGGAATTCGCCGAAAGCCAGCGCTGCTCGGTGGTGCGCGAATTCTGCGGCCACGGCCTCGGCCGCGTCTTCCACGACATGCCGAACGTGCTCCACTACGGCAAGCGCGGACAGGGCGCGGTGCTGCGCGCCGGCATGTTCTTCACCGTCGAACCGATGATAAACGCCGGAAAACCGGGCGTTAAAATCCTCGCCGACGGCTGGACCGCCGTGACGCGCGACCGCTCGCTCTCGGCGCAGTTCGAACACTCGATCGGCGTGACCGAAACCGGCGTCGAGATTTTCACCAAATCGCCGGCGGGCCTCGACTGCCCGCCCTACGCCTGAGCGGACGCGCGCGCATGGGGGCCGGCGCCGACGCGAAGCCCCATTATGCCGGGCATCGCGAACGCTTGCGCGCCCGCTTCCTGAAAGCGCCCGAAAGCCTTGCGGATTATGAAGTACTGGAGATGCTGCTTTTCAATGCCATTCCCCAGCGCGACACCAAACCGCTTGCGAAAGAGCTAATCGAAAAGTTCGGCGGCTTGTCCGAAGTGCTGAACGCCGAGGAAGCCCGGTTGCGCGAAGTGAAAGGCGTCAAGGATCGCGCCATCACCGAACTGCGCCTCGCGCGCGAAGCGGGACTTCGCCTCTCGCAGTCGGCGGTAATGAAGAAGAACGTCATCGGTTCATGGTCGGCGCTGCTCGAATACTGCGCCGCCTCGATGGCTCACAATCCGACCGAACAGTTCCGCATCCTGTTTCTCGACCGCAAGAACCATCTGATCGCGGATGAAGTGCAGCAGAAGGGAACGATCGACCACACGCCGGTCTATCCGCGCGAAGTCGTCAAACGCGCGCTCGAACTCAACGCCTCGGCGCTGATCCTCGTCCACAATCATCCTTCGGGCGATCCGACGCCGTCGAAGGCCGATATCGAGATGACGAAGCAGATCGTCGAGACCGCCAAACCGCTCGGCATCGAGGTCCACGACCACCTTGTCGTCGGCAAGGGCCGGCATGCGAGTTTCCGGACGCTGGGATTGATCTGAGTACGGACGATAAGGGCGAAAAACACCGATTCTGTCATCGAACTGTCAAAAAATTGTCACAAACCGCTTTTGGACAGGCATTTACGAAAATGCGTTGTGGTTCAGCGTATTTCACCCCGCCCGGGGATAAGTCGTCGTCCGGAGATCGATTTTCGCTTTTAAAGATTTCCCCACTTGAAACTGAAAATCGCCGGAGTGGATTTTCAGGATTCCGGTTTCACCAGACGATTTGTGGTTCGTGAAATTTCCGGCGTGACGAATTTATCTCACTGGCCGAATGGACGGGAAGTAGAACACGACGCTCCGGGGTGGGGATAAATCGCCGATCGCGACGTTGACGATGTGCACTCGTGGACTCAATATCCGATCTTCAGGCCGTCCCGAATTTCAAATCGCCGAAACGAAATCCAACTGCGCGGAGCGGGGATAAGTCGGAAAAAGCCGCGCTGTCAAAAAACTGTCACAAACACTGTTTCGAGGAACCCTTTTTCGACAGCTTGATGCGGCGCGAGATTTCAACCGATGCGGGGATAAGTCGCCGCGCGAAACGCATGTGACGGACGACCGAAGACCAATTTTCGCGTTCTAGAGATATCCCCACTTGAAACTGAAAATCGCCGGGCGTTGCAATCGACAGGATGCTTTTGGTGCATCGGGAGTGCCGGGAGCACTCCATCGCACCGCCATCATTTGAAGTTTCGCAGAAGCCCCTCACCCTTCCCAACGCAGCGTTGCTGCGTTGGGCGTTCGAGGACGAAAAGGTCCACTGGACCTTTTCCCAGTCCTCTCACCCCTCTCCCCGATGGGGAGAGGGATTGAGACGGCGGAGGGGAGAGCGCCCTACCCCGCAAAGACCGGCGCGTATTTGTCCGCCCACGGACGGGCTTGTTCGAGTTCGAAGGCGAGTTCGAAGAGAACCTTTTCGCCGCCCAAGGGCGCGGCGAATTGCGAGCCGATGGGCAGGCCGGCTTCATTCCACGACAGCGGCACCGACATGGCGGGTGTGCCGGCCGCATTGTGCAACGGCGTGTAGGCCACATAGCGGATGGTGCGTTCGTACAGCGTGTCGAAGGGAACGCGCGGATCCTGCTCACCGAGCTTCGGCGGCGCCGACGCCAGCATCGGCGTCAGCCAGACGTCATAGCCGGACATGAAGTCGTTGACCTGCGCCGTCGCGACGGCGAATTGCGCCAGCGCCTTTTCCATCGCGTCGCCGGGCTTGGCGTTGAAATGTGCCGCAAGGCCGTTGGTCCAGGGCTCGAGCACCTCTTCCGGGTCAAGACCGTTTTCCTTCGCCAGCGCAACGAGGCGCGAGGGACCGGAAGCCCAGACGGTCAGGAAGGCGTCGATGAAGGCCTCGCCCGCGACCGGATTGCGGGCCGGAACAATTTCATGACCGAGATCGGCGCAGAGCTTTGCCACATCTTCGAGCGCCGCCTTGACGTCGGCATCGGGCTCGGTGCCGTAATAGCTCATCGTGTCGAAGGCGATCTTCAATCGCTTCGTTCCCGGGCCCTCGACGCGGCCGACCGGCGCCAGCACCGCGCCCTCGTCTATCATTTCCGTGACCGACATGAGCGTCGCGCTGTCGCGCACCGAGCGGCTGACGCAATGCTGGACGCCGATGTCGCCCGGCAGCGTGTCGCCGCCGAGGAAGATGCGGCCGCGGCTCGGCTTCAAGCCGAAGACGCCGCAGCAGGACGCCGGAATGCGGATCGAGCCGCCGCCATCCGTTGCATGCGCCAGCGGCACCATGCCGGACGCAACAGCCGCCGCCGCGCCGCCCGACGAACCGCCGGAGGAATGTTCGAGGTTCCACGGATTGTGGCAAGGCTCCAGAAGCAGCGACTCCGTGGTGCCGAGCAGGCCGAATTCCGGCGTGTTGGACTTGCCGACCATGACGAAGCCGGCCGCCTCGTTGGCGGCGATGATCGGCTCCGTCGCCGGCGAGACATTTTCGGCGAACATGCGCGCGCCGTTTGTGAGGCGCGTGCCGGCGAGACTGTTGAGATCCTTGACGAGATTGGGAACGCCGGTGAAGGGGCCCTCGGGCAGCGGACCCGCCGCCGCCTCCCGCGCGCGGTCGAAGAGTTCGGTGACGACGGCATTGACCTGGCCGTTGACTTTTTCGATGCGGGCTATCGCGGCGTCGACCAGTTCGAGCGCGCTCACCTCGCCCTTCGCAACGAGATCGGCCTGGGCCAGCGCATCGAGCCGCGCAAGGTCGGGCGCGGCCAGCGCCGGGCGGAAGCCGGCCCCGTAAGCGCCCGCGACCGCGGCCGTCGCCGCTGTCGACTTCAGAAAATGCCGCCGCGAAAGCTGCCTGCCCATGCCCAAATCTTCCCTTTATGTTCGCTGCCGCCTGATGCGGCTTGAGAGGGAGGGTAGCGCGGCGACCGAGGGAAATGAAAGAGATTCGGGCACTTTCCGGCCCGTCCCGACCTGCTATTGAGCCCTCTCGGTCCAGGTGCTAAACCCTGCGCATTCCTTCACGCTTGCCCCGCCAACCCTTTGAGAGGCGCCGATGATCCCCCGCTATTCGCGGCCCGAAATGGTCGCCATCTGGGAACCCGACACGAAGTTCCGCATCTGGTTCGAAATCGAGGCGCATGCCTGCGCGGCGCTGGCGGAACTGGGCGTGATCCCGAAGGAAGCGGCAAAAAACATCCGCGCGCGCGGCGACAAGGCGGTGTTCGACGTTGCGAAGATCGACGAGATCGAACGCGAGGTGAAGCACGACGTCATCGCCTTCCTGACGCATCTGGCCGAATTCATCGGTGAGGATTCGCGCTTCGTCCATCAGGGGATGACCTCATCCGACGTGCTCGACACCTGCTTCAACGTGCAGCTGGTGCGCGCGACCGACATTCTGCTGGCCGACATGGACGCGCTGCTCGCCGCCTTGAAGCGCCGCGCCTTCGAGCACAAGGATACGGTGTGCATCGGCCGCAGCCACGGCATCCATGCCGAGCCGGTGACCTTCGGGCTGAAAATGGCGCAGGCCTATGCCGAGTTCGAACGCTGCCGCGAGCGGCTTGTGGCGGCGCGCAAGGAAGTGGCGACCTGCGCGATTTCGGGTGCGGTGGGCACCTTCGCCAATATCGATCCGCGCGTCGAAGAGCATGTCGCGAAGGCGCTGGGCCTTGAGCCCGAGCCCGTGTCGACGCAGGTGATCCCGCGCGACCGCCACGCGATGTATTTCGCGACGCTCGGCGTCGTCGCCTCGTCGATCGAGCGGCTCGCCACCGAAATCCGCCATCTGCAGCGCACGGAAGTTCTCGAAGCCGAGGAGTTTTTCTCCGAAGGCCAGAAGGGCTCGTCGGCAATGCCGCACAAGCGCAACCCGGTGCTGACCGAAAACCTGACGGGCCTTGCGCGCCTGGTGCGCGGCATGGCGATTCCGGCGATGGAAAACGTGGCGCTCTGGCACGAGCGCGACATCTCGCATTCCTCCGTCGAACGGATGATCGGCCCCGACGCCACCGTGACGCTCGACTTCGCGCTGGTGCGGCTCACCGGCGTCATCGACAAGCTGCTGGTCTACCCGGCGCAGATGCAGAAAAACCTCGACCAGCTCGGCGGGCTTGTGCATTCGCAGCGCGTGCTGCTGGCCCTGACGCAGAAGGGCGCGAGCCGCGAGGACGCCTATCGCCTCGTGCAGCGCAACGCCATGCCGGTGTGGCGCGGCGAAGGCAACTTCCTGACGCTGCTGAAGGCCGACAAGGACGTGTCGGCGAAATTGTCGGATGCCGAACTCGAGGCGCTGTTCGACCTCGGCTACCACACGCGGCAAGTGGACACGATTTTCGCCCGCGTCTTCGGCAAGGAAGCGATGGCGGCCGCCAAAAAGGGCAAGGCGGCGGAGTAAGGCTTCACCCCGCCGTCACAATCGGGCCTATACTGTTCGGATTGTCATTTCCGGGGGCTTCCATGCTTCGTACCGCTTTCGACGGCGCGCGCCGCCGCCGCATCTATCTGTTTCGTCATGGCGACGTTTCCTACGTGGACGACAAGGGCAACCGCGTCGCCGACCCGGCGGTTGTGCCGCTGACGGACTGGGGCCGCGAGCAGGCGGCAATGACCGGCAAGGCGCTCGCCGGCATCCCCTTCGACCGTGCGGTCAGCTCGAGTTTCCCGCGCTCCATGGAAACGGCGCGCCTGATCCTCGACGGGCGCGAGCTCAACATCGAACCGCACGATCATTTCGTCGAGTTCCGCGGCGACCCTACATTCCGCAACGCCATCACCAACCTCAACGACATCGCCTATTCGTTCCGCAACGCACACGTTCCGGGCGCGCGCTACAATGGCGGCGACAGCTTCGAGGAGGTGAACGCGCGGGTGACGGCGGCGCTCGAGGCCCTCATCGCCGAACCCGAATGGGAGACGCTGGCGCTGGTCGCGCATGGCGGCATCAACCGCCTCGTCATCGGCTGGGCCTTCGGCACCGGCCTGCAAACCTTCGCCGCCATCGACCAGAACACTTGTTGCCTCAATGTGATCGATTTCGACGAGCACCCGGAGACGCGCGAGATCGTGCGCAAATCGGTGCGCGCCATGAACATCGCCGTCTATGACGTGGTGAAGGAAGGCAACCACCTGCAGTCGCTGGAACAGATCGCCGCGCGGCTGCGCCTGAAAACGGACGCCTGAGCGTTACTTCCTGCCCTTGACGAACTTGTCGCTTTCCTCCTGCGCAGAGCGAAAATTGGTCGAGAGCTGGCTCTGGTCGGCATCGGCATAGGCGCTCACCTTGTGAAGCGCGTTGGCCGTGGCGTTGACCGCCTCCTTGACCATGCGAACGGCGGGCGCCGGCATCGACGCGGCGGTGGATGCAAGTTCCATCGCTTTTTCGACCACATGGCCGTCCTCGGCAACTTCTTCCACGAGCCCCCAGTCGAGCGCGTGATCGGCGCCCATACGCTCGCAAAGGATGCAGATACGCTTGGCGCGCGCCGGACCGACCAGCGTGATCAGGCGCGGCAGCGCGCCCCATTGCAGGTTGATGCCGATTTTGACTTCCGGCACATAGAGGAAGGCGCCCTTCCCCATCACGCGCCAGTCAAGCGCCAGCGGCAGCGCGACACCGGCGCCGACCGCCATGCCCTCGATGGCCGCGACCGTGATCTGCGGCATGTCCTCCCAGGCCTGGCAGAGCCGGACGCCCCGATAATAGGTCTGGCGCAGTTCGAGATCGCTGCCGGCCGTCACCGCGCGGCTCGCCCGCTCCTTGAGGTCGATACCGCCCGAAAACGCCTCGCGCGTGCCGGTCAGCACCACGGCTTGCGTTTCGAGGTCGTCCTGGAAACGGCGCGCGACATCGGTGAGTTCGAGGATCGTCTGCTGGTTGAAGGCGTTGCGCGCGCCCTTGCGGTCGAAGCGCACCAGCGCGACCGCGCCTTTTTTCTCGATGGTGACGTTGTTGTAAGCGGTCATGGCCCGCGCCTCCCCTGTTTGTTTTTGTGGCTAGAAGCTATTCGACCCTTCCCGGTGCGAAAAGAAGGATCGCTGCAGACCACGATTGAGGCCATTCTGGAGACAAATCGGTACGTTTTAAGGACTTTTTATCGCTTTGGGACGACATTGGGAGAGTTGCCGTAATACGGGCGCTCCCAACAATGTTTGCCAGCCTCCAGAAACCCAAGGACGCGCGGCCCTCGCCGGCCGACGATGTCCAGATCGAAACGGATGTGGTGCCGATCCCGGCGCCGGAGCATCCGCTGTCGCTGGCCTTGCTCGATTTCTGGAGCCGTCACCGGCAGGGCGATCGCCTGTTGCGCCGGGCCGACCTTCCCTGCCGCGAGATGAGCGCATTGCTGCCGAGCATCTTCGTGCTGGAACCGCTGGACCCCGAAGGCGCCGACTGGCGGCTGCGGCTGATCGGCACGCAATTGACAGGCTGGCTGGGCTTCGATCCGACCGGCAAGGCTATTTCCGAGATCTACCGGCCCGAATGCGTGGCCGACAACGCCGAAGTCTATCGGGAGGTGACGCGGGACCGCATCGTCCATGCGACGCAAGGGCGGCTTTGCGGCATCAACCGCGATTTCCTGAAGCTCGAGATCCTGCATCTGCCGATGGAAGGCACGACGCCGCAGGACATGCTGCTGCTCGGCAGCATTTCGATCTTTCCCGAAAACGGATAAAGCCGCGCGCGGCGCGTCAGCTCTGAAGCTGGCGGATCGCCTCTTCCATCAGCTCGTCCATCGTTCGGCGAAGCTGGTGGTCGGACTGCTCGACGCCCGCCGCGTCGAAATCGGCGCGAACCTTGTCGAACACGTCCTGGTCGCCCGCTTCCTTGAGGTCCGAGGTGACCACATCATGCGCATAGGCTTCCGCATCCGCGCCCGACTTGCCCAGCAGCCCGGCTGCCCACAATCCGAGCAGCTTGTTGCGACGCGCATTGGCCTTGAAGCGCAATTCCTCGTCGTGAGCGAACTTCTTCTCGAAACCGTCTTGGCGCTTGTCGAAGGTGGACATGGGACCGGGTCACTCCGTTCAAGGGTCGGGTACCGGCAGCGCGGGCGCCGCGGCGGCACAAAAACTGGCCCTAGGCATAGCCGCCCGGCCCCGCCAAATCAACCGCGATCGCAGGCCCGGAGGGGCGCTGCGACGAAATAGCTAAGATGCTGATTTTTCGGGCATTTCATGACGATGTGCAGTGCGGCGAAACGGCGCCATACGCGCATTGTATCGCCCCCGCCCTTGAGTTAACTTGCGCACGCCGAAGGGCCGATTCCGCAAGCCGCCCTCCGCGCTCCCTCCGCTTGAGCTTCCGGGCAAACCGATTGGAATCACGACATGAGCCGGCGCAGACGCGTTTATGAAGGCAAGGCCAAGGTGCTGTATGAAGGCCCGGAGCCTGGCACGCTCGTCCAGCATTTCAAGGACGACGCCACCGCCTTCAACAACCAGAAGCGCGCGATCATCGAGGGCAAGGGCGTTCTCAACAACCGGATCTCGGAATTCATTTTCACGCGCCTGAACGACATCGGCGTGCCGACGCATTTCATCCGCTCGATCAACATGCGCGAGCAGTTGATCCGCGAGGTCGAGATCATCCCTTGCGAGGTCGTCGTGCGCAACGTCGCGGCAGGCTCGCTCTCGAAGCGGCTCGGCATCGAGGAAGGCACGGCGCTGCCGCGCTCGATCATCGAGTTCTATTACAAGAGCGACGATCTCGGCGATCCGATGGTGTCGGAAGAACACATCACCGCCTTCGGCTGGGCGACGCCGCAGGAAATCGACGACATGATGGCGCTGGCGCTGCGCATCAACGACTTCATGACCGGACTCTTTCTCGGCATCGGCATCCGCCTCGTCGACTTCAAGGTCGAGTTCGGACGGCTCTATGAAGGCGACATGGTGCGCGTGGTGCTGGCCGACGAGATCAGCCCGGATTCATGCCGGCTGTGGGACATCCGTTCCAACGACAAGCTCGACAAGGACCGGTTTCGCCGCGACATGGGCGGCCTGATCGAAGCCTATCAGGAAGTGGCGCGCCGCCTCGGCATTCTCTTCGAGAACGAGCCGAAGCGCAGCGGCCCGAAGCTGGTGAAGTGAGGAACGACGACGCATGAAGGCCCGTATCAAAGTCACGCTGAAGAACGGCGTTCTCGATCCGCAGGGAAAAGCCATCGAAGGGGCGCTTGGCGCGCTGGGATTCTCGGGCGTCGAAAGCGTGCGTCAGGGAAAATATATCGAGGTCGAACTAGCCGAGAAGGACCGCGCGAAAGCCGCCGCCGCCATCGACGAGATGTGCAAGAAGCTGCTGGCCAACACCGTGATCGAAAACTACGCGGTGGAGCTCGACGAGAAGTGAGCATGAAGTCCGCCGTCGTTGTCTTCCCCGGATCGAACCGCGAGCGCGATATGCTCTATGCGCTCGAACTGATCACCGGCGTCAAGCCGCATGCCGTCTGGCACACCGAGCGCGAACTTCCCGACGTCGATCTTGTCGTGCTGCCGGGCGGCTTTTCCTATGGCGACTATCTGCGAACGGGCGCGATCGCGGCGCGCGGCAACATCATGCCCGCCGTCGCGAAAGCCGCCGACAAGGGCGTGCGCGTGCTCGGCGTCTGCAACGGTTTCCAGATCCTCTGCGAAGCGGGGCTGCTGCCCGGCGTGCTGATGCGCAATGCCGGTCTCAAATTTGTCTGCCGGCATGTGAAGCTCGAAGTCGCCAATGCCGACACCGACTTCACCCGCAAGTACACGCGCGGCCAGATATGGAACTGCCCGGTCGCGCATGGCGACGGCAATTATTTCACCGACGACGAAACGCTGGCGCGCCTCGAAGGCGAAGGCCGCGTCGGCTTGCGCTATGCCGCCGGCACCAACCCCAACGGTTCGCTCAACGACATCGCCGGCATTCTCAACGAACGCGGCAATGTGTTCGGCCTGATGCCGCATCCCGAAAACATGATCGAACCGCTGAACGGCGCGACCGACGGGCGCGCGCTGTTCGAAAGCGTGCTGGAGGCCGTGGCGTGATTCCGAATGTCGTTCCCATTACGCCGGAGCTGATCGCCAAACACGGCCTGAAGCCCGACGAGTACCAGCGCATTCTCGATCTGATCGGCCGCGAGCCGACGCTGACCGAGCTCGGCATCTTCTCGGCGATGTGGAACGAGCACTGCTCTTACAAGTCTTCGAAGAAGTGGCTGCGCACCTTGCCGACAACCGGACCGCGCGTCATTTGCGGTCCGGGCGAAAATGCCGGCGTCGTCGATATCGGCGACGGTCAGGCGATCATCTTCAAGATGGAAAGCCACAATCACCCCTCCTATATAGAACCGCATGAAGGCGCGGCGACGGGCGTGGGCGGCATTCTGCGCGACGTCTTCACGATGGGCGCGCGCCCCGTGGCGGCGCTAAACGCGCTGCGCTTCGGCGAACCCGACCATCCCCGTACGCGCCACATCGTCTCGGGTGTCGTCGCTGGCATCGGCGGCTACGGCAATTCCTTCGGCGTACCGACCATCGGCGGCGAGGTGAATTTCGATCCGAGCTACAACGGCAACTGCCTCGTCAATGCCTTCGCGGCGGGCCTTGCCGACACCGACAAGATTTTCTATTCGGAAGCGAAAGGCGTTGGCCTGCCGATCGTCTATCTCGGCTCGAAGACCGGCCGCGACGGCATTCACGGCGCGACGATGGCCTCGGCCGAATTCGACGAGGACACGGAAGAAAAGCGCCCGACCGTGCAAATCGGCGATCCCTTTTCCGAAAAGCTGCTGCTCGAAGCCTGCCTCGAACTGATGGCGACCGGCGCCGTCATCGCCATTCAGGACATGGGCGCGGCGGGCCTGACCTGCTCGGCGGTCGAAATGGGCGCCAAGGGCGGCCTCGGCGTCGAACTCAACCTCGACATGGTGCCCTGCCGCGAGGAAGGCATGAGCGCCTACGAGATGATGCTGTCGGAAAGCCAGGAGCGCATGCTGATGGTGCTCGACCCGGCGCGCGAGAAAGACGCAGAGGCCGTCTTCGTCAAATGGGGCCTCGACTTCGCGATTATCGGCAAGACGACCGACGATCTGCGCTTCCGGGTCAGCCGCCACGGCGAGGTGATGGCCGACCTGCCGATCAAGGAACTGGGCGACCAGGCGCCGGAATACGACCGGCCATGGGTCGCGGCCGCGAAACCCGAAACGCTGGCGCCGTCCGACGTCGCCGCGCCCAACGATGTCGGCGAAGCGCTGGTGCGCATGATCGCCCTGCCCGACATGTGCTCGCGCCGCTGGGTCTGGGAACAATACGACCACCTGATCCAGGGCAACACGGGCGTCGGCCCCGGCGGCGACGCCGCGGTGATCCGCGTCGAACGCCAGAAGAAGGGCCTCGCCTTCACGCTCGACGTCAGCCCACGCTATTGCGCCGCCGATCCGGTGGAAGGCGGCAAGCAGGCGGTCGCCGAATGCTGGCGCAACCTCACTGCTGTCGGCGCCGAGCCGCTCGCCATCACCGACAATCTCAATTTCGGCAATCCCGAAAAGCCCGACATCATGGGCCAGTTCGTCGGCTGCATTCAGGGCATCGGCGAAGCCTGTCGCGCCCTCGACTTCCCGGTCGTCTCCGGCAACGTCTCGCTCTACAACGAAACCAACGGCAAGGGCATCCTGCCGACACCCGCGATCGGCGGCGTCGGCTTGCTGCCCGACGTGGCGCAGCGCGCGACCATCCCCTTCAAGGCCGAGGGCGAGGCCGTGGTGCTGGTCGGCAAGACGAAGGGCCATCTCGGCCAGAGCATCTATCTGCGCGACATCGCCGGACGGAAGGACGACCGCAGCGCGCCGCCGCCGGTCGACCTCGCGGTGGAGCGCCGCAACGGCGATTTCATCCGCACCGAAATCCGCGCCGGAGGCCTGAGCGCCGTTCACGATGTTTCCGATGGCGGCATATTGGTGGCGCTGGCCGAAATGGCGATCGCAAGCGGCATCGGCGCCTCGATTGCCCCGGAGGCCGGTCTGCCGCTCCATGCCTGGGCATTCGGCGAGGATCAGGCGCGCTATCTGGTCACAATGCCCGCAAGCGCCGCCGAAAGCTTCATCGCCCGCGCTACCAAGGCCGGTGTGCCGGCGCTTCGCATCGGCACCACCGGCGGCAGCGAATTGACACTGGCGGGCGCCACTCCCATATCATTGGTGGAACTTGGCGTCGCACACGAGGGCTGGTTGCCGGCCTATATGGCCGAAGGTGCCGAGCTGTGACCGCCGCCACGAACCGGGAGACGCGCTGACATGGCCATGACCGCCTCGGATATCGAACGCCTGATCAAGGAGGCGCTTCCCGACGCGATCGTCGACATTCGCGATCTCGCCGGCGACGGCGATCACTATGCGGCGAACGTCATCTCGGCGGCTTTCCGAGGCAAGACCCGCGTGCAGCAGCACCAGATGGTCTACAGCGCGCTGAAAGGCGGCATGGGCAACGAGCTTCACGCATTGGCGCTGCAAACCAGCGCGCCGCAGGACTGAAACAAACGCCGGCAGGACGCGCCGTGAAAGGACAAATGAGATGAGCGACAATCCGGTCTTCGACCGCATCAAAACCGAAGTGGCAAGCGAGGACGTGGTGCTCTTCATGAAGGGTACGCCCGTCTTCCCGCAATGCGGCTTCTCCAACGCCGTCGTGCAGGTGCTGACCTATCTCGGCGTCCCCTTCAAGGGCATCGACGTGCTGGCCGACGACGAGATCCGTCAGGGCATCAAGGAATTCTCCGACTGGCCGACCATTCCGCAACTCTATGTGAAGGGCGAATTCGTCGGCGGCTGCGACATTGTCCGCGAAATGTTCGAACAGGGCGAGCTGCGCGAATATCTCGCCGCCAAGGGCGTCGAAACGCAGGCCGCGTAAGACGTTCTTCTCCGGGCAACAAAAAAGGCCGCTCTATCGAGCGGCCTTTTCGTTTGTCTTGCGCGCGAGAACTAGCTGCGCGAATAGAATTCGACGACCAGGTTCGGTTCCATGCGCGCGGCATAGGGAACATCGGCGAAGGCCGGAATGCGCACGAATTTCGCGGTCATCTTGTCGTGATCGACTTCGAGATAGTCCGGCGTGTCGCGCTCGGCCGACTGCGCGGCTTCGAGCACCAGCCCGAGCTGCCGCGACTTCTCGCGAACCGACACCACATCGCCCTCGCGCACCCGGTAGCTCGGCACGTTGACGCGCTTGCCGTTGACCATCACATGGCCGTGCGAAACGAACTGGCGCGCGGCAAACACGGTGGGCACGAACTTGGCGCGGTAGACGACGGCGTCGAGACGGCGCTCCAGGAGGCCGATCAGAAGCTCGCCGGTGTCGCCACGCAGGCGGTCGGCGTCCTTGTAGATGCCGCGGAACTGTTTTTCGGAAATATTGCCGTAGAAGCCCTTCAGCTTCTGCTTGGCGCGCAGCTGCACGCCGTAATCCGAGAGCTTGCCCTTGCGGCGCTGGCCATGCTGGCCGGGGCCGTATTCGCGGCGGTTGACCGGGCTCTTCGGACGACCCCAGATGTTTTCGCCCATCCGGCGGTCGATCTTGTACTTGGACTCCTGGCGCTTTGTCATCGCGGTTTCCTTGGTTCGGAAATTAAGGAAACGCGCCCTCCTTTGCCCTTTTCCCTGTTCAGGGCGCCGGGCCGACAGGGGCTGGCTACAAGCGTCGCCGTCCCCGCGGGTGCGTATTCGAATGAAACCGGGCCCCCGAAATGCCGGGAGCCCGTTTCGAGGCGGGTTTTAGCGCGGGGGCCAAGCCCTGTCAAACCGCGCAAGGCCGGCCGGGAAACGGGCAGATCCAGGCCTTGTTCTACGCGTCCTCCCGCCCCTCGCCTTTCGGCACCCGGCGCGTCAGCGCCGCGACGACGCCCCTGAGCGTGCGCACTTCCTGCTCGGTGAGCGCCGCCCGCTGGAACATGTTGCGCAGGTTGCGGATCATCGACGGCTTCTTCTCCGGCGGCTTCAGGAAGCCGAACCGGTCGAGCTCGCCTTCAAGATGCTTGAAGAAACCGAGCAACTCGTCCTTGTTGGCCGGCCGTGTCTGCTGGTAGTCGATCCGCGCCGCCTCGGTCGCATCGCCCGCCTTGTGCCATTCATAGGACATCAGCAGCACGCATTGGGCGAGGTTGAGCGAGGCGAAGGCCGGATTGACCGGCACCATCATCAGCGCGTCGGCAAACGCCAGATCGTCGTTCTCAAGCCCGGTACGCTCCGGCCCGAAAAGGAGGCCGGCCTGCCCACCCTTTCGGACGGCATCGCGCAGGCCCGCCGCCGCCGCTTCGGGCGTCAAAATCGGCTTCACCATGTCGCGCGCGCGGGCCGTCGTCGCAATGACATAATCGAGATCGGCGACGGCCGCCGCCGTCGTGTCGAACACCCGTGCGCCGTCGACCACGATGTCGGCGCCCGATGCCGACGCACGGGCGCGCTCGTTGGGCCAGCCGTCGCGCGGCCGCACCAGCCGGAGGTCGGTCAGCCCGAAATTGAGCATGGCGCGCGCCGCCGTGCCGATATTCTCGCCAAGCTGCGGCGCGACCAGAATCACCGCCGGTCCCGCTTCAAGCGGGGTCTCGCCTCTCCTGGTCTGGTCGGTTCCGGCCATGGGGTTGAAAGTTTCCGTTACGGAAGTGGGCGTGCGTCAATAAGCGATTGCCCGCCTTTAATCAATCGGCCCGCAATGTTATAGGGAAGAGGCTCGTTTTGCGCGGCCGCCGCGTCCGCCCGTTACACGTCTTGAAGGACCCCCCATGCCGAAGATCAAAGTTGCAAACCCCGTGGTCGATCTCGATGGCGATGAGATGACCCGGATCATCTGGCAGATGATCAAGGACAAGCTGATCTTCCCCTATCTCGAGCTCGATATCGACTATTACGACCTCGGCATGGAACATCGCGACGACACCGACGACAAGGTGACAGTCGAAAGCGCCGAGGCGATCAAGCGCCACGGCGTCGGCGTGAAATGCGCGACCATCACGCCCGATGAGGCGCGCGTTGAGGAATTCAAGCTGAAGAAGATGTGGCGCTCGCCCAACGGCACGATCCGCAACATTCTCGGCGGCACGGTGTTTCGCGAGCCAATCATCTGCCGCAACATCCCGCGCCTCGTGCCCGGCTGGACCGAGCCGATCGTCATTGGCCGCCACGCCTTCGGCGACCAGTACCGCGCCACCGACTTGCTGATCCCCGGCAAGGGCAAGCTGACGATGAAATGGGTGTCGGAGGACGGCAAGGACACGATCGAGGAGGAGATTTTCGATTTCCCGTCCTCAGGTGTCGCAATGGGGATGTACAACCTCGACGACAGCATTCGGGATTTCGCCCGCGCCTGCATGAAGTTCGGCCTCGACCGCAAATATCCGGTCTATCTGTCGACCAAAAACACGATCCTGAAAACCTATGACGGCCGCTTCAAGAATCTCTTTCAGGAGATTTACGAGAAGGAATTCAAGGCCGATTTCGACGCCGCGAAGATCACCTATGAGCACCGGTTGATCGACGACATGGTGGCCTCGTCGATGAAGTGGTCGGGCGGTTATGTCTGGGCCTGCAAGAACTACGATGGCGACGTACAGTCGGATTCGGTCGCACAGGGCTTCGGTTCGCTCGGTCTGATGACCTCGGTGCTGCTGACGCCGGACGGCAAGATCATGGAAGCCGAGGCCGCCCACGGCACCGTGACGCGCCACTTTCGCGCGCATCAGCGCGGCGAGGAGACCTCGACCAATTCCATCGCCTCGATCTTCGCCTGGACGCGCGGCCTTTCGCATCGCGCCAAGCTCGACGGCAACGATGCGCTGGCGAAGTTTGCCGCGACGCTCGAAAAGGTCTGCGTCTCGACGGTCGAGAGCGGCTACATGACGAAGGACCTGGCGTTGCTGGTCGGTTCCGAGCAGTCATGGCTGTCGACGGAAGGTTTCCTCGACAAGGTGGCCGAGAACCTCGGCAAGGCGCTGGCGAAGCAGGGCCTCGCCTAGGCCGCGCCCGCAAGCTCTCCGACGGCCGCACGCACCGCGTCGAGCGCGGCATCGGCCTTCGCGCCATCGGGACCGCCGGCCTGCGCCATGTCGGGCCGCCCGCCGCCGCCCGCGCCACCCATTGCGGCCGAACCGGCCTTCACCAGATCGACGGCGTTGAACTTCGCCGTCAGGTCCGCCGTCACGCCAACCGCAATCGCGCCCTTCCCGTCTTCGCTGACGGCAACAAACGCGACGACGCCGGACCCGACCTGCTTCTTGGCGTCGTCCACGAGCCCGCGCAAATCCTTCGGGTTGACGCCGTCGAGCTTGCGCGCAACGAGTTTGACGCCACCAAACTCCTGCACCGGCGTTTCCGCCGCGCCGCCGCCCGAACCGCCGCCCATGGCGAGCTTTTTCTTCGCCTCGGTCAGTTCGCGTTCGAGCCGCTTGCGTTCTTCCATCAGCGAGACGACGCGCGCCGGCAAATCCTCCGGCAAAATTTTCAGCGCGCCGGCGGCTTCCCTGAGCGTCCGGTCCTGTTCGACGAGATAGGCCCGCGCGCCCTCGCCCGTCAGCGCCTCGATGCGGCGAATGCCCGACGCGACGGCGCTCTCGCTGACGATCTTGAAGATCGCGATGTCGCCGACGCGGCGCACATGCGTGCCGCCGCAGAGCTCGACCGAATAGGTGCCATTGTCGTTGTTCTCGTCGAGCCCCATCGCCAGCACGCGAACCTCATCGCCGTATTTCTCGCCAAACAGCGCCAGCGCACCGGCCTCGATCGCCTGGTCGGGCGTCATCAGCCGCGTCGAGACTTCGGTATTCTGACGGACGATACGATTGACGATGGTTTCGACCTCGGCGATTTCCGCCGCCGTCATTGGCTTCGGGTGCGAAAAGTCGAAGCGCAGGCGCTCCGGCCCGACCATCGAGCCCTTCTGCGTGACATGGGGCCCCAGCACACGCCGCAGCGCCTCATGCACCAGATGCGTTGCCGAGTGATTGGCGCGCGTTGCCGTGCGCAGGGCGCTGTCGACCTGCATCTCGACAATATCGCCGAGTTTGAGCTTGCCGCGCGCGAGCTTGCCGATATGCACATGCAGATCGCCGAGCTTTTTCATCGTGTCCGAAACCGGAAACTCCGCACCGCCGGGCGTGAACAAAACACCGCTGTCGCCGACCTGCCCGCCGGACTCGCCATAGAACGGCGTCTGGTTGGCGATGATCGCGGCTTCCGCGCCGGCAGCAATCTCATCGACCGGTTTTCCATCGACAATAATCGCAACGATCTTGCCCTCGGCGTTTTCGGTTTCATAACCGAGGAATTCCGTCGCACCATGCTTCTCGCGAAGCTCGAACCAGACCGCCTCGGTCGCCTTCTCGCCGGAACCCGACCATGCGGCGCGCGCATCCTGGCGCTGCTTCGCCATCGCCGCGTCGAATCCCGTCTGGTCGACACTCATGCCGCGCGAGCGCAGCGCATCCTGCGTCAGATCGAGCGGAAAGCCGTAGGTGTCATAGAGCTTGAAGGCGACGTCGCCGGGGAGCACACCCTTGCCCTGCTGCTTCTCGATTTCCTCGTCGAGCAGCTTCAACCCGCGCGTCAGCGTTTCACGGAAGCGCGTTTCTTCAAGCTTCAGCGTTTCGGTGATCAGCGGTTCGGCGCGGCGCAACTCGGGATAGGCATCGCCCATCTGCCGGACCAGCGCCGGCACGAGCCGCCACATCAGGGGCTCCGCGACGCCGACAAGCTGCGCATGGCGCATCGCGCGGCGCATGATGCGGCGAAGCACATAGCCGCGGCCTTCATTGGACGGCATCACGCCGTCTGCCAGCAGGAAGGACGACGAACGCAGATGATCGGCGATAACGCGGTGGCTCACCGTATGCGGGCCGTCGGGATCGCTCTTCGACGCCTCCGCCGAAGCGACGATCAGCGCGCGCATCAGATCGGTCGCATAATTGTCATGCGTACCCTGCAGCACCGCCGCAACGCGCTCAAGCCCCATGCCGGTGTCGATCGAGGGCTTGGGCAAATTGAGGCGCGATCCGTCGGCCTGCTGTTCATACTGCATGAACACCAGGTTCCAGATTTCGATGAACCGGTCGCCGTCCTGGTCCGGGCTGCCGGGCGGGCCGCCGGGAATCTTGTCGCCGTGATCGAAGAAGATTTCCGAGCAGGGTCCGCACGGGCCCGTATCGCCCATCGACCAGAAATTGTCGGATGTCGGAATGCGAATGATGCGGCTTTCCGGCAGGCCGGCAATCTTCCGCCACAGGCCATACGCCTCGTCGTCTTCGGCATAGACGGTCGCGATCAGGCGGTCTTTCGGCAGCCCGAATTCCGATGTCACCAGCCGCCAGGCAAATTCGATCGCCTCGGCTTTGAAGTAGTCGCCGAAAGAGAAGTTGCCGAGCATCTCGAAGAAGGTGTGATGCCGCGCCGTGTAGCCGACATTGTCGAGATCGTTGTGCTTGCCGCCGGCGCGCACACATTTCTGCGACGACGCAGCACGGACGTAAGGCCGCTTTTCCTGACCGGTGAAGACGTTCTTGAACGGCACCATGCCGGCATTGGTGAAGAGCAATGTCGGATCGTTGTTCGGCACGAGCGGCCCCGAGGCAACGACCTCATGGTCCTCGGCCCGGAAGAATTCCAGAAACTTCGCTCTGATCTCGTTGAGGCCGGCCATGATTTCTCTGGTCTCGCAGTCGGGCTTCGGGAATATCCGCGAACAGCCCGGCCGAAAAGCCCGCCATTCGCTCGTTTATTCTCCGGTTATTCGGAAAAATCCAGTGCCCCGAGCTTTTACCTGTCGCCCCGCCGACTGTCCAGAATGGCCCGCCACACGGCATAAATGAAAACGGCGCCGGAGGGTACCCGGCGCCGCTTCGGCTCTCATCAGGAAACTTGAAACAAGGGGCTCAGGCGCTGGCCTCCAGATCGCCGTCGTCATCCTCGCTGGAGGGTTCCGCCTGCATGATCTGCTCGGCGATCAGGCCGGCATTCTGGCGGACCGCGGCCTCGATTTCGGCGGCCATGTCGGGATTGTCCTTGAGGAACTGCTTGGCGTTCTCGCGGCCCTGGCCGATGCGCTGGCTGTTGTAGGAGAACCAGGAACCGGACTTCTCGACGATGCCGGCCTTGACGCCGAGATCGACAAGCTCGCCGGTCTTCGAGATGCCCTCGCCATACATGATGTCGAATTCGACCTGCTTGAAGGGCGGCGCGACCTTGTTCTTGACGACCTTGACGCGGGTCTGGTTGCCGACCACCTCGTCACGCTCCTTGATCGCGCCGATGCGGCGGATGTCGAGCCGGACGGAGGCATAGAATTTCAGCGCATTGCCGCCCGTGGTCGTTTCGGGGCTGCCGAACATCACGCCGATCTTCATGCGGATCTGGTTGATGAAAATGACCATCGTGTTCGACTTGGAAATCGAGGCGGTGAGCTTCCGGAGCGCCTGGCTCATCAGCCGCGCCTGGAGGCCGGGCAGGCTGTCGCCCATCTCCCCTTCCAGTTCGGCCTTGGGCGTCAGCGCCGCGACCGAGTCGATCACCAGCACGTCGACGGCGCTGGAACGCACCAGCGTGTCGGCAATCTCGAGCGCCTGCTCGCCGGTATCGGGCTGGGAAATCAGCAATTCGTCGAGTTGCACGCCGAGCTTGCGGGCATAGATCGGGTCGAGCGCGTGTTCGGCATCGACAAAGGCGCAGACGCCGCCCTTCTTCTGGGCTTCGGCAATGGTCTGCAGCGCCAGCGTGGTCTTGCCGGACGATTCCGGCCCGTAGATTTCGATGACCCGGCCGCGCGGCAAGCCGCCGATCCCGAGCGCAATATCGAGGCCGAGCGACCCGGTCGAGATCGCCTCGATCTCGACGATCTGCTCGTTCTTGCCGAGCCGCATGATGGAGCCCTTGCCGAACGACCGCTCGATCTGGCTGAGAGCGGCGTCCAGCGCCTTCTTCTTGTCTGAATCGTCTTTCACGAGGCTCACAACATTCTTTGACATGACCGGTTTCCCCTTATTCCATTGCCCGCCGAGTCGCGCAATGCGGTTAATGTACCGGTTTTGTTCTCTGTGGCAACGGAATTTTTAAGTTATTGATTCAATTACATAATTAAACTTGAGTTCGCAAAAAGTTCCAGATTTTTGCGAAATTTTCCTCCTGCGGCCGTGACCCGATGGGTATGCAGACCAAGTTCAGGAATTTCCTGGCGACGGCAAGCGGTCGAGCAATTCGGCAAGCATCTCCGCTGGCGGCTTGCCGGTCGTGTCGATCACGATGCGTTCGCTGTTCCATGGCGCGTAATCGCGCCCCTGAACTTCCGCCCATGTCGGCTGCTTCAGGCTGGCAATATCGGACACGCGCGTCTCGACGCGCCTGCGGTGCTCGGCCGGGTCGGAACAGATCACTTCGACGTCGACGGCCTCGCATCCGGCACGTTCCGCAACATTCCGCCAGGCAGAACGCGTCAAATCGATCGGGTTCACGGAATCCGCGACCACCACGCGCCCGATCCGCAGATTGTCGGCGGCAAGCGCGAAACCCGCCGCATATCCCGCATCTTCGACCGGATCGATCCGCAGGCTCGAATTCTTCAACGCCTGTTCGATGGTGTCGATGCGCAGATAGGTCGCGCCAAGCCGCCGCGCAAGCTCGCGGGCGAGCGTCGTCTTTCCGGTGCCGGGCAATCCCGAAAATATGATGAGCACACCGCCTCCAGAACAGAAGTCACTTCGCCTTCATCACTTCCTTGACGGCCGCCGCCAGCTGCTTCAGCGAGAAGGGCTTGGGCAGGAAGTGGAATTCCTGTTCGGGATCGAGGCTTTTGGCGAAGGCATCTTCCGCATAGCCCGACACGAAAATGATCGGCGTGTCCGGCAGCTTGTGCTTCAGCTCCTTGGCCATGGTCGGCCCATCCATGTTGGGCATCACGACATCGGACACCACGAGGTCGATGCGGCCCTCATAGGCATCGACCACCGCAAGCGCCGCCTCGCCGCTTTCGGCCTGCAGCACCTCGTAGCCGCGCGTCGCCAGCGCCCGCGCCGCAAAGGTGCGTACGGCGTCCTCGTCCTCGACCAGCAGGATCGTACCCTTGCCGGTGAGATCGGAAGGTTCCGGCGGCGCCGCGGCCAGCGCGATTTCTTCCTGCTTGCGGTCGGCCGCCGTTTCGAAATAACGCGGCAGATAGATGCGGAAGGTCGTGCCCTTGCCGATCGTCGAATAGGGGAAGATGAAACCACCCGTCTGCTTGACGATGCCATAGACCGTCGAAAGGCCGAGTCCCGTGCCCTTGGAAGGATCCTTGGTCGTGTAGAACGGCTCGAAGATCTTGCCGAGATTTTCCTTCGGAATGCCGTGACCGGTATCGGCAACCTCGATCAGCACATATTCGCCATGCGGCATCAGCGCGTGATCGAGCGCCCGGCTGTCGGCTTCCGACACATTGGCGGTACGGATCGTCAGACGCCCGCCCTCGTCCGGCATCGCGTCGCGCGCGTTGACGGCGAGATTGATGACGACCTGCTCCAGCTGGTTCTGGTCGACCTTGACGAGGCCGAGATCGCGGCCATGCACGATCTTCAGTTCGACCTTTTCGGTGAGCAGCCGCGCCAGCAGGTTCTGCAATTCGGCCAGCGCGTCCGTCAGCGACAACACCTTGGGACGCAGCGTCTGCCGCCGCGAGAAGGCAAGCAGCTGGCGCGTCAGGTTGGCGGCGCGGTTGGCGTTCTGCTTGATCTGCACGACATCGGCGAACGAAGGGTCGCCCGCCTGGTGGCGCGCCAGCAGCAGGTCGCAGAAGCCGATGATCGCCGTCAGCAGATTGTTGAAGTCATGCGCGACGCCGCCCGCGAGCTGGCCGACGGCCTGCATCTTTTGCGACTGCGCGAATTGCATTTCGAGCGATTTCTGTTCGGTCGCATCGACCAGATAAACGACCAGCGCCGCGCCCTCACCCGCATCGACGCGTGCGGCATAGAGCTGGCCGACCCGCTCGGCATTGCGCTGCAGGTGAATATCGACCGCGGCCCCAGACAACTGGCCTGTCCGCGCGCGGCCCAGCAACTCGTCGACGGCCGGCCGGTCATCCTCGGCCACGAGATCTGCAAGCCGCATGCCGCGTTCGACGCTCTCACCGACATAGCCGACAAAAGCGCTGTTGGCATTGTCGATCCGGCCGTCCTGATCGACCGTCGCAATGCCGATTGGCGCATTGTTGAAGAAGCGCGCAAACCGCATCTCGGCGTCGCGGGCCGTCACTTCGGCCTTGTCGCCGGTCGTCCGGTTGAGCACCAGCGCAAAGATGTGCCCCGGCCGGCCGCGCACGCCCTCAAGCCGGCTGCGGATGATGCGGACCGGAACGGCGCGGCCCTCCGGTCCCTTCAGATCGAGATCGAGATCGAGCGGCGCCATTTCGCCGTCCGGACCGCCTTCTCCGTCGGTCAGCGCCGGCGCTTCGCCAAGCGCCAGATCGGCGAGCGTCAGGCCGCGTCCGGTGACATGCGCCGGTTCGACATCGAGCCAGCGGCCAAGCGTCGGATTGAGATAGACGATAGCGCCGCGTTCGGCATCGGCGGCGAAGAAACCGACCGGGGCGTTCTCGACATAGGATATGGACCGCTTGTGCGTTCGCTCGGCGAGTTCGGCGCGGTCGCGCTCCACCGTCAGGTCGCGGAACAGCCAGACGGCGCCGCCATCGGCACCGCTCAGCGGCCGCACCACAACCTTGTAGAGACGCTCGACGCCGCCCGGCGTCTCGAAACGTACATCTTCCTCGGCGGCAAAG
>PHEO01000235.1 GCA_002841195.1 Alphaproteobacteria bacterium HGW-Alphaproteobacteria-11
GCGGAACCGGGCCGCGTGTCGCGCTGCGCGAGGTTGTGGAAGAAGAAGGCGCGGCGCCGCTGGCGTCGATGCAGAAAGAAATAGGCGCGCATTTCGCGAAGGGGTCGGTTGCGGAGATACTTTCCTCGCTGCGTGGCGATGGCGGCGAATGGGCGATGAAAACCGCAGACACGATCGAAACGAAATCGCCGACGAGTACGCTGGTTGCATTCCGGCAGATCCGTGAAGGCGCGGCGCTCGATTTCGAAGGCTGCATGAAGCTCGAATACCGGCTGATCGAACGCTTCGTCAAAGGACATGATTTCTACGAAGGCGTGCGGGCGGTCGTGATCGACAAGGACCAGGCGCCGAAATGGAAGCCGGCGACGCTTGCCGAAATGCGCGCGGGCGATGTGGATGAATATTTTGCGCCGCTGGGCGCGAACGAACTGACGCTTCCCTGAGAAGCGCCGAAGGAGGACGCGATGGCGAAGGTCGGATTTATCGGGCTCGGCAATATGGGCGGGCCGATGGCGCGCAATCTCCTGAAGGCCGGACACGCACTCAAGGTGTTCGATCTCAGCGAGAAGGCGGTGGCGGGTCTGGTGGAAGCGGGCGCCGCGAAGGCGGCCCGCGCAAGCGACGCGGCGGGCGATGTCGAATTCGTCGTGACGATGCTGCCGGCGGGTGAGCATGTGCGGTCGGTCTATCTCGGAGACGAAGGGCTGGTCGCGGCGGCGGCCAAGGGCACGGTGTTCATCGATTCCTCGACCATCGACGTGCCCTCGGCGCGCGAAACGATCGCAGCGGCCGAAAAGGCCGGCATGCAGATGGTCGATGCGCCGGTGTCGGGCGGCGTCGGCGGGGCGGAGGCGGGCACGCTGACATTCATGGTCGGCGGAAGCGACGATGCGTTCGGCAAGGCGAAGCCGCTGCTCGAAAAGATGGGCAAGAACATCTTTCACGCGGGCGCGGCCGGCAACGGCCAGGTCGCCAAGGTCTGCAACAACATGATCCTCGGCATTTCGATGATCGGCGTGTCGGAGGCTTTCGTGCTGGGCGAGAAGCTCGGGCTTGATGCGCAGACGCTGTTCGATATTTCATCCACCGCTTCGGGCCAGTGCTGGTCGATGACCTCTTATTGTCCCGTGCCGGGTCCTGTGCCGGCGTCGCCCGCCAACCGCAACTATGCGCCGGGCTTCAGCGCGGCGATGATGCTGAAGGATTTGCGGCTGGCGCAAGATGCGTCCAAAACGGCACGGACGCCGACGCCGCTCGGCGCGCAGGCCGCGCAGCTCTATGCGCTGATGGAGGCGGCCGGCGAGGACGGTCTCGACTTCTCCGGCGTCATCAAGCTTATTCGCGGTGAAATATAGTTTTAAGCATGTTTCCTTCGGAACGGTGCGCAAGGCGGCGGGTTTAAGGCCTCGTTAGGATGACGGCGAATATGGTGACGCGAGCGGGGCCAGAAGGCGCCGCAGCGACGCTGTTTCGTGCGAGTTCGAGGGCCAACCCATGGGTATGACCAACATCAAGACCACCGATGCCATTGCGGATCAGGAAGATTCGGGCAAGAAAACCGCATATCTGGAGGCGCTGACCTATGTCGAGCGTCTGCATCGGCGGCTTCTCGATGTGATCAAGGACGAGCTCGACCGTATCGACGTGACCGAGATCAACAGCGTGCAGGCGCTGCTGCTGTTCAATATCGGCGATGCCGAGATGACGGCGGGCGAACTCAGGACACGCGGCCACTATCTCGGTTCGAACGTTTCCTACAACCTCAAGAAGCTTGTCGAGGCCGGCTATATCCATCACCAGCGCTCGCGTTCGGACCGGCGCTCGGTTCGCGTCAAGCTGACCGACAAGGGCCGGGCGATCTGCGCGGGGATCGACGATGTCTACAAGAAGCATTGCGCGATGATCGCCGATGTTGCCGACATCACGGCGGACGAACTGAGGCAGGTCAATGCGACGCTGTTCAAGCTCGAACGCTTCTGGACCGACCAGATCCGCTACCGTCTCTGATTTTTCCGCGCCGTCGCCGATCTCAGCGCCTTCGCTTTGGCGGCAGCGGGATGAAGCCGCTCGTCCGCGCGACATATTCGTCGTAGCCGGGGCGCGACTTCCGGAGGCCGCGTTCCAGCAGCGCCTTTCCCGAGACCTTGACCAGAAACCAAGTCATCACGGCCGGGCCGATCGCCGTCCACCAGAGGGCGGGGGCGGAGAAGGCGATGACGAACAATCCCCACCAGACCAGCGCGTCGCCGAAATAGTTCGGATGGCGCGTCCACGCCCAGAGGCCGCGGTCCATCACCTTTCCCTTGTTGGCGGGGTCGGCCTTGAAGGCCATCAATTGCGCGTCGCCGATGCTTTCGAAGGCGAGGCCGGCGAGCACCATCAGCGCGCCCGCAAGGTCGAGGAACGTCAGATGGGCGGGCGCCGGCGCCATGATGCCGAACTGCACCGGCAGCGAGACGAGCAGCATGATGACGGCCTGAAGGCCGAAGACGATGTAGAGGCTTTGCCACCAGAAAGCCGGGCCGCGCTTCGCGCGCATGGCGGCATAGCGGCGGTCCTCATGGGGTTCGCCGCGCCAGCGGATAAACAGGTAGAGCCCGAGGCGCAGGCCCCAGAGCATTGTCAGCCCGGCAATGAGCGCCGCGCGGGCGCCGTAGCCCGGATTGGCCGCCCAGGTCACGAGCGCGATGACGGCGAAGCCGAGACCCCAGAAAACGTCGACAATGCCGGCGTCGCGCAGCGAGAGGCTGAGGGCCCAAACAGCCAGCATCAGGGCCAGAATGACCCCCGCATTGAGCACGAAAGTTGCAATTTCATCACTCATCGCAAGGAGATTGGCCGATTCTGAGCCGCGCGGCCACAAATGTTGATGTTTGCTGATACACAATATGGGGCGTTTCCGCGAAATGCGGGCGCTTGTTTCGATACGCTGTCCCAAAATGGTAAGGCTGGGGCAGGCGACATTCGGCCCTGAAGGAGGGCGTGGCGTTTTGAAGTGGGTTTTCAGGGCTATTGCGAGTCGCGTTTCGCTTCGCCGGGCTGTGCTGGCGGCGCTGCTTTGCGCGGCGGGCGGCGCGGGTGCGGCGTCCGCCGAGACGGCGGCGCATTACGGGCAATCCGAGACGCATTGGGTCGATCCGTGGCAGGCCAACAGCCAATCCGCGCCGATGGCCGACGCCGTGAAGCGGTCGGCCGCGCCGGTGCTTGCCGAAGACGGCTTGATTCCGCTGGCGCAGGCGATTGCGATGTATCGCGAGATCGCAAATTGGGGCGGCTGGGCGCGTGTGCCGGCCGGCGAGCGTCTGGAGCTCGGTGTGCGCGATGCGCGCGTCGCTGTGGTGCGCAAGCGGCTGCTGGCCGAAGGCGACATGGCTGTGTCCGATGGCGACCCCTATCTCTACGACGAGACGGTGTATGAGGGTGTGAAGCGGTATCAGGCGCGCAACGGGCTTGAGCCCGACGGCATCGTCGGACGCCGGACCGTGGCCGCGATGAATGTGCCGGTTCAGACGCGTATTCGCCAGCTCGAACTCAATCAGCGACGGCTTGGCGAGATCATCCCGAAGCTCGAACGGCGCTATGTCTTCGTCAATATCGCGGGTCAGGAAGTCGAGGCGGTCAACAACGGCGTCGTCGAATTCCGCGAACGCGTGATCGTGGGTACGCAGGGCCGTCAGACGCCCGAGATCGTCAGCCAGGTCAATTCGATTACCTTCAATCCCTATTGGTATGTGCCGAAGTCCATTGCGATGGCGGACATGCTGCCGAAGATCAGGGCCAATCCCGATTTTCTCAAGCGGCAAGGTATTCGCGTCATGCAAGGGTGGGACGCGAATATCCGCGAGCTCGATCCGCACCAGATCGACTGGTCCAACCCGCGCATCAACGAGGCTTATTATCTCCGGCAGGATCCGGGGCCCTACAATTCGCTCGGCACGGTCAAGATCAACTTCCCGAACAACCAGGCGATCTTCCTGCACGACACCCCGACCAAGACGCTGTTCGGGCGGCAGGGACGAAACTTCAGCTCGGGCTGTGTGCGCGTCAGGAATGTGCGCGGTCTCGTGACGTGGCTGATGCAGGGCGACAATGCCGAATGGGATGGAGGCCGTGTCGGCCGGATGATCGAATCCAAACAGTATCGCAACGCTTACCTGACGCAGCAGGTGCCGATTTATCTTGTCTATCTGACGGCATGGGTTGCCGACGACGGTGTCGTCAATTTTCGTGACGATGTTTATTCGCGCGACGGCAGCGTCAGTACGAGTGCGCTTGAAAACTAGAACAACAAGAAGCGGCGGG
>PHEO01000236.1 GCA_002841195.1 Alphaproteobacteria bacterium HGW-Alphaproteobacteria-11
GCCGATTCCGAACTTGGCAACGAACTTCGCCACTTCGCGTTCGAGTTCGAAGCGCGTTTCAAGCGGCCGCGACTGCCGCGATGCCCAGGCGCCGATCTGGCTGTCGCGGGCGCGCGTCGCGAAATAGGCATCCGCCTCCTCGTCGCTGACAGGGCTCACGGACCCGCGAACGCGCACCTGCCGGCGCAAACTCTTCCAGTGAAAACAGATGGCGGCCTGCGAATTCTCGGCAAGCTCACAGCCCTTGTCGCTTTCGAGATTGGTGTAGAAAACGAAGCCGCGCGCGTCGACGTCTTTCAACAGCACCATGCGCACATCGGGCAGCCCCGATTTGTCGGCGGTTGCCAGTGCCATTGCATTGGCATCTTCCGGCTCCTTTGCGCGCGCCAGATCCATCCATTCGCGAAACAGCGCGACCGGGTCTTCGGAGGTGAAAATTTCGGCGCCATCCGCCTTTGTCATGCTGTCGCTCATCGAGATGCCCCGTTTCGACGCCATCGCCGCGGAAAACCGGCGTCCAGACGACGCCGGGCTGCCGGATGCTCCATTCTTGCCACAATCGGTGTCTTATATACCTCTGTTCTTATATGGTTCCGGAAATGGAATTTTCCGCTCCATACCGAAAGTATGGCGGTCTTTCGACCAAAACCACAGGATGGAATGAGATGAAACTCGTCAAGGGAATTGCCGTCGGCGCCGTGGCGCTGGCACTCGCGGCCTGCGATCAGCAAGGCGGCTTTGGCGGCGCCGGCACGAAGCAGACAATAGGCACGGTCGGCGGCGCAGTCGCCGGCGGCCTTGCAGGTCAGGCTATCGGCGGCGGCACTGGACGGCTCTGGGCCACTGGCGCAGGCGTGCTGCTCGGCGCCCTGATCGGTAGCGAGATCGGCAAATCGCTCGACCGCGCCGACCAGGCCTATATGGGACAGACAACCTACAATGCGCTCGAAACCGGGCGCTCGGGCCAAGCCGTGCAGTGGCGCAATCCGGACTCCGGTCATTACGGCTCGGTGACACCGCAAGCCGCCTACCAGTCAAGCAATGTGACCTGTCGCGAATACACACAGACGATCAATGTCGGCGGCCGGAGTGAACAGGCTTACGGCACCGCTTGCCGTCAGCCCGACGGTTCATGGCAAATCCAGAATTGATTTTAAGCGAGCGGGGCGAAGTCCATGACAGAACTTCGGCCCGCCCGCTTTCCGGTTTTTGCCGCCTTGGCGATATCGCTTGCATGGCCGCAAACCGCTGCGGCACAGGGGCCGGGCACGACGGTTCGCGACCGGATCGAGCAAAGCAGGGCCTTGACGCAAGCCGATAGCGACCGTTTCGACGAAGGCGTCGCCGCCTATGACGCCGGCAATTTCCGAAATGCATTCGATATCTGGCTGCCTCTCGCGCAACGCGACGATCTCGCGGCGATGCGCAATGTCGCGACGTTGCTGCGGCAAGGCAAAGGCGTCGACCGGAATCCCGAGCGCGCCCTCTATTTCTACGAACGCTCCGGCCGCGCCGGGCTCGTCGCCTCGCAAGTCAATTCGGCTTTCATGTATCTCGATGGCGACGGCATTCCACAGGATTACAGGAAAGCGTCGTTCTGGTTTCATGCCGCCGCCGTCGCCGGCGTTCCGGTGGCGCGCTACAATCTCGGCGTGATGTATGAGCGTGGACTCGGCGTCGAGGAAGATCCGGCCCGCGCCCTTGCCTGGTACACGCTGGCGGCGCGCAGCGGGCATGCCGGCGCGCTCGACCGGCTGGCGGTTCTGGTGCCGCACCTGCCGGGCCCAACGCCGCCGACGGAGGCCGATGCCGCGCTCGAGGCGCGGGCGCCCGCGCCGCCCGCTGCCGAGCTCGACCGGCTCGACAACGCGGCCAATCCTTAACCAATTCGTATCGCGGTGGCGGCTATTCTTCGGGTTTCACCTGGGCGGAGAAGCGGGCGCCGTGCGCGATCCTTACGAAATTCTGGGGCTTGCGCGGGACGCAGGCAATACGGAGGTCAAGGCCGCCTATCGGCGTCTCGCCAAACGTCTGCACCCGGATGCCCAGAGCGAAGGCAATGCCGCGCGCCAGCAGTCCCGCTTTCAGGAAGTGACGGCCGCCTACAATCAGCTCAAGGACGAAGCCGCGCGACGGCGCTTCGAGGCCGAACGGCGTGCCGCAGCAGGCGCCGCGCGCGCGCCGGTCTTCGAGGAAACGATGCGGCGCGGCGCGGCCGAACCTGCCCCATCTGAAGATATCTTCTCCGAACTTTTCGAAGGCATTCGCAGCGCCGGCAAACGTGTCTTTCGCGCGCGCGGCAGCGACCGGGGCTACCGGCTGAGCGTGAGCTTTCTCGAAGCGGCCAATGGCGTTCGCAAGCGTGTGCGTCTCGATGGCGGCAAGACGCTTGAGGTCAATGTCCCGGCTGGCATCGACGACGGGCAGCAGATCAGGCTGCGCGGACAGGGCGATGAGGGACATGGCGGTGCGGACGCTGGCGACGCGCTTGTCTCAGTCGCCGTCGAACCGCACCCCTGTTTCCGGCGCGAGGGACGCGACATTCACCTCGCCTTGCCGGTCAGCCTTCCAGAAGCGGTGCTCGGCGCGCGGATCGATGCGCCCACCGTCTCCGGGCCTGTCTCACTGACGATCCCGGCGGGCGCGAATACCGGCACAAGGCTGCGCCTGAAGGGCCGTGGCATAGCCGTCGAGGGCGGCGCGCCGGGAGACCAGTATGTGACGCTTGAGGTCGTTTTGCCCAAGGTCCCCGACGAGGCCCTCCGCGATTTCGCGGCAACCTGGACGGCAGGGGCTAAGCACAATCCACGCAAGGATTTTTCCGAATCCTGAGCCGACATGATTGGACATGAATCGTGAACCGGCGGCATGGCCGAATTCCGGGCTTTTTTGTTCGACCGGTATAGGGTTTTGTGTAGGATGCGCGACGATTTTCGGCCGGACGAAAAAGCAAGAGACGGGGACCCGATGAACGAAGCCACCAGCATCGCAGGCGCGACCCTCAAGGGCGGCCTTATGGCGGGCAAGCGCGGCCTTATCATGGGTGTCGCCAACAACCGGTCGATCGCCTGGGGTATCGCCAAGGCTTGCGCAGATCAGGGTGCGGAACTGGCTTTCACCTTTCAGGGCGAAGCGCTGCAGAAGCGCGTGATGCCGCTCGCGGAATCGGTCGGGTCGAGCATGGTCATGCCGTGCGACGTCACCGACGCCGCCAGCATGGACGCCGTTTTCGAGCGGTTGTCGAAGGAATGGGGCAAGCTCGACTTTCTCGTCCACGCCATCGCCTATGCCAACAAGGATGAACTCGACGGACGCTATGTCGATACCTCGCTCGAAAACTTCACGGCGAGCCTCGCGATCTCCTGTTATTCGTTCACGGCGCTGTGCCGCCGCGCCGAACCGCTGATGACCGATGGCGGCTCGCTCGTCACGCTCACCTATTACGGCGCCGAGAAGGTCATCCCGCATTACAACGTAATGGGCGTCGCCAAGGCGGCGCTCGAGGCAAGCGTGCGCTATCTGGCGGTCGATCTCGGACGCAACAATATCCGCGTCAATGCGATCTCGGCCGGGCCGATCAAGACGCTCGCGGCTTCCGGCATCGGCGACTTCCGTTACATCCTCAAATGGAACGAGCTCAACGCGCCGATGAAGCGCACGGTGACGATCGACGAAGTCGGCAAGACCGGCCTCTATCTGCTTTCCGATCTCGGTTCGGGCGTCACCGGCGGGGTCCATTATGTCGATGCGGGATACAACGTCATCGGCATGAAGGCCGAAGACGCGCCGGACATGAGCATCGTCTGAACTTCTCCTGTATGGTTCGCTTTGGAGACCTGCCCGGACCGGCCGGGCGCGTTTCCTGACCAGTTGCAAGGGCGGCCCCGCCGGGGTTCGCATTTCGGAGCCATGTCGCACAATACGTTCGGTCATCTTTTTCGCGTGACGACCTGGGGCGAGAGCCACGGGCCGGCGCTTGGCTGCGTGGTCGACGGCACGCCGCCGCGCCTTGCCCTGAAGGCCGAGGACATCCAGCACTGGCTCGACCGCCGGCGGCCGGGGCAATCGCGCTTCACGACCCAGCGCCGCGAGCCCGACGCGGTCAAAATTCTGTCCGGTACCTTCGTCGAGGATGGCGTCGAACTGACGACCGGTACGCCGATTTCGCTGTTGATCGAGAATGTCGACCAGCGCTCGAAGGACTATGGCGACATTGCCGCAAAGTTCCGGCCGGGCCATGCCGATTTCACCTATCTCACGAAATACGGCATTCGCGATTATCGCGGCGGCGGGC
>PHEO01000237.1 GCA_002841195.1 Alphaproteobacteria bacterium HGW-Alphaproteobacteria-11
GTGGCGGCAGTGGCAGCGCAATTGAAGCAGGTGCAAGCCGCATTGGCCGAGGCGATGAAGGCGGCGCATCATGTGACGCGCATCAAGCTCGTGAACAACCGGATCGTCGTCGCGGCGATGGAGCCGCGCGCGGCGCTCGGTGCCTACGATGCGGAACGCGACCACTACACGCTTTATACGGCAAGCCAGGGCGTGCACGGGATGCGCAACAACATCGCGCTGCATTCGCTGAAAATTCCGGTCGAGAAGTTGCGCGTCATCACCGAGGATGTCGGCGGCGGCTTCGGCATGAAGACCTTCGTCTATCCCGAATATCCGCTGGTGCTGTTCGCCTCGAAGATGCTGGGGCGGCCTGTCAAATGGGTCGGCGACCGCTCCGACAGTTTCGTCACCGACAGCCAGGGGCGCGACCATGTGACCGAAGCGGCGTTGGCGCTCGACAAGGACGGGAAGATCCTTGCCGTCGAGGTCGACACCATTGCCAATCTCGGCGCCTATCAGAGCCAGTTCGGGCCGTTCATTCCCTCGCTCGCGCCACGCGGCATGCATGTCGGCGTCTATGTGGTGCCGGCGATGTATAATCATGTGCGCGCCGTCTACACCAACACGGTGCCGGTGGACGCCTATCGCGGCGCCGGGCGGCCGGAAGCTTCCTATGTCATCGAACGGTTGATGGAGAAGGCGGCCAAAGAGGTCGGGCTTACGCCGGCCGAGTTGCGCAAGCGCAATTTCGTGCCGCAAAGCGCGATGCCGTTCAATGCGCCGCCTTCGCTGCCATTCGATTCCGGCAATTTCGAATTCAATCTCGACGATGCGATGAAGCGCGCCGATTATGACGGCTTCGAGGCGCGGCGCGCGGCGGCGGCCAAGGACGGCAAGCTGCGCGGTATCGGCATCAGCTATTATGTCGAGCGCACGGCGGCGGGCATGGCCGATTATGCGCGCATCGCCGTCGATGGCGCGGATGGCATGGTGCATGTGTGGACCGGGCAGCAGACCAACGGGCAGGGCCACGAAACGGTGTGGACGCAGCTCATCTCGTCGCGGCTCGGCGTCGATGCCGAAAAGATCAAGGTGCATCTCGGCGACTCGGACATTCTGCCGGGCGGTGCCGGCACCGGCGGGTCGAAGGCGCTTTATCTCGCCAATGGCGCGATGGCGGACGCTTCCGACAAGCTGATCGAGAAAGGGCGCGAGATCGCGGCCAACGAGCTCGAAGCGGCCAAGGCCGACATCGAATATCGCGGCGCCGACGGTCAGCCGGTTTTCGCGGTGGCGGGGACCGACAAGACGATCGATCTCTTCGCGGTGGCGCGGATCGCGGCGACGCAGGCCAATCTCGGCGAGCTTGCGGGCGACGGCGAATACAAGCAGGACAAGAACACGTTTCCGAATGGCGCGCATATCTGCGAAGTCGAGATCGACGCCGATACCGGGCAGTTCCGCATCGTCAAGTTCACGGCGGTCGACGATTTCGGCCAGATCATCAATCCGTTGATCGTGGCGGGGCAGGTGCATGGCGGCATCGTGCAGGGGCTCGGGCAGGCGATGGGCGAACATGCGCTATACGATGCGGCCGGGCAGCTCGTGACCGGTTCGTTCATGGATTACTGGATGCCGCGGGCCGACGACGTGCCTTCGTTCGATGTCAGCTACAACGAGTTTCCGGCGCTGTCGAACGAGCTCGGCGTCAAGGGCGCGGGCGAAGCGGGGACGGTGGGTGCGCCGGCGGCCTTCATCAATGCGGTGATCGACGCGCTGAAGCCCTATGGCATCGAGGAGATCGACATGCCGGTGACGCCCTTGAAGCTCTGGCAGATCATCGACGGCGGACGCAAGGCGGCGGAGTAGGCCGCCCGGCTGCATAAAATCTCCACAAACGACGTCGGGGTTTATTGACATTTTGTCATTTAGGGGCAACGCTTTCCCCATGATCACGGAGGAAACGGGCTCCGGGACCCGAGAAGCCGCAGAAGCGGCCGTCCTGGAAAATGACGAAGCCGAAATCGCGTCCACCGCCGGGAAGGCGGAGGGCGGCGTGACAGGCGCGGTCCGGCGCAAGCTGGAAAGCCGCCGCAAGCTGATGGCGGCGGCGCGCAAGCTCTTCGTCGAGCGCGGCTATCACGAGACGCGGCCGCAGGATATTTCGCGCGAGGCCGGCGTCGGCCACGGCACGTTCTACCTTCATTTCGAAGACAAGCTCGATTGCTTCCTCGCCTTCACCGAGGAGGCGGCCGAGGAACTGGAAGTGTTCCTCGAAGCGCATCTGGCGGGCGCGAATTCGCTCGAGGACGGTATCCGCGAAATCCTGCTGGCAATCTTCGAATATTCCGACGCAAATCCAGGCGTACTGGCGGCGACGCTGACCGATGTCAGCGTGCTGTCGAAAGGCGACACCGGGCGGAAGATGCCGGCGGATCGCTGGGCGGAAAGCTGGATCAAGGCGCTCGAACACTGGAAGGCGACCGGCGAGGCGCTTGCCGATCTCGACAGCCGGCTTGCCGGTTATCTCATTGTCGGCGCCATCAAGCAGGGCGGCGCCTATGGCTTTCGCCAGAAGCTCGATCGCGACACGTTGATCGACGGAATGACCAGGCTTTTCGTTCGTGCACTGAAGAAATAGCGGCCCGCAAAAGAGGCCGAACCGGAGGAAATGAAAGTGGCAAAGCTCTCATATACAAGAGATGAGCTGATGGCCTCGCACGACTATGCGCGGCCGCATGTGGAGGCGGGCTACAAGCTGCATGGCGGGTTTCTCGCGGACGGCACTTATGTCTCCCCGCGGGTGCTGCATCGCTGGCCGGCGGTGAAGGCATGGGCGGCGGCGCTGGAAGCGCGCGGCTATCCGCTGATCGATGCGACGGTGCAGCTTCTCAAGCGTGGCAATTATCCGAACATTCCGCAGGAGAAATACCTGCTGGAGCATGGCGTTGGACAGCCCTTCTGGAATTCGCTGACGATTACCGGCGTCATCGAGGCGCGGGGACGGCTGCTTTGCGATCTCGATGCACCCGATTTCCAGTCGATCATCGAGGACGACATTTCGCAGACCTGCACGGGACATCTGCACAAGGGTTTGCTCTATGCACATGGCGCCGACGAGGGCGGCGATCCGGCGGCGCCCGAATATGGCGCGCATGACCAGATGTGGTATGCGGCGCGCGACTTCTGCTTCGGCAAGGACCGTTATCCGCTGCCGGAAGTGCCGGCGAGCATCGGGCGGCCGGATACGGGGCGGCTGATGCCACAGCTTCCGGCGGGCTTCGAACAGTTGATCCTGATGCTGATGAACGTACTTATGATAGAAGTTCGCGCCGAAAGCTTCTTTGCGTTTTGCTGCCAGATCATGCGGGATGCGGAGGCTTTCCCGGACCGCCACGCGGACGCGCAACTTGCTGCCGAAATGGTCGAACGCATTCGAACGGACGAGGCGATCCATGTCGGCTATCTGCAGACGACGATCTCCGAAATGCGCAGCTTCACCTTCAAGGGCGTCGACGGTTCGCGCGTCAAGGGCAGCGACCTGATCGATCCGATCTGGGAAGGCATGGTGCACTGGCATGCGGTGACGCAGGCCGATCTCGGCCGCGAGCAGACGCGCGAGGCGATCCGGACGGGGCTTGAGCAGGCGCCGAACGGTTCGAAAATTTTCGCCGGGTTTGACGCCCTTGACGATGTGAAAAAGAAGGCAGCGTGATGAAGGACCTTGCGGGAAAGACCGCCTTTGTGACAGGCGGTGCGAGCGGCATCGGGCTTTCGATGGCGCGCGCGTTCGGCGCGGCTGGCATGAACGTGATGCTGGGCGACATCAACGAGGACGACCTTGCAACGGCGGTGGCCGAGCTCAAGGAACGGCAGATCAAGGCGGCGGGTGTGCGCTGCGACGTCGCCGAGCGCAAATCGGTGGAGCGTGCGGCGGAGGAGACCGTCGCGACCTATGGCAAGGTGCATGTCGTCTGCAACAATGCCGGTGTCGGCGCGGGTGGGCCTATCGGCACGCTGAAACCTGGCGACTGGGACTGGACCATTGCCGTCAATCTGATGGGCGTCGTCTACGGGACCGAGGCCTTCCTGCCGCATATCCGCGCGCATGGCGAAGGCGGACATTTGGTCAACACGGCGTCGATGGCGGGCATGATTTCGATTCCCGGCATGGAGCCCTATACCGCTTCGAAGTATGCCGTGGTCGGCATGTCGGAAGGCTGGCACGCGCAACTGGCGCCGGATAGTATCGGCGTGTC
>PHEO01000014.1 GCA_002841195.1 Alphaproteobacteria bacterium HGW-Alphaproteobacteria-11
CCGAGGATTTGCGCGCCGGCCGTGCCGCGCTCGGCTATGACGGGCCGGAACCCGTGCCCGGCACTGTCGCACATCGCATCGCCGACGGCGAAAATCCGGTGCGTGTCTGGCGCGAACATCGCGGCCTGAAGGCCATCGAGCTGGCGCGCGCCACCGGCATGAGCGCGCCCTACCTGTCGGAAATCGAAACCGGCAAGAAGGACGGCACCTTCCGCACCATGGCCGCGATTGCCGAAGTGCTCGGCGTGTCGCTCGACGATCTGGCGCCGCCCGCCGACGAGGAAGGCCGCCGGGCGCGCGAACGCCGGGCGCTGATCGACGGCGTCGGCGCGCAGATCCGCAAGCTCGCGACGCTCGTCACCGGGCCTGTCGATTTCAACACGGCCGCCGTGCGCCGCGCCGTCACGCGGCTTGCCGCCGACGCGGTGGCGCTGAAGGCGCAGGGCGGCAGTCTCGATAGCTGGCTCGATGAAGTGCTCGACGGCATAAGGGCGGTGCTCGATCTTGTCGACCGGGCCGAGGGCGACATCATCGGCACCGCGCGCACGGCGCGGCTGGAGCTTGAGGAGATTGTGTCCGGTCCGCGCTTTGCGCGTGCGGCCGCCGTGACGGCCGAAGCGGCGGCGGAAGAAGAAACGCCGCTTTACGCCGCGCCGAGCGCCGCCGACTGAGGCTCACGCCTCGTCGGCAATGCCCGCCTGCAGCGTTTCGTTGGCGAGGCCGACATCCCAGCAATGCAGTGCAAGGTCGGCGCGGTCGGTCGAGATCGTGTCGAAGAGTTCGCCCATGCGTTCGAGATCGCCCTTGCCCGGCAGTCCGCCCTTGCGCAGGTCGACGGCGGCGACGATCAGGTCGCCGAATTCCTTGCGGTTGAGGCCAGCCGCCTTGGCAAACACCGACAGCGGTTCGCCGCCGGCATCGTTCAGGATACGGAACATCGTTTCGGTGCGAAGACGGGCGGCGCGCGCAAGACCCTCGGCCAGCGCGCCGATGCCGTCGGCGGATGCGTTGGCGAGCAGCGTGTGCAGGCGCGCCTTGTCGGCCGGCGCCGGGCGGCGCACCACCGACAGCGCGGAGGCGAGTGCCGGATCGGGCACGAAACCGCCGTTCAGGATTTCATCGAGCACATTGTGGATGTGGCGGCGCTCGGCGGTGAAGCGCGTCAGGATTTCGAGGCGCAAGGGCGACGGCGCCCACCAGAACATCCGGTGCGCGAGGCGCAGCGTCAGTTCGGGGCGCGTCAGCAGCGGCGCCAGCAATTCGGGTTCCGAGGCGCTGCGCCCGGCCAGCGTTTCGACGGCGCGCAACGACAATTCGGATGTACGGTTTTCGAGCAACCGGCAGATCAGCCCCGCGTCGCCTTCCTCAATCAGCGCATCGGCGATGTCGCTTGTCAGATCCTTGCGCGCGGCAAGCGCCATGCGATGCGCCGGGCTCCCCTCGCGCGCCACATGCACGAGGTCGCCGGCCTTCAGCGTCTGTCCCTCGCCGAGCAGCGGCATCGCGATGTCGATGTCGTCGAGGGCGAGCGCCATTGCCAGTTCGCGCGGCGCGTCGGCCTGCGGCGCCAGCCGCTCGGCGATGCGCTTGCGCATGGCGGGCTCGAAACGCATCGCGAGAGAGGCAAGCATCGTGTCGAGCACGCTGCGCTCCTGCGGCGATACCAGCGAGGCCGGCAGCAGCGCGAGGTCGGCAAGCCGCCGCAGCATCGCGTCCTGATCGGCGCCGTGCGGCGTCGTCTCGTCGTCCCGGTCGGTTGCGTAGCCGTGTAGGGCCATCGTCCTGCCTTGTGTCCTGCCTGCCCGGTTTGGGGCGAGGCCCATCAGACCATCGGCGGCGTTAAGGCTCCGTAAAGCATCGCGGTGGATTTCGGCCGTAGCGCGGCCTATCCTGCCTTTCCACCTTCACCTGCAAGGCGTTCCGGGATGAGATATTCGTTGATTGCCGCCGTTCTGGCGCTGGCGCTGGCCGGTTGCGGGCTCGGCGTCAGCAAACATGCCGACGACCCGAACTACAAGACCGGCCGCTCGGACGGCTGCTGGAGCGCCACCTCGCGTGTGCCGGGCGATCCCACCACGATCACCCGCAACGAGGAAGCCTACAAAGCCATCGAAGCCTACAGGGCCGGCTGGAACGCCGGTTACAATGCCTGCCGCATCCGCGACGACAGCGGCGGCGGCATGGGCATGCCCGACAGTTCCGGCCGCGGCACCGGCGTGCACTGAAAAAGAACCGAGGCTCACGCGCGCTTCGCGTCGGCGGCCAGCGGGTGATCGATTTCAAGCGCCAGAATGTCGGACGGGTCGGCGAGTTCGCGCCAGGCGACACCCGCGATGTCCTCGACCAGCGCCGCGCCGCCGATGGCGGACGGCAACTGGAAGCCCGGCCGCGCATCGCCGGCAAGCGCGCGCCGCGCCAGCACCAGCACGGCCTCTGCCGAATAGAGATGCGTGTCCGGCGTTTCGAGCCGCGCCCGGCGCAACGTGCCGTCGGGCGCGCGCGCCTCGCCCCAGACGACCGCGCGTCCGTTTTTCAGTTGCGTCTCGGTGAGTTTGGTGCGGCGGCGGCCGAGTTTTTTCTCCAGCCGCTTCAGGCCCCAGCCGCGGCGGAACAGGCGGGCGCCGAACGTACTCCCGGTCAGCACGCGTTCAAGCGGCTCGGGCAGCGCCTCGTAGCATTCGACGGTCGAATAGGCGCCGCGATGCCGCGCCGCCATCGCATAGCCGTTCCAGGGTGCGAGTCAGGCCTTTTCGGGCCCCGCATCGAAATCGATGTCGAGGCTGCGTTCGGCGGGCTTTGCCGGCACGGGTTGGCCGTTCTTCACCGTCTCGCCGGGCGCGCGCATCGCCGCGATCAGCGCCCGCGCCTCGTCGCCGAGCAAGAGCCCGCGCTTCACCGCCAGCGTGATCGCGCGGGCGCCGGGCAGGATATAGGCCAGCCGCGCCGCCAGCGCGTCGATGGCGGCGAAATCGAAGCCCGCGCCCGCGATCAGCATGACGCCGGCCTGCTTGGCCGGTTCGTCGCGCGCGCCGAGCGCGGCGATCGTCGCGCGGTCGGCCGAAAGGTCGATGAAATGCGTGCCCGTTGCGAGGCAGGCGATCAGCAGCGAATTGAAATCGCCCTCGGCAAGCCGCGCCGCGTTGACGACAACGCCGACATCGTCGAGCTGTCCGGCAATGCGGTGCGCATCGCCCGGCGTGAAGATGCGCGGCTCCACCAGCACGCCCGCCTTCGCGCCGCCCGCCATCGACGTCGCATGTTGCGCGACCGGCGCGATGTCGCGACCGGCGCCGATATGCGCGACGCCGCGCCCCGCCGCTACGCGCGAGGCGAGCGCACCCACATAGTGGTCGACGCCGTAAATCAGAATGCGCGACTTCATGACCCCACCCGGTTGCCGCCCGGCACGCGCCCCATTGCGGCGGCGGCCGATCTCCTGTTCATTGTCGCGTGAGGGAGGAATTGCCGCAATGCGAAGCTATGAAAAGAGGCCGAAACGGCCCGTTTTTGCGCTGTCATCGTTAATTTTCGGCGCTGTTCTGCTCGTCCTGCCGCTCATCGCGCCGGGCGCGGCGGAAGCCCGTGTACGGATCGAAACCGGCGCCGACCTGCGCGCCGCTTGCGCGGTGCTCGCCGAGCACCACCTCAACCCGAAATCGCCGGCGCCCCGCGAGGCGCTTTTCTGCCGTCAATACCTGATGGGCTATTTCGGCTCGCTCGCCTATCTCCACGAAGACGAGCGGCTGAAACGCGCCTTCAACACGCCCTCGCAAAACACCGTCGCCTGCATCAATATCGACGGCGCCCGCTCTTACGACCAGCTCGCGCAACAGATCGTCCGCACCGCCGACTGGAACCCGCAACTGATGGAAGAGCCCGCCGTCAAGCTGGCCCAGAAAACCTTCTCCGACCGCCCGCCTTGTTGAGAGGGCGCGCTCACGCCGCCTTGATCGTCGGGATCGCGCGCACATCGACGTCGCGCTCGGCATGCCAGGCGTCGTAAGCGGCCTGCATGCGCAACCACACCGCCGCACCATCGCCGAACAGCTTGCCGAGACGCGCCGCCACATTGGGCGTCACCGGCTTGCGCCCCGACATGACCGCATGAAGCTGCTGGCGCGAAATGCCGAGCAGCGCGGCGATTTCCTTCCTGGTCTTGCCGGTGGCGGGAAGAATATCCTCCAGCAATTCGCCGGGATGCGCCGGGCAACGCTTCGGATTCCGGATCGCGCGATACTCGGCCATGTCGAAACTCTCGATGAAAGAATTACTAGCCCGACGCGTCGGATTTAACGAGCGAAAGAGCTTGTCGCGTCTGAGGTCGACTTCTTGACCCATCGTAGAGAATTCCAAAGATCAACGCATTCACCTCTGACTCGGGTAGATCTAAATCTTTCGCAATATCGAATTGGGTAACTTTTTCCGACCAGAGAAAAGTCATGACCTTCTGCCAAACAACCGACTTCTCTCTTTCGATCCCGTCAGGCTCTGAATTCCGATACAATGTCGAGAGCTGAATGCAAAAGTCGCGATATTTCCACGGACTCGTAAATCCAAGCTTGTGTATCCGATAGTTGAGCGCAGCGACAGACACCTTCCAACGCTTCTTCAATTCAATTAGCTGTCCTAGTGAGTAAACGTTTCGCACCCCTTGTGCGAGCAAGTCCGCTTTAGGCATCAAGAATGCAGACGCAAACTGATTAGCTTCATCTTCCGCTTTGCGACCCGTCGTCATTCCATCCTGATGCAAAACTAGATGTCCAAGCTCATGGGCTGTATCGAAACGACTATTTTCAGCGGTCTTCATCGTGTTCAGAAAAACATACGGCTTGTCATCACGCCAAAGAGAAAATGCATTTACCCTTTTAGAGTTCTCCGCTAACGACAACACTCGTACGCCCTTAGATTCCAATAAATGAACCATGTTCTTGATTGGTTGCTCACCGAGCCCCCATTCCTGACGAAGTGCTACCGCTGCCGCTTCCGGCTCATACAAACTTAGGTCTCGAAGATCGACATCCGGCAAATCGAACTGTTTTTCGACCCAATCGGAAATCAAAAATCCAATAGCGCCTGCAGCCAACGCGGCATCTCGAATCCCTGCCGTCATAGCTTTCTGGCTTCGAAAACTTACCAAGCCTGATTCTGGAACTTCGAGATTTGAACCAAAGAAAAATCCAACAGGGAATTTCAATACATTCGAAAAGTCCTGCACTGTTTGGTCCGAGGGCAATGTCATGCCGCTCTCCCACCGTGTTACGGTGTGAGCGGAGACCCCAACCAAATCTGCGAATCCTTTCTTGTTCAGCAGTCGCCGCTGGCGAGCGACGCTGAGTCGTGTCGGGTTAAACTTCATATTGCCTACTTCTTCCGCTTGACAGGAATCTCGTACTCAGACCCATCATCGTCATCGTCCGACTTACGGCGGATCGGCTCAGGCACGCCTGTATCGCCACCGGCGATGAAAACTCGCTCAAAAAACTTTTCGAAAAATCCATTCTCGACATTCACCGGGCACGAGAGTTCCGCCCGGACACCGTCGACATCTGGATAAACGCAAAGATAGTACGTCAGTACGCTGCCTTTATGGGCTCGACGTTTTGCGAGATCGACTGGTACAGATTCGTCGAGCTTCTCCATAAAGGAACCTTGGTTGTTTCCAACCGCACGATCAGTCGCCGCACCTTTTTTCGAACGGTTCTGCGGCTCTCGTGCTTCGATCGCAGTTCCATCATCGGTATTGCAGACCACGATCCGAATTCCGCGACTCCGACTCAGAATCGACGGCACCTGGTCAGCGTCGTCCTTTTCCCAGTCATCGATACCTACGTGCGTCTCTCTCAGACGACGTGTTCCCATCTGCCAACCGCGCCACCCTCTTGCTCCAAACGGATCGTTCGCGGTGCAGTCGGCTCTCGCCGAAACAACGGCATCCACGACCTCCCGCATTTGTGCGCGCGACGTGCCGAGCTCATTGAGCCGATTCACGACCTCAACGGGCCGCCGAAAGATGCGAGTGATCACCACGATGCCCCATGTTCATTTTTTCTTCCTCAATCTTGGTCGAAAAAATGAACATCGTCAAGCCGAAATCGAGGCATACCCCCATTTCGTCCACCGCCCGTGAAAATCGGTGCGGCCGAGGGTTTGCGTTTCGGCGTCGCCGCCCCGCCAGAGCGTCAGCGTGACGGCGGCGGAGAGTTTGTCGATTTTATCGGGCTCGGCGCGCAGCCAGGCGACGGGTGCATCCTTCGTCGCCCGCGCGCCGGACGCCGCCATCGCGGCCTCGATGCGGGCTTGCGTCGCCGCCGGCAGATATTGCCAGACGATCGTATGCATCAGCACACGGACGATACCCGTCTCGCCCGCCGGCCCGAAATGCCGCTCGACCCACTCGGCGGCATCCGCCTTCTCGACTGCAACGCCGGTGCGCGCCGCTTCCGTCAGCGCCGCGGCGATGCGCGCCAGCCGCGCGGTCTGGTCGGGCCAGATATAGGCGAGCAGCCTGTCGCGGTCGCGGAAGGGATCGAGCGGATTGATGTCGCAGCCCGCGCGCGAGACGACGCGCAGCGGCGCATCGAGCGGCGGCAAAGTGCCCGTCCATTCAGCGGCGATCGTCACGGCCGCGTCCGGCGCACTCCATGTCGCCGTGCCCAGATCATAGGCGTAGCGGTCGAAAGCGAGGTTCAATCCGGCGCTCGAACCGATCTCGTGCAGCGCCAGTGGCATGTCCGTCGCGGCGGCGATCTGCAACGCACCGCCAAGCAGCGCGTTCGAGCGCGCCACCTCGTTGGTCTGCGGCGCGCTGTCGAGAAAACGCGTCAGGAAATCGTCGTGACCCTCAACCGCCGCCGCAATGGCATCGCGCAAGCTCTCATCGTCTGCCTCATGCGGCGGATAGGCGGCGGCGAGTGCCGCGCAACCTCCCGACCGCGCCAACGCATTCAGCGCGCCTGCCGCGCGCAAGGCCAGCGCGTCGTTCACCGGATGGCCCGCCCAGCCGAGAATGCGCGCGCCGAACGCAGTCTCCGTCGTCAATCCGTCGGCCAGCGCCTCGCAGGCGCGCGCCGTGAATGGCGACCCGAGTTGGCGGCAGCCCAGCGCCTGACGGCGGAAGGCATCGGGGATCGTGTGTGTGCCGGGCATTTCAGCTTTCCTCAAACAATAATTGTCATTCCGGCGAAAGCCGGAATCCATGGGCGAATGCGGTGGGGACTGGCCTCACATTCCTTCCAACTCATCCCAACGTCGTCTTTGCCGGGCTTGACCCGGCAATCCAGAAGGCGCGGGACGCGCCGTCTCTCTTCACAAGGACTCCCTTCGCTTATATGTGCGGGCGGAGCCAGCGCCGCTTTTTGTCGAAGAAAGACGCCGCCTGCGGCGGCTTCTGGACCCCCGGATCAAGTCCGGGGGTGACACCCTTGTTTTATTCCTTGAGCGGATCGTCGCCCTCAAGCCGCCCGCGTCTCTTCCGGCCAGTCGCCGACATAGACCGATTGCGGGCGGATCAGACGTCCCACCCGCTCCTGCTCCATCACATGCGCCGACCAGCCGGCGATGCGCGCCATCGCGAAGACCGGCGTCACCGCGTCGCGCGGGATGCCGAGCGCTTCCAGCAGCACCGCCGTGTAGTATTCCATGTTGGTGTCGAGGCGCTGGCCGGGCTTGGCCTTTTTTAGCGCCGCCAGCGCGCCGGCTTCGACCATGCGCGCAAAGCGCAGGCGCTCGTTGTTGTTCGTCAGTAGACTGACGGCTTTGTCGAAGACGTCGGCCCTCGGGTCGCGCACCTTGTAGACACGGTGGCCGAAACCCATCAGGCGCTCGCCGCTCGCGATTGCCGCGTCGAGCCAGGGTCCGATATTCGCTTCCGTGCCGATCTCGTCCAGCATGTCGAGCACAGGTCCCGGCGCGCCGCCATGAAGCGGGCCTTTGAGGGCGCAGAGCGCGCCGACCACCGCCGAGATCGTGCCGGCGCGCGTCGCGGCGATGACGCGGGCGGTGAAGGTCGAGGCGTTCATGCCGTGATCCATCACCGTCACGAGGTAGGCGTTCAACGCTTCCACCTCGGCAGCGCTCGGGCTTTCGTCCTTCAGCATGTGCAGGAAGTCAGCCGCGTGACCGGCCTCGGGGTCGGGCGCGACCGGCGCCTTTCCCTCCATGTGCCGGCACAGCGCGGCGACAAAAACGGGCGCGGCGCCGAGTACGCGCAGATGGTCGGCGAGCGAAGCGGGGATAACGTCACTTATCCCCGGGACGTGCTCGCCATCCGAGAGCATCGACAAGCCGGTGCGCAGACCTTCCGTGACAGTTTTGTGACAGTTCGATGACAGAAGCTGCGGCACCAGCGCGAAAGCGGCGGTGCGGGCGGCCCCCAAAGGCACTTTCAGGTCGCCCGGTTCGGCCCCGGCGGCGCGCCAGAGTTCGCCCACCGCACCCTCGAAATCGTGAGCGTTTACAAGGGTTTCGACCTCATATCCGGCGACGATCAGGCGCCCTGCCTCGCCATCGACATGGCTAAGATTTGTCTCGGCGGCGACCACATTGTCGAGGCCGCTGGCCGAGGCGCGTTCCTTTTGCACTCTTTCCGTCATTGCCGTTGCTCCTTTGCTTCCGCCGCGAAACCTCAATAAATCCAGTGGCTTGGCAGCGCGCGCCGCAGTCCTGCGCGGCGCTTTTGTGCGTCTCTGTCACAATTGAAGCTGGGGGAAGGTTGATTGTTCGTCAATCTTGATTAAGCTAATCAATATAAAATAGTTCGAGAGTGTCATGGTCAAAAAGCCCGGAAATCCGCCGGAAAGCCTCTATCTCTCGGCCCGCGAGGCCGCCGCCGAACTCGGAATCAGTCCGGCGACGCTTTACGCCTATGTCAGCCGCGACATGATCCGCTCCGAGCCGGTTCCGGGTTCGCGCGCCAGGCGATACCGCGCCGAGGACGTGCGGACCATCAAAAAACGGCGGGTATCCGCCGAAAATCCGGCCCTTCCGGCCTCGCTCAGCTTCGGATTGCCGGTCATGGATTCGGCGATCACCCTCATCGCCGACGGTCAGCTTCACTATCGCGGCTCGGATGCGATGGCGCTGGCCCGCACCTCGTCGCTGGAGCAGGTGGCGGCGCTTCTGTGGGGCGCGCGCGAGCAGCCCTTCACGCGCGAGGCAGTGCTGCGCCCAGGCGACAAGTTCCAGAAAATGGCGGAAAACCTCGCGAAAAGCCCGCGCATCGAGCGTTGCCTCGCCCTCCTCCCCCTCGCCGCGCTGGAGGATCCGGCCGTCTACAACATGACCGATCGCGGCCTCGCCGCCACCGGCGCGCGGCTGATGCGGTTTGTCGGCGCGGTCATCTCGGGCGAGGAACCGAGCGAAAAACCGCTCCACGAAGTTCTGACCCGCGCGTTGACCCAGGGCGAAAAACCGGCTGCCGAGCTTATCCGCGCGGCGCTGGTGCTCTGCGCCGATCACGAACTCAATGCCTCGGCCTTCACCGTCCGTTGCGTCGCCGGCACAGGCGCCACGCTATATGCAGCGGTGCAGGCCGGCATTTGCGCCGCGCAGGGTCCGCGTCACGGCGGGTTGTCGGGCCGCGTCGAGAGCCTGCTGCTCGACCTGGCCAACCGTCAGGATGTCGAGGATGCGGTGCTGCAACGATTGAAAGATAACGATCCGGTGCCGGGCTTCGGTCATCCGCTCTATCCTGACGGCGACCCGCGCGCCGCCGCGCTCATTTCTATGCTGACGGAGAAGTATGGCGACGACGCCAACTTCTTGCGCGCGCAACGAATTCTGCGCGTGATGGCGGAAGCGGGCGGTCTCAAACCCAATATCGATTTCGCCATCGCCGCCATGGGCGCGGTGCTGCATCTGCCGCGCGGCGCGGGTTTGAGCATTTTCGTTCTCGGACGGACGGCCGGCTGGATCGGCCATGCGATCGAACAATATCGCACCGGCACGATGATCCGGCCACGGGCGCGCTACACCGGAGAGGCACCCAGATGATTGAAAAGACTGCACTAATCGCCGGCGCGACCGGGCTTGTCGGCGGCCATCTGCTGAAGCTGCTGCTCGCCGATCCGCTGTACAGACGCGTCGTCGCGGTGACGCGGCGTCCGCTCGACGGCGTCGTATCGCCGAAGCTCGAAGAGATGGTTGCGGATTTCGACGCGCTCGACAAGTCGTTGGCGCAGAACGACATTCCGGTCGACGATGCCTATTGCGCGCTCGGCACGACGATCAAAACCGCCGGCAACCAGGATGCGTTTCGCAAGGTCGATCACGACTACATCGTCGCCTTCGCCAAAGCCGCGAAGGCGCGCGGCGCGAAACGGTTGCTGCTGGTTTCGTCGATCGGCGCCGACCCCGCCTCCTCCGTTTTCTATTCGCGCGTCAAAGGCGAGACGGAACAAGCACTTGGCGCGCTCGGCTTCGAGGCGCTGCATATTTTTCGTCCCGGTCTGCTGATCGGCGAACGCGCGGAATCGCGGCCGGTTGAGGCTCTCGGCAAGCTCGTCTCGCCCGTTCTCAACGCGTTGTTGCTCGGGCCCGCGCGCGCCTATCGTTCGATGCGCGCTGAAAATGTCGCCCGTGCCATGCGCGCCGCTGCGTCAACCGAGGTCACGGGACGGCAAATTCACACCCATGACAGCATGATGCGTCTCGCGAGGGCTTGAAAACCTCTTCCGCGTGATACAGTTCCAAAAATGAATTGAGTTCGGGAGGAGCCGCGATGACGGCGCATGAAGGGATGGCCGCCGCCAATGGCGATGCGGCCGCGGCGCGGCGGCAGCGTCTCAATTTCTATCTCGGTGGACAGGCGAGCTGGTTCGTCAGCCTCGGCATCCAGTTCGTCATCTTTCCGTTTCTCGTAACGCAGGTGCTGCACGAACCGGCGGCGCGGGTCGGCATCGCGCAAATGTCGCTGATGGCGCCGGCCCTGCTCTTCATGTTGCTTGGCGGCACGGTCGCCGATCATGGCGATGCGCGGCGCATTCTGATCCGCGTGCATTTCCTGTCGGCGCTGCCGCCGCTGGTGCTTGCCGGCATCTATCTTTCGGGTAACCTCACCTATGCGTCGCTGATCGTCTTTGCCCTGACGATGGGGACGCTCAGCGCCTTCGCGATCCCGGCGCGCGACTCGGCGCTTACCCGTGTCGCCGAAACCGGCATTCAACAGGCCGTCACGATGGCGATGGGTGTGCAGATGGGCTCGCAGCTTGTCGGCATGCTGATCGCGGCGCTTGCCGCGCTGACCGGCACGCCGGCGCTGCTGATCTTCCAGGCCGTTATCATGCTGACGGGATTGTTTGCATCGTTGAAACTCACGCCACTGCCGCCGACCAATGCCGTCAGCACCGAGAGCCGGCTCGCGCAAATCGTCGACGGCGTCAAGACGGCCGCCGCCGTTCCGATCGTCGCCACCGTGATCGGCCTCAATTTCGCGGTCGGGCTTTTTTATGTCGGCAGCTTCCTTGTCGTTCTGCCCTTGATGATCCGCGACATCTACCTGACATCGGCGGCCGAGTTCACGGTCAAGTTCGCGATCATCAATATCTGTTTCTGGGGCGGCACGATCGTCGTCAACATGGCGCTGCTCCGTATCGGCCATATCGGCCATCGCGGGCGGATGATGATGGGCTCGCTGGCGAGCGGCCTCGTCATCCTGGCGCTGTTCCACTTCCCGATGCCGTTCTGGATGATCTGCGTGCTGGTTTTCTGGTGGGGCATGGGCGCCGGCACGACGATGACGATGGGACGCACCATCGTGCAGATCGCCGCACCCGAAAGCCACCGGGCGCGCGTGCTCGCCGCCTATCAGCTCGGTTTTTCGGGCGGCGCGCCCATCGGCGCGTTGACGATGGGGCTGCTTGTCGGCTGGCTCGGTATTTTCGACGCCGTGCTGGTGCCGGCGACGATCATGGTCGGCATCCTCGCCGCGCTTTACTTCCTTTCGCCGATCTGGAGCTACATGGCGGAGATGGAGTGAGCGGCCTTACTCCACTTCCGGTGCGTCGGCCCATGCGGGGCCGGTGAATTCGGCCTCGATGATGAATTCCACCGCATCGCCGACACCCATTGTCGAGCCTTCCTCCGGTACGCCATAAGAGATGCCGAAGGCGGAGCGCGAGAGGGCGCCGCGCGCCGAAAAACCGATGCGCGCGTTCGGATCGAAGGGATGGCCGGCATAGCCGCCGTTGAATTTCGCGTCGAAGACAACCGGCAGCGCGATGCCATGCAGGGTCAGGTTGCCGGTGACGCGCGCGGTGTCGTCGCCCGTCATTTCGATTTTCGTTGAGCGGAAGATCATTTCCGGAAATTGCGCGACGTTGAACCAGTCCGGCCCGAGCAGGGATTCAAGAAAGCCCGATGGCGGATTTTCGACCGCGAGCGAAGCCGGGTCGACGGTCGCTTCGAGTTTCGCGGCGGCGGGATTTTGCGGGTCGATGTCGAGCACCGCGTCGAAAGTCGCAAAGCGCCCCGTGTAGTTCGAGAAGCCGAGATGATTGACGCGGAAGATCAGGCTCGCATGCGACTTGTCGAGCGTGTAGGCGCCGCCGGGAACCGGCGCCGTTGAGGCAGCCAGCACTTCCGTTTCGGCGGCGAAGGCGGGCGACCAGAAAAATGTGGCGGCGACAAACGCCGCGGCGATCAAAATTATCCTGAGCATGATTGCTCCTTGTCGAATATGGATTTTGTCAGGCGGGGTTTCCGGGCAGCGGATGCGCGAAGCTCCAGACATGGCCGAATGGATCCATGATCTGCGCGTAGCGGTCGCCCCAGAAGGCATCCCAGGGTTCGGCGATTACCTTCGCGCCGGCATCGGCCGCGCGCTTGACGGCGGCATCGCAATTTTTGACCTGGAGATGGATCATGGCCGAGGTGCCGCCGAGGCGTTTCGGCGCGATGGCGCCTTCGCCCGGATGCTCGGGGAAGTCGTCGCAGAGGAAGACGGCCGCACCGTTTACTTCCATATGCGCGTGCAACAGGCGTTTGCCGTCTTCGGAGGGAACGCGCACCAGCTCGGTTGCGCCAAGCGCCTTCTTGTAGAAGTCGAGCGCGGCGGCGGCGCCGTCGATAACCAGATGCGGCGCCAGCGACGGCGCAGGCGGCAGCGGCGGGACGACGGGACCGTTGGACATCGGACTACTCCTTGTTCTCCGCGAGATGTTTGTCGAGACGGTCGAGGCTTGCTGCCCAGAGGCGGCGATATTTTTCGAGCCAGTCGTCGACGTCGCGCAGCGCATCCGGTTCGATGCGGCAGGGCCGCCATTGCGCGTCGCGCGAGCGGGCGATCAATCCCGCACGCTCCAGCACCTTCAGATGTTTGGAGACGGCCGGCAGGCTCATCTCGAAAGGGGCCGCCAGCTCCTTCACGGAGGTTTCGCCGCGCGCCAGACGCTGGAGGATGGCGCGGCGTGTGGGGTCGGCCAGCGCCGCGAACTTGGCGCCGAGGGGATCGGCCGAGGCGTGATGAAGGGCTGGCGGCATAAGCGAGGCCTCTTTATTTAACTAAGTGGTTTATTACAAAAGAATGCCCTGCTGTCAACGGTTTCCGTTGCGCGACGTCGCGGCGCCGTCGCACTTTGCGGCGGGCGGCGGCGCGCCTATAGTAAGGTGACCGAACCAATTTTATCCTTGGCCGAAGCCGGCCGCTCCGAGGCCTCGATGACTGCACAAGACGCGCCCGCCACCGGGACGCCGCGGAACGACCATGGTTGGTACATGGCCGGGTTGTGGGGTTACTTCCTTGCGGGCGGCATTCAGGGCGTTTTGTTCCCGTGGATCATTGCTTTTGTGCTGCATGAAAGTTCGGACCGCGTCGGCATCGCGCAGATGTTTTCGATGCTGCCGATGCTGATCCTCGGATTGTTCGGCGGCGCGATGGCCGACCGGGTGGAGTTGCGCGCGCATCTGATGCGATTGCAATTCATCGCGATGGTGCCGCCGCTGGCGCTGGCGGCGCTGATCTGGAACGGAATTCTTTTTTACGAAATGATGATCCTCTACGCGCTGGCGCTGTCGACGCTGGGCGGCTTCATCATGCCGGCGCGGGACTCGATGTTGTCGCGCGTCGCGATGACGAGCCTCGGCGGCAACATCCAGCGCGCGGTGGCGCTGGCGATGAGCGGACAGTTTCTCGGACAGGTTGTCGGCTACGCGCTTGGCAGCCCGGCCGAATATGTCGGCGCGGCGCCGCTGTTGATCCTGCAGGCCTTGTTGCTCGGCTTCGCCGCCTTCACGACGTCGCGGCTTGCCGCCTCGCCGCCGGTCGAGCATCGCGCGCCAGGCACACGGCGCCAGCCGCTGCGCGACGTCAAGGAAGGGCTCGAAGCGGTGTGGCGCGACGAACGCATCCGGCCCGTGCTGCTGTTGATGTTTTTCTCCGGCGTGCTTTTCATGGGCGTCTTCATGGTGCTCTTTCCGCTGCTGATCCGCGACGTCTATCACGGCAGTTCGCGCGAGATCGGCTTCGTGTTCATGTCGTTCTTCAGCGGCATCGGCATTTCGTCGTTCGTTCTGTCGCGGATGCGGCCGATCCAGCGCCAGGGCCGCGCCATCATGCTGGCGATGTGCACGGGCTCGGGCGTGATGGTGCTCATTCATTTCGAGCCGCCGATCTGGGGCGTGTTCCTGCTCGCGCATTGCTGGGGACTGGCGGCCGGCATCTCGATGAGCCAGTCGCGCGCCATTGTGCAGGAAAGCGCGACGCCGGCGCTCCGTGCACGGATGCTTGCGGGTTTCAATCTCGGCACGATGGGCGGCGGGCCGATCGGCGCGGTGCTGATCGGCTATCTGATCGCCGCGGTCGGGCCGCTCGACGCGGTGCTGGTGCCGTGCGGGCTGATGGTGTTTCTGTGGTTCGCGATCTACTGGCTGACGCCGCTGTGGCGGGTCGAGGCGCCGCGCTAAATCGATCCGTGTACGGATTCGGAGGCATCCCAAGAGCGGGGATTACTTGTTTTTCGGGCTCCGAGCGGCGATTCTGTCATCGAACTGTCAAAAAACTGTCACAAACCGCTTTGGCGGCCGAAGGTGTGCGCTTGACAGAGTGTTTGAGCGTACGTTTTCCGGTACTCAAAACCGTTCCCTTTACGTCACCGAATGGCACGGGAGCGATTTTGGAACCGAAAATTTGTCCCCGCCGGAAATTCCTTCCGGCGGGGATAAATCGGGTCAGCTGTATTTCCGTTCCTGCCACCAGGGATAGAAGGACGGCATGTCGGTCGAGGTCTTGCAGGGATAGACGGCGGGACGCTTTTCGAGGAAGGACATGACGCCTTCCTTGGCGTCGGCGGAGGCGCCGCGCGCGTAGATGGCGCGGCTGTCCACCTTGTGCGCTTCCATCGGATGATCGGCGCCGAGCATGCGCCAGAGCATCTGCCGCGTCAGCGACACCGAAACGGCCGCCGTGTTGTCGGCGATCTCCTTGGCGATGGCGCGGGCGGCGGGGAGCAGGTCGTCCGGCTTGTGCAGCGAACGCACGAGACCGCCTTTCAAGGCCTCCTCGGCGCCGAAGACGCGGCCGGAATAGGTCCACTCCAACGCCTGGCTGATGCCGACGACGCGCGGCAGGAACCAGCTCGAACAGGCTTCCGGCACGATGCCGCGACGGGCGAAGACGAAACCGAACTTCGCATTGTCGGAAGCGAGGCGGATGTCCATCGGCAATTGCATGGTGACGCCGACGCCGACGGCCGGGCCGTTGATGGCGCCGATGACCGGCTTCAGGCTTTCGAAGATGCGGAGCGTCAAGCGGCCGCCGCCATCGCGCACGCTTTCATGCGACCAGTCGATTTCGCCATTGGCCATGACGGGCGTGTTGGCCTTTTCCGGACGGTCCTCGCGCTCGGCATAGTCGAAGGTCTTGGCGCCCGCCGACAGATCGGCGCCGGCGCAGAAGGCGCGGCCCTCGCCGGTGACGATGACGGCGCGGATATTGTCGTCGGCATCGGACTTGTCGAAAGCGTCGATCATCTCGAACATCATCTGGCCGGTGAAGGCGTTGAGCTTGTCCGGGCGGTTCAGCGTGAGGGTCAGGATGTTGTCCGCCACTTCGTATTTGATCGTCTCATAGGCCATGTCGCTTGCTCCCTGTTGTGGCTTTATGCCGAATTTCCGGTGTGGCGGGCGCTGCCGCTGCGTCAACCCTGCCCTTGCCCATGCAAGTTGACGCGCGTGTCATATTGCTGTGTCTTTGCGCCAGCGGAACCACTGGTTTCTGACATCAGATATAACAACAGGCGCGCATAAAAGCGACGCCGCCCTTGCAGCGACCCCCGGGAGACGACCGACGATGCATCCTCACGTTCATGCTGCCGCCACGCCCGACAAGCCCGCCTATATCATGGGCGCGACCGGCGAGACGGTGACCTTCAAAGAACTCGACGCGCGCTCGAACCAGGTGGCGCATCTCCTGCGCGACGCCGGCCTGAAGACCGGCGACGCCATCGCCATCTTCATGGAGAACAATGCGCGCTATTACGAAATCTGCTGGGGCGCGCAGCGCGCCGGGCTCTACTACACCTGCATCTCGTCGCGCCTGACGGCCGGCGAAGTGGCCTATATCGCCGCCGATTGCGGGGCCAAGGTGTTTTTCACCTCAACGGGCGTCGCCGCCACCGCCGAGGAACTTGTGCGCGACAACCACCTGCCGGGCGTGGCGCGCAAATATGCCGTGGGCGGCGCACTGTCCGGCTACGAGGCCTACGAGGCGGCGCGGGACAAGTTTCCGACGACGCCGATCGCCGACCAGACGGCCGGCACCGACATGCTTTATTCGTCGGGCACGACGGGACGTCCGAAGGGCGTCAAGCTGCCGCTGACCGGCGCCGCCATCGACGAGCCCAATGCGCTGGTCGGGCTTGCCGCCCTGCTTTACGGCATCGACGACAAGACGGTCTACCTGTCGCCGGCGCCGCTTTATCACGCCGCGCCGCTGCGCTGGTCGATGACGGTGCAGCGGCTTGGCGGCACTGTTGTCGTGATGGAGCATTTCGACGCGGAAGAAAGCCTGAAGCTGATCGAGACATACAAGGCGACCCACAGCCAATGGGTGCCGACGATGTTCGTGCGCATGCTGAAAATGCCCGAAGCGGTGCGCAGGAAATACGATGTGTCGTCGATGAAGGTCGCGATCCATGCCGCCGCGCCCTGCCCCGTGCCGGTCAAGGAACAGATGATCGAATGGTGGGGACCGGTGATCTACGAATATTATGCCGGTTCGGAAGGCAACGGTTTCACCGCGCTCAGTTCCGAAGAGTGGCTGGCGCACAAGGGCTCGGTTGGCAAGCCCTTGATGGGCAAGGTTCATGTCTGCGACGAGGAAGGCAACGAGTTGCCGCTCGGCGAAGCCGGCACGATCTATTTCGAAGCGGACGATCCGAACGCGCCGATGTTCCAGTATTACAACGATCCGAAGAAGACGCAGGAGAGCCGCCATCCGGCCCACAAGCACTGGTCGACGCTGGGCGACATCGGCAAGGTGGATGCGGACGGCTTTCTCTATCTCACCGACCGCAAGGCCTTCATGATCATTTCCGGCGGCGTCAACATCTATCCGCAGGAGGCCGAAAACATCCTCGTCATGCATCCGAAAGTCGCCGACGTGGCGGTGATCGGCGTGCCGAACGAGGATTTCGGCGAGGAGGTGAAGGCCATCGTGCAGCCCGCCAATTGGGCCGATGCGGGACCGGCGCTCGAAGCGGAGCTGATGGAATTCTGCAAGCAGCAGCTTTCGGCGATCAAATGCCCGCGCTCCATCGACTTCGAGGAAGAACTGCCGCGGCATCCGACCGGCAAGCTCTACAAGCGCCTGATCCGCGACCGCTACTGGGGCAACCGCGACAGCAAGATCGTTTGAGCGGATTTCGAGAAGATGCGAGGCGGCCCGGCGAATGTCCGGGCCGTTTTGCGTTTCGGGTCTCCGGGTGCCGAGCGGCCCATGGACCCCGGCTTGCGCCGGGGTGACACCCAATGTTTTTGACCTGCTGCGGGTATTGGCCCATCGCCCCAGTCCGCTCACTCTCACATTATGTGCTAGATTTGGCCGATTCATTCGGACGGAGGTTTTCGATGCACATGGTGCTCAAGGGATTTGTCGCGGCGGCGATGCTGGCTGCCGGAATGGCCGGCGGGACGGCATTGGTTGCCGGGTCCGCGGTGGCGCAGACCTCCGAGATGCATACGCAAGGGCGCGAATGCCGCAATCTCGGCAAGTCGAGCAAGGTGTTCGACCGGAACTATTATGTCTATTTCGAAACCAATTCGAGCCGCGTCGACCCCAAATACCAGAAGGATTTCGAGCGCATCGTCAAGCTCGCCAAGGGACAGAAGGCCGGGCAGATTTGCCTGTTCGGCAAGTCCAGCAAGGTCGGCGACCCGAGGGCGAATGCCGAGCTTTCGCGAAAGCGGGCGCAGAACGTCGCCGCCGGACTGGAAGCGGCGGGTTGGCCGCGCTCGAAAATGCCGATCGTCGCCGAGGGCGAGGCCTGGGGCTGGCTGCAGGAAACGCTGACCTGGGATTCCGAGGAAGACCGGCGGGTGCGGATCAGGCTTTCGCGCTGAGTATGCTTGGCGCGGTGAGCCAAGGCCGCTAGTTTACGGGCCCAGAGGCTCCCCAGGGGCCGCCAGAGACAACAACCACCCAACGGGAGAGCTTCCATGCGCGTCTTCAATACGGTTGCCGATTATGTGGCAGAAAAAGGCAACGAGATCGGCGTCAGCGAGTGGGTCCAGATCGACCAGGACCGCGTCAACACGTTCGCCGACGCGACGGGCGACCACCAATGGATCCATATCGATCCCGAGCGGACCAAGAAAGACCTCGGCATGGGCACCATCGCGCATGGCTATCTGACGCTGTCGCTGCTGCCTTACCTGATGGGCAAGATCAGCACCGTGAAGAGCGCGACGCGCGGCATCAATTACGGTTCCAACCAGGTGCGTTTCACCAACATGGTGCCTGTGGGGAGCCGCGTGCGTTGCCGCGTGAAACTGAAGGATGCGACGCCGAAGGCCGGCGGGACGCAAATCACCAATGAAGTGACCATGGAAATCGAGGGCCAGGAACGCCCGGCGATGGTGGCGGAAACACTGAGCCTGATTTTCGAATAAGCGGATTTGCGCGCCCCGCTTCCCGCAGGCGGGGCGCCAACCGATTTCCAGGAGTTGAACGGATGACCGGCGACAGCGCGAAGAAGCCCGACGACGAATGGCAGCAAAAGCTGACGCCCGAGCAATATGCGATCACGCGTTGCGCGGCGACGGAGCGGGCCTTTACGGGGCCCTGGCTCGACGAACATCGCGACGGGACGTTCATCTGCATCTGCTGCGGGACGCCGCTGTTCCGTTCCGAAACCAAATATGAGAGCGGTTCGGGCTGGCCGAGCTTCTTCGACGCGGTGGCGCCCGGCGCCATCGCCGAACGCGAAGATTTGAGCCACGGCACGCGGCGGATCGAGATTGTCTGCGCCAAATGCGACGCACATATCGGCCATGTGTTTCCCGACGGGCCGCGGCCGACGGGCCTGCGCTATTGCACCAATGGCACGGCGCTCGACTTCAAGCCCGACTGACAATATCCAAATGAAACTGACGCCCCCCGCCGTGGCGCCGCGCGCCGCGAAACGGCCGCAAAGCGACACGCATCACGACATCACGCGCATCGACGATTACGCCTGGCTGCGCGACGCCAACTGGCGCGAGGTGATGCGCGACCCGGGCGCGCTCGACAAGGACATCCGCGCCTATCTCGAAGCCGAAAATGCCTATACGGAAGCGGCGCTGGCGCCGCTGATGGAATTGCGCGAGGTGCTGTTTGCCGAGATGAAGGGGCGCATCAAGGAAGACGACAGCTCGGTGCCCTCGCCCGACGGCGCTTTCGCCTATTACACGCGCTTCGAAGAGGGCGCGCAGCATCCGATCTTCTGCCGGCGGCCGCGCGACGCGGAAGGCGCGGAGCGGATCGTACTCGACGCCAACAAGGAGGCCGAGGGCACGGATTATTTCAGGATCGGCGATGTCGACCACGACCCGGCGCAGCGGCTGGCCGCCTGGTCGGCGGACCGCAAGGGCTCGGAATATTTCACGGTGCGGCTGCGCGACATCGAAAGCGGACGCGACCTCGATGACGAAGTGCCCGACACGTCGCCGGGCATTGCATGGGACGCAAGCGGCACAAGCTTTCTCTACACGCAGGTCGATGACGAGCACCGGCCGCTGAAAGTCTTCCGGCATGTGGTGGGTACGCCGACGCGCGACGACAAGCTTGTCTATCAGGAGAAGGACGAGGGATTTTTTGTCGGTGTCGGCAAGGTGCAGAGCGGCAAGTGGCTGGTCATTTCGAGCCATGACCACCAGACCAGCGAGCTTTACCTGATCCCGGCCGATGCGCCGGAGACGCCGCCGATGCTTGTCGCGGCGCGCGAGGACGGTGTCGAATACGATCTCGAACACGACGCCCCGCGCGGGCGCTTTCTGATCCTCACCAATCTGGACGCAGAGGATTTCAAGATCGTCGAGGCGCCGGAGGCGGCACCAGGGCGCGCGAACTGGCGCGATGTCATTCCGCACCGGCCGGGCACGCTGGTGCTCGATCATGTCTGCTACCGCGACCATCATGTGCGGCTTGAGCGGCGCGACGGGCTGCCGCGCATCGCGATCCGGCGGCTTGCCGATGGCGACGAACACGAGATCGGTTTCGACGAGGAAGCCTATGATCTCAACATGGGGGCGGGCTACGAATACGAAACGGCGCGTTTGCGGTTTTCCTACAGCTCGATGACGACGCCGGCCGAAGTTTACGACTACGATGTCGAGACGCGGGCGCGGAGTTTGCGCAAGCGGCAGGAAGTGCCGTCGGGGCACAATCCGGCGGACTACGTCACGCGGCGGATTTTCGCGACGGCGGCGGACGGGGCGCAGGTGCCGGTGTCGATCCTGCATCGAAAGGGGCTCAAGCTCGACGGCAGCGCGCCCTGCCTGCTTTACGGCTATGGCGCCTACGGCATCAGCATTCCCGCTTCCTTCTCGACCACCTGCCTTTCGCTCGCCGATCGCGGCTTTGTCTATGCGATCGCGCATATTCGCGGCGGCAAGGAGAAGGGCTATCGCTGGTACAGCGACGGCAAGCTGATGAAGAAGCGCAACACGTTCAGCGATTTCATCGTGGCGGGCGAACATCTGGCGGCGCAGGGTTTCACCGCGCGCGGCAACATCGTCGCGCATGGCGGCAGCGCGGGGGGCATGCTGATGGGGGCGGTCGCCAACATGGCGCCCGATCTCTTCAAGGGCATTCTCGCCGAGGTGCCGTTTGTCGATGTGCTGGCGACGATCCTCGATGCGTCGCTGCCGCTGACGCCGCCAGAATGGAACGAATGGGGCAATCCGATCGAAGCCCGCGAGGCTTACGAGTACATGGCGTCGTATTCGCCTTACGACAATGTTCGCGCGCAAGCCTATCCGCATCTCTTCGCGCTTGGCGGGCTGACCGATCCGCGCGTCACCTATTGGGAGCCGGCGAAGTGGGTGGCGAAGCTGCGCGAACTCAAGACCGACGACAATGTGACGCTGCTGCATATCAACATGGATGCCGGCCATGGCGGCAAGTCGGGGCGTTTCGAGCGGCTGAAGGAAGTGGCGCGGGTCTATGCCTTCGCGCTGGCGGTGACCGGCAAGGCGTGACGCCGGGCTTGCGCCTGAGGGGCATTCCCTTTTAATGTGAGGAATATTCATATTCTTCGCGAAGGGCGGCAACCGTGAACAACTGGATCTGGGGCTATTCCGACCGGCTGAGCGCCCGGCCGGGCGAGCGCGTGACCTTCTTCATGTCGGCAACGGGAGCGACGTGCGACATCGAGATCGCGCGGCTCGGCGCGGCGCGGCAGGTTGTCTGGCAGAAGGACGGCGTTGCCGTCGGGCGGCATGAGGCGCCCGAAAACGCGCATGTCGAAGGCTGCGGCTGGCCGGAAGCGTTCCGGCTGACGGTGCCCGCGGACTGGACGCCCGGCTATTACGATGTGCGGTTCACCGGCGCCGACGGCGCAATCGGCCATCACATGCTGTGCGTAAAGGCGGCGGCGCCGCGCGCCCGGGCCGTCATCGTGCTCGCGACCAATACCTATCACGCCTACAATTCATGGGGCGGCGCCAACACCTATGTCTGGATCGGCGGACCGGCGCCGGCACCGATCCCCGAGGACAAGGCAAAGCATGTCGTCGCCGCGCGGCTTTCGACGGCGCGGCCGTTTTCGCGCGGGATCATGCAGCCCGCCTCACCGGCACACCGACTGGTCAATCCGCAGCGCCGTGGCTTTAAGGAGAAGCCCGATGTCGGCGAGGTCGCCAATGAGGTCAAGGCCGGCGGCGAAGGCTGGGACTGCCCGGCCGGCTTCACCGACAAATGGGAACATGCGTTCGTTGGCTGGGCGGAGGAGAACGGCGTCGCGCTCGACTATCTGACCGACTACGACCTCGAAGCGGAACCGGGCGCGCTTGACGGCTACAAGGCGACGCTCTTTGTCGGTCACAGCGAATACTGGAGCTGGGGACAGCGCGCCGAGGTGGAGCGGTTCGTCGACGAAGGCGGACGCGCGATCATCCTTTCGGGCAATACATGCTACTGGCAATGCCGCTGGAAAGATGGCGGCAAAACCTATGTAGCGCACAAGGCCCGCGCCGAGGATGAAGATCCGCTGGCCGCGATCCCCGGGAAGCGCCACCTGACATCGGGCCTCTGGTCGAGCCCGTGGATCGGCAAGCCGGAAGCACAACTGACGGGGCTGTCGTTTCTCTTCGGCGGCTATCACCGCTTCGGGCTTTGCGTGGCGCGCGGCATCGGCGGCTATACGGTCGCGGACGAGAACCACTGGGCGCTTCAAGGCGCCGATCTCTTCTGGGGCGACGTCTTCGGCGACGATTGCCGGCTGATCGGTTACGAGAATGACGGCTGCGCGCTGACCTTCGGCGAGGACGGTTTGCCGAAGCCGGTGCCGCGGCTCGGCGTGCCGGCCAATCTCGAAATCATCGCCACCGCGCCGGTGACGCTGGGCGAACCGGTGTCGGAATTTGCGGGCGCCGTGCCGCCCGAAGCCTGGGGGCCGCTGACGCGCGCCTTTGCCGGGCACGACGCGCCAGGGAACCGGGCGCGTATGATGCGCGGGCATGCGGTGCTGGCGACGTTCAGGCGCGGCAAGGGCGAGGTCTTCAATTCCGGCACGACCGAATGGGCCTACGGGCTCAAGGCGCGCAACCCGTTCGTCGAGAAGATCACCAAAAATGTGCTCGACCGCTTTCTCGCCTGATCCGGAAACGGCGCGGGCCGCGCTCCCCCTCAAGAGCGCGGCCCGGCCGGCGCCCGGCATTCGACCGCCGGTCGCTCAGCCTTGTAGCGGCGTGCAGACGGAAACCGCGCGCAATGCGTCGAGCCGCGGCATGGCTTCATCATTCTCGATGACGCGGCGGACGAGCGCGAGGCCTTTTTCGGTTGGCGCGGTGACGGTGGTGAAACCCGCAGGCAGGTTCGCGGGCGCATCGCCGCCGGGACCGGTGACGACAATGCCGATCACTTCGCCATCCTGCAGCCCGCCGTCCTCGCGGTTGTTGCGGACGAAATAATTGTCGGTGATCGAGGAATAGAGCGCCAGCGAGGTGTAGGGCGCGCTGGCCGGCACCTCGATGCGGACGGGCCCCGCCGACAGATCGAGAATGCAGATCGAATAGGCAAGGTCGGGGCTCGGCCGGACGACGGCGCGCGATTGGTCGGTCGGCGCGCTCCAATGCGTGAACACATTGAGCGCGCCATCGCCGCCCAACTTGTCCATGGCAGCGGACATCGCTACACGCGGGACGGCCCAGACGGCCGCGAGATGAAGGATGACGGCGGCGACCGCGACGGCGGCGACCCATTGGAGTTTGCGGTTCATCGGCAGGTTTCCTTCACGATGGCGGGCAGAACGGTGGCGGCGGGATCGGCGGGGACGGACGCTTCGGGATTGTAGAAGCGGGCCAGGAGGTCGAAGCTTTCGTCAGCCTTTACCGGCAGCCAGTTCTTCTCCTGCGGATCGGCGGAGATGCGAATGACGAAGCCGCCGTCCGGTTCGCGCGCCGTCGTCGTCTGTGAAAAAGAGAAGACGTCGCGCTCGTTGGCAATCAGGAAGCTGTCAGCGTCATAGGCCGTAATGCTCCACCAATGGGCGGCGAGGTCCGCGCCTTCGAGGCGGTAGGTGCAGTTGCCGGTGAGCCCATCACCATCGCTGTCGACGCCCGCCCGGTAGTACATGGTTTCGCGCTTGTCGAGCGCGAGAAGACCGAACAGCGCGACGCGGGCGCGGGTGTACATGTCGGCGTCGACGCTGCCGAAAACAATGGACGTGGTCCATGGACCGGCCCGATAGTTTCCGTCGTAATCGGTGACGAACCACCATGCGGAGAATACGGCGACGACAATGGCCGCCGCCAGGGCAGAACCCCAGTAGACAAGTGTGTTCATTTTTTCTCTCTGTTGTTTGGCGGCGGCGGTCAGCGCGGCCGGTCGCCGATGATGGTGACGCGCTCCATGCGCCTGACCGCCGGCCAGTAATCCGAGACCGCATAGTGCTGGCAGGCGCGATTGTCCCAGAAGGCGATGGAATTTTTCCGCCAGCGGAAGCGGCATTGATATTCGGGGATCGCGGCCTGGGCGTAGAGGAAGGCCAGCATCGCGTCCGACTCCGCCTTGTCCATGCCGACAATGTGCTGGGTGAAGGCGGCATTGACATAGACGCCCTTGCGGCCCGTCTCGGGATGGGTGCGGACGACGGGATGTTCGACCATCGGATATTTGCGGTTCAGTTCCTCGATCTCGGCTTCGCTCTTGCCGCGATTGCGCATCATGTTGCGGAAATGCGCGAAGTCGTGGACCGCGACCGCGCCGTCGATCTTTTCCTTCACCCAGTCGGGGAGATTGTCGTAGGCCGCGTACATGTCGGAGAAGAGCGTGTCGCCGCCGACTTCCGGCACCTCGACCGCGCGCAGCACCGAACCGAGCGAGGGGCATTCGCGCCAGGTCACGTCGCTGTGCCAGACATTTTCTCGGCCCTTGCTGTCCTTGTCGTGTGTGATGGCGAGGACTTCCGGGTAGTCCGGCTTGTGCGGCGCGAAGGGATGCACTTCGAGATCGCCGAAGCGGCGGGCGAAGGCCAGATGCTGTTCGGTGGTGATGTCCTGATCGCGGAAGAAGACGACCTTCCATTCGAGCAGCGCGGCGCGGATGGCGGCCAGCGTCGCGTCGTCGAGCGGTTTTGCGAGATCGATGTCGAGAAGTTCGGCGCCGATGGCCGGCGTCAGCGGCATGACGGTGAAGGGCGCGGCTTGCGGCTTCAGGGCGGGCTGGCTCATGGCTTCCTCCGGGGGTCGGTTTCTCCGAACGCTTGCCATGAGCCTAGGCGCGGCGGCGCGCCAAGGGCCAGCACGCAATTGTGAAGTTCCGCCAGACGGAATTAATGGCAGATTGCCCCGCAGGCGCGGCCGGGCGATAAACGCGGGACGATGCCACGAGGGAGACCCGATCCATGAAATTCGGCGTAGTGCTGCGATTTCTCGCGTTGTCGCTTGCGATGCTGGCACCGACGGTCGCACGGGCCGGCGATGTGCCGGCGATTGCGGCCGCTTCCGACCTGCAATTCGCGCTGACGGAGGTGGCGGCATCGTTCAAGGCGAAGACCGGCCGGGAGGTCAGGCTCGCATTCGGGTCGTCCGGCAACTTCTTTCGCCAGATCGGCCAGGGCGCGCCCTTCGAGATGTTCCTGTCGGCGGATGAGGAATTCGTGCAGCGGCTCGCCGATGCCGGGCTGACGGAGGATGATGGTGTGCTCTATGCGGTCGGCCGCATCGTGCTGATCGCGCCGCATGGTTCGCCGCTCGCGGCCGACGGGACGCTTGGCGATCTTGCCGCCGCGCTGGAAGACGGACGATTGAAAAAATTCGCCATTGCCAACCCCGAACATGCGCCTTACGGCCAGCGCGCCGAGGAAGCGCTGCGGCATGCAGACTTGTGGGACGCAATCAAGGACAAGCTCGTCTATGGCGAGAACGTGTCGCAGGCGGCGCAATTCGCGCTGTCGGGCAATGCGCAAGGCGGCATTGTTGCGTGGTCATTGGCGCTGGCGCCGGAGATTGCGGCGCGCGGCGCCCATGCACCGATCCCGGAAACCATGCACAAGCCGCTGCGCCAGCGCATGACGCTACTGAAAGACGCGGGCGAGACCGCGCGGCTTTTCCATGGCTACATGCAAGAGGACGAGGCCCGCGCGATCATGCGGCGTTATGGCTTCGTCCTGCCCGGCGAAACGATGTGAGTGGCTGATGGACTGGGAAGCGTTCTGGCTGACGATAAGGCTCGGCGGGCTGACGGTTCTGCTGCTGATCCCCGCCGCCATTCTCACCGGACGCTGGCTGGCGGCGACGCGGATGCGCGGGCGCGCGTTTGTCGAGGCGGGGCTGGCGCTGCCGCTGGTCCTGCCGCCAACCGTTGTCGGCTTTTATCTGATGATCGCTTTCGGGTCGGGGGCCTGGTTCGGGCAGATGTTCGAGCGGCTGTTCGGGCAGACGCTGGTCTTCACCTTCGAGGGGCTGCTGCTTGCGTCGCTGATCGTCAACATTCCCTTCGCCGTGCAGCCGATCCAGCGCGCCTTCGAGGCGGTGGGGCCGGAACTGCGCGAGGCGGCGGCAAGCTGTGGGCTATCGCGCTGGCGGACGTTGTGGCGGATCGAGCTGCCGCTCGCATGGCCCGGCATCCTGACCGGCACGGTGCTCACCTTCGCGCATACG
>PHEO01000015.1 GCA_002841195.1 Alphaproteobacteria bacterium HGW-Alphaproteobacteria-11
CCGCGCCCGCATCCGCGCCATGGCCTCGATCGGTTCGGAGCCCTGCATCATGTTGACAGGGCCCGCCGATGTGTCGCGCAAGGTGCTGGCCAAGGCCGGCATGAAGCCGGAAGACATCGACCTCTACGAGTTGAACGAAGCCTTCGCCTCCGTCGTGCTGCGCATGATGCAGTCGCTCGACATCCCGCACGAGAAGATGAACGTCAATGGCGGCGCCATCGCGATGGGCCATCCGCTGGGCGCCACCGGCGGCATGATCCTCGGCACCGTGCTCGACGAGCTCGAACGCCGCGATCTCAACACCGCCCTCATCACGCTCTGCGTCGGCGCGGGCATGGGCACCGCCACCATCATCGAACGCGTGTGAGGCGACAATGACCACTTACGAAAACTTCAAATTCGACCTCGACGCCGACGGCATCGCCCTCGTCACCTGGGACATGCCCGGCCGTTCGATGAACGTGCTCTCGCAAAGCTCGATGGCCGACATGGCATCGATCATCGAAAAGATCATGTCCGACGATGCCATCAAGGGCGCGGTGCTGACCTCCGGCAAGGATGCCTTCTGCGCTGGCGCCGACCTCTCGATGATGGGCGGCCAGGCAGGCGGCTCCGGCGAGGGCTCGCAGGAAGAGCGCGTCAAGGCGATGTATGAGGGCAACCTCAAATTCAACATGCTGCTGCGTTCGCTCGAAACCTGCGGCAAGCCGGTCGCCGCGGCGATCAACGGCACGGCGCTGGGCGGCGGCCTCGAAGTGACGCTCGCCTGCCACTACCGCGTCGCGTCGGACAATCCGAAAACGCAGATCGGCCTCCCCGAAGCCAAGGTCGGCCTTCTGCCCGGCGGCGGCGGCACGCAGCGCCTGCCGCGTCTCATCGGCGCGCAGGCCGCGCTGCCGCTGATCCTGCAAGGCACCTCGCTCGATCCGCAAAAAGCCTTGAAGGCAGGCATCGTTCACAAGGTCGTGCCCGCCGCCGAACTGATCCCGGCCGCCAAGGCATGGCTGAAGGAAGGTCTCGCCCAGCCGAAAGTGAAACTCGGCAAGAAAGGCCCCGAAGTCTACGCCATCGCCATCCAGCCCTGGGACCGCGAAGGCTACAAGGTGCCGGGCGGCGATCCGCATTCGAAGGGCGGCGGCCAGGTCTTCACCATCGGCAATGCGACGCTGCACAAGCAGACGCATGGCAATTTCCCGGCGCAGAGATACATCATGTCCTGCGTCTATGAAGGTCTGCAGGTACCGATCGAGGCGGGCCTGCGCATCGAGACGCGCTACTTCACCAAGCTGCTGATGGACCCGCGTTCGAAGGCGATGATCCGTTCGCTCTTCCTGTCGATGCAGGAACTGGCGAAAGGCGCGCGCCGTCCGTCGGGCGTTCCCGCCTTCCAGGTCAAGAAGCTCGGCATTCTCGGCGCCGGCATGATGGGCGCCGGCATCGCTTACGTGTCGGCGCAGGCCGGCATGGAGGTGGTGCTCCTCGACACCGATCAGGCCAATGCCGAAAAGGGCAAGGCTTACTCGGAGAAGCTGCTGGCGAAGGCGCTGGAACGCGGCAAGACCACGCAGGAAAAGGCCGACAAGCTGCTCGGCCTCATCAAGCCGACGACGAATTACGACGACCTCAAAGGCGCCGACCTCGTCATCGAAGCGGTCTTCGAAAGCCGCGACATCAAGGCCGAAGTGACGAAGAAGGCCGAACCGATGCTGGCCGAAGGCGGCATCTACGGTTCCAACACCTCGACATTGCCGATCACCGGCCTTGCCGAAGCTTCGGCCAAGCCGGACAACTTCATCGGCATCCATTTCTTCTCGCCCGTCGACAAGATGCAGCTTGTCGAAATCATCATGGGCAAGAAGACGAGCGACGAGACGCTCGCCAAGGCGATGGATTACGTGAAGCAGATCAGGAAGACGCCGATCGTCGTCAACGACTCCAGAGGTTTCTACACTTCGCGCTGCTTCGGCACCTATGTCGGCGAAGGTCTCGCCATGCTGGGCGAAGGGGTGCCGCCGGCGATGATCGAGAATGTCGGCCGCATGACCGGCATGCCGATGGCGCCGCTCGCCTTGAATGACGAAGTCTCGCTCGACCTCGCCTACAAGGTGCGCGAGCAGACGAAGAAGGACCTCGGCGACAAATATGTCGGCTCGCCGGCGGACGACCTCGTCAAGAAGATGGTGGTGGACCTCGGCCGCGTCGGCAAGAAGGCCGGCAAGGGCTTCTACGACTACCCCGCCGACGGCAAGAAGAAGCTCTGGCCGGGCCTCGCCGATCTCGTCGGCAAAGCCCAAAACCCCGACGACCTCGATGTGCAGGAGCTGAAAAACCGCTTCCTCTACATTCAGGCGCTGGAGGCGGCCCGCTGCTTCGAGGAAGGCGTGGTGACGGATGTGCGCGACGCCGATGTCGGCGCGATCCTCGGCTGGGGCTTTGCGCCCTGGGCCGGCGGCCCGCTGTCGCTGATCGACATGGTGGGAACGAAAGAGTTTGTCGAAGCCTGCGACAAGCTCGCCCAGAAATACGGGCCCCGCTTCACGCCATCGAAGCTGCTGCGCGACATGGCCTCGAAGGGCGAAACCTTCTATGGCCGCTTCGCCCCCAACAAGGAGAAGGCGGCCGCCTGATCCGCCGCCTGACGAAAACGCAAGCCCCGCCCCGAAAGGGACGGGGCTTTCTTTTGGCCGCTTTGGCAGAAATTGCGTGTCGTTTGTCATTTCCGCCAGCCGCCCCCGGGCCTAGTCTGGCCCCATGACCGCCGCGCCCAAGCCAAAGTCCCGCTTCTCCGCCCCGGCCCCCCGCCGGGTGATGATGCTCGCCTATGCCGACGCCCAGATTCTCGACATCGCCGGTCCCTTGCAGATATTGAGCACGGCGCTGCTGCCCGATGGCCGCCCGGCCTATGCGATCGAACTCGTCTCCGCCGATCCCGGCCCGGTCATGACGACAAGCGGTCTTGTCCTGCGCGCCGACCGGACTGTGGCCGATGTGACGGCAGCCGATCTGGCGGCGCTCGATGTGTTGATGGTGACGGGCGGCCTCGGCTCGCGCGACGCGATGGAGGACGAACGCCTGCTGGCTTTCGTCCGCAAGGCCGCCGCGCCCGCCGCCCGCGTCGTCTCGATCTGCACCGGCGCCGTCATCCTCGCCGCCGCCGGGCTGCTGGATGGCCGCCGCGCCACGACCCATTGGGCCTATGCGCCGACCATGCGCAAGCGTTTCCCCGCCGTCACGGTGGAAGAAGATGCGATCTATGTGCGCGACGGCAAGTTCTGGACATCGGCGGGCGTCACCGCCGGCATGGACCTCGCGCTGGCGCTGGTCGAGGAAGATCTCGGCCGCGACATGGCGCTCACGCTTGCGCGCCATCATGTGATGTATCTGATGCGACCCGGCGGCCAGTCGCAGTTTTCGGCGCAACTCGCCGCCCAGCGCATCGCCGACACGCGCCTGGCCCGCGTCTGCGCTTTCGTCATCGAAAATCCCTGCGCCGATCTTTCGGTGCCGGCGCTGGCGTCGCGCGCCGCCATGAGCGAGCGCAGTTTCGCCCGCCGCTTCGCCGAGGAAACCGGCATCACCCCGGCGCAATTCGTCGAGCGCGCCCGCCTCGACGAAGCCTGCCGCCGCCTCGCCGACAGCGACATGCCGCTCGATGCCGTCTCGGCCGATGCCGGTTTTGGCGCCGCCGAACGCATGCGCCGCGCCTTCATCCGCCACCTCGGCGTCACGCCCGGCCGCTACCGCGAAAGATTCCGCACCGCCCGGCGCGATCTTCTCCCCTCCCCGGAAACATCCGGGCCCCGGCATCTTTCACCCTCAGCACAGGACGCGCATGCATGACCGCCGCACCCGCAAGGAACCGCACCATCGGCATCCTGATTTTCGACGACGTCGAGGAACTCGATTTCGTCGGCCCCTATGAAGTTTTCACCATGTCGAACGAAGCGCATGGTTTCGAAGGCCGCGAGCGTCCCGACACCGTGCTGCTGATTTCGGAAACGGGCGCCCCCGTCACCGGCGCCAAGGGCATGCGCGTCGAGGCGCATGTGTCGATCGCCGATGCGCCGAAGCTCGATCTGCTGCTGGTGCCGGGCGGGCAGGGCACGCGCCGCGAAGTGGAGAACGAAAAGCTGCTGGCATGGATCGGCGCCCAAGCCGCCGCCGAATGGGTGACAAGCGTCTGCACCGGCGCGTTGATCCTTTGCGCGGCCGGTCCGGCGAAGGGCAAGCGCGTCACCACCCATTGGGCTTTCATCGAGCAGCTCCGCAAGCGCGGCGAAGCATCGGAAGTGCTTGAAAACATCCGCTATGTCCGCGACGGCAACGTCGTGACGGCGGCCGGCGTCTCGGCCGGCATCGACATGGCGCTCTGGCTCACCGGCCAGATGCACGGTGAAGCCCATGCGCGCCTGACGCAGCGCCTGATGGAATACGATCCCGCGCCGCCCTATAGCGCCGCCGTCTGATTGCGCTATCCTCCCCCCAAAACATCGGGGGGAGAGGAAATGGCGGCGGCGACGAGAACCGAACTCAACGGCTGGCTGGCCAGCGCCGAGCTGCATCAGCGTTACCTGACGGGGCTGATCCTGCGCGCCGTCGTCTTCAAGGGCGAGGCGGCGGGGACCGAGCTCAACTTCCGCACCTTCCAGGCGCAGCACCGCGAGAAATTTCTGGCTGGCTACAAGAATCTCGGCCTCGACAAGCTGCCGCCCGCCATCGCCTGCGCGCAATATATTTATCTCGCCAACCATGTCGGCGGCGTGAAGTGCGAGTTCATTCCCGAAAGCGATCGCAAGGCCTGGGTGCGTTACCTGCCGCCGCGCTGGATCTGGGACGGCGCGGCGATCTGCGCGGTGCCCAACGATGTGAGCATCGCCTTCATGCGCGCCTTCCATTCGCAGGTCGGCGTGACGCTCGGCAATCCCAATCTCGGCTTCGTCTGCACCAACATCACCACCCGCATCGATCCCTGCCTCGAAGGTTATTTCATCGAGGAAGAGCGCCCGCTGGCGGCGGATGAGCGCCTCCGCTTCCGCTTCGACGAAAACGGCCCGGATGTCGACCCCGCCAAACTTCCCCATGTCGAATGGTCGGAAGAACGCATGATCAAGGCGAAGCGCAACTACGCCGTGCAATATATCCGCTCGATCCTGCCCGCCGCCGTTTCGCTCTTCGGCGAGGACGAGGCGCGCAAGCTCGGTTGGGAGGCCGGTCGCCTGATCGGCATGCAATGCTACGACGCGACCGCGGCCCTGATCGGCGTCGAGCGAAACGATGCCGACGGCTTCGCGCGCTATCTCGGCGCCATGCTCGATGCCGGCGGCGACAAGCCCGATGTGAAAGGCGCCGAAGTGTCGATCTCGACATGGCGCATGATGGAAGGCAGGGAAGGCGTCACGCCCGCCTGCTTCGATGCCTGGAACGCGCTTTGGGAAGGCGCGCTCGCGGTACACAACCGGCGCATGAAACTCGAAGTGACCGCCCGCATGGACAAGGGCGCGGACCGCTGGGCCTGGCGCGTCCGATAGACGTTCCGCCTGAAATCCGCTCTACTCCCGCAAAAGAAACGCGAAAACCGAGGGGAGCCCCGAGAAATCATGTCAGGCAGCAATCCGTTCGACCCGAAGCTTTTCACCGCCGATGCCATTTCCGCCGAAACCAAAGCCATCAACGACGCCATCATCAAGGCGATGGACGGCGCGCCCGACTGGTGGGACATCGGCGCGCAGGAAGTGCGCGATGCGCGCGCCCGCGGCGAAGGCCCGTTCCCGCTGGCGCCGAAATCACCCCGTGCCCGCACGATTGAAATAGAGGGCCCGGCCAGCAACAAGGGCGGCAAGATCGCGCTGCGTGTCGTCGCGCCCGATAATCCGAAAGGCGTCTATCTGCATATTCACGGCGGCGGCTGGACGCTCGGCGCTGCCGATCAGCAGGACCCGCTGCTCGAACGCATCGCCGACAATGTCGGTCTCGCCTGCGTCAGCGTCGAATACCGGCTCGCGCCGGAACATCCCTATCCGGCGGGCCCGGACGATTGCGAAGCGGCGGCGGTCTGGCTGGTGAAGAACGCGAAGAAGGAATTCGGCACCGACAAGCTGACCATCGGCGGCGAAAGCGCCGGCGGGCACCTGTCGGCCGTCACGGTCCTGCGCATGCGCGACCGTCATGGCTATGCGGGCTTCAAGGGCGCCAATCTCGTCTTCGGCGCCTTCGACATGTCGATGACGCCGAGCCAGCGCGCCTTCGGCAACGAACGCCTGATCCTGCGCACGCTCGACATCCAGAAATTCGGCGACGCCTTCATGCCGCCCCATGTCGACCGGCGCGACCCCGATGTCTCCCCCCTCTATGCCGACCTCAAGGGCCTCTGCCCGGCGCTCTTCACCATCGGCACGCGCGACGCCTTGCTGGACGACAGCCTGTTCATGTACGCGCGCTGGATCGCGGCGGGCAACGAAGCCGAACTCGGCGTCTATCCGGGCGGCGCCCACGGCTTCGTCGCCTTCCCCGGCGCACTCGCCGCCGCCGCCAACGCCCAGGCCGACGCCTTCCTGAAACGCGTGGTGGGGTAGGCGGCCGGGCAAGTCCCGGTTCCTTCCTGCCAGAGACGTCCTGCACGCCCCCACATTGTCATCCCGGCGAAAGCCGGGATCCATGGGCCGCCCAGCACGCGCCGAATTGCCTTCAATAATTGAACAATATTCATTAATTTGATAGTAGTTCAATAAATTGCAAATGCCGGGAGGAATCCATGCCCTTCGAGCACATTCTCTATGAGCGGCAGGGCCGCGTCGCCACCATTACGCTCAACCGCCCCGTCCGCCTCAATGCCATTGCCGCCGGCATGCCGCGCGAGATCGCCCGCGCCGTCGAACAGGCGAACGACGATGACGACGTACACGTGATCGTACTGACCGGCGCCGGCCGCGCCTTCTGCGCCGGCTACGACCTGAAGGACTTCGCCGAAACCCCGGCGCGCAATCAGGGCGCGGGCACACCGGCGGGCGACCCCCGGCCCTGGGACCCGATGGTCGACTTCAACATGATGCACGCCAACACGCGGGACTTCATGTCGCTCTGGCGCTGCCACAAGCCGACGATTGCCAAGGTGCGCGGCTTCGCGGTGGCGGGCGGCTCCGACATCGCGCTTTGTTGCGACATGGTGGTGATGGCGGCAGATGCGAAGATCGGCTATCCGCCGGCCCGCGTCTGGGGCTGCCCCACAACCGCGATGTGGGTCTACCGTCTCGGGCCCGAACGCGCCAAACGCATGCTCTTCACCGGCGATCTGGTGACGGGCGCCGAGGCCGCCGAAATGGGTCTCGTCCTCGAAGCGGTGCCGGACGCCGATCTCGATGCGCGGGTAGAGGCGCTCGCGGCCCGCATGGCCGGTGTGCCGCGCAACCAGTTGATGATGCAGAAGCTGCTGGTCAATCAGGCCTATGAAAACATGGGGCTGCAGACGACGCAGATGTTCGCGACGCTGTTCGACGGCATCACCCGCCATTCGCCTGAAGGCGTCTGGTTCAAGGAGCGCGCCGAAGCGGTCGGCTTCCAGCAGGCGGTGAAGGAACGCGACGGCGGCGCGCCCATCGCCGACGGCGTATCCCGCCCGACCTGGAAATTCTGATGACGGCGGCAACCGCATCCGGCAAGCGCCGCTCCGCCCTGCGCGACCACAAGCGCAAGGCGATCCTCGCCGCCGCGCGCCGCGTCTGCGATGCGGGCGGGCCGGAGTCGCTGACCATCCGCGCCGTCGCCGCCGAGGCGGGCTATGTGCCGGGCGCCGTCTATTCCTATTTCGCCGGCATCGACGAACTCGCCATCGCGCTCACCGCCGAAGAGCTCGGGCATCTCGCAAGGCGCATGCGCGAAGCGGCCGAGAAAGCAAAGTCGCCCGCCGATGCGCTGGCCGCCGCCGCACACGAAGCGCTCGCAGCCACCGCCGGCAACGCACCGCATGTGCGCCTCGCCGGGCGGTTGATGTCGGCCGGCACGCTCGATCCCGATCTCAATCGCGCCGTTACCGGCCGTGTCATCGCGGTGCTCGAAACGCTGGGCGGGCCCTTGCGCGCCGCGACGGGGCTCGACGGCGCGGCGGCGCATCGCGAAATCCTCTGCCTCGCCGCCTTCCTGATCGGCCTGCGCGTGCTCGAAGGCTCGGGCCGCCTCGAAGCATTGGGTTTCGCTGCGGAAACCTTGCTGTCGCACCGGCTTTCCGCGCTCCCGGGCGCATGACAACAGGCAGGCCCGCCCCTATGCTGCGGCACCCGCCATTGAAGAACTGTGTCCCTGAAATATGACCGGCATGATCGATACCTATCGCGGCTATGTCTCGCTGCAGGAATGCGACGAGATGGGCCATATGAACATCCAGCATTACATTTCGAAAAGCTCGGACAGTTCCTACAATCTGCGCGTGGCGCTGGGCCTTGGCGCGCTCGATCAGGCGCAGACCGGCCTCGGTTATGTCGCGCTCGAACATCACATCCGCTTCCACCGCGAGCTTCGCGCCAGCGACCTTGTCGCGATGCGCTCCGGGGTGGTCGAACTGCGCGACAAGACCATGCGCATCTATCAGGAAATGCGCGAGGTGCTGGACGATCGTTTGGCCGCCACCTATGTGATCGACACCGGCTGTCTCGATCTCGCGACGCGGCGGCTGACCGCATGGCCCGAAGCGACGCGGGCCCGCGCCGCGGCGATGGCGGCCGAGTTGCCGCCGGAAGCGCTGCCGCGCTCGCTGCCGAAGGAGGCGCTGGAGCGCGACGTGTCGTTGGCCCGCGCCGATGCCGACGGCATGGTCGAGACCAACCGCTCGGTCGTCAACACCTGGGAATGCGACACCAACAATCACATGAATGCGCGCTTCTTCATGGCGCGCTTCTCCGACGCCCAAGGCCACATGTGGGCGCATGCAGGCCTCGGCCGTCACGAGCAGGCGGCGCGCGGCCTCGCCACCGCCACCGTCGAGATAAGGCTTGCCTATCTGCGCGAATTGCGCGCCGGCGAAACGCTGTTCGTGCGCACCGGCATCGACGCCACCGACGGCAAGACCATCCGCTATCGCCACTGGCTGTTTTCCGGCGACACCGGCGAGCCGGCCTGCATCGCCGAGGGCGCGGGGCTCCTTTTCGACAAGGCGAGCCGCAAGGCCGTGCCGCTGCCCGACGCGCTGCGCGGGCGCGCCTGACCCGCTTCGTCATTCCTATTGCAACAAGAGAAAGAAAAACATGAGCGAGATGATCGAGGTCGCCCGGTCGAGCGTGCAGACCTGGGAAAGCGACCAGATGGGGCACATGAACGTGCAGTTCTATGTCGACAAGGCGGGGCAAGGGCTCGCCGCGCTGGCGCTCAGGCTCGGCATCGGGCCGCGCTTTGCCCGCGCCGAGGGCGCGCGGCTTTTCGTGCGCGACCATCATGTGCGCTTTTTGCGCGAGCAGCGCCCCGGCGCGCCTTTCTTCATTCGCGCCGGCATTCTCGAGCCGCGCGATTTCGGATTGCGCGTCTATGAGGAGATGGTCAACACGGTCTCGGGCGACGTCGCCGCGACTTTCATCGCCGAGGTCGAACTACTGGATGAGGAGAGCCGCAAGATGAAGCCGCTGCCGGCGAAAGTGAAAACGGCGGCAAAAGCGCTCGTCGTCGAACTGCCGGTGCATGGCGCCCCGCGCGGCCTCGACATCTACGAACCGCGGCCTTCCCCGAAGCTCGCCAGGGCCGACGGGATGGGCATGGTGCGCACCTGGCAAGGCGAGATCGACGCCGCGCAATGCGACGGGCAGGGCTTTCTGACCATTCGCCACTTCATGGGCATTGTGTCCGACGGCATTCCCAATCTGCTGGCGCAAACAAGCGGCGCCGACCGGTCGAGGACGCCGACGGTGGGCGGCGCGGCGCTCGAATATCGCTTCGTCTATCGCCGCCATCCGCGCGTCGGCGATGTGCTGACGCTTCGCAGCGGCCTCAAGAATGTCGGGCCGAAAATCTATACCTGGTGCCACTGGCTCTTCGATCTCGAAACGGGCGAGGCCATCGCCACCGCCGAAGCGGTCGCCATCGCGCTCGACCTGACGACGCGCAAGGCAATTTCCATTCCGGACGAAATGCGCGCCAATCTGGAGTCGCTGGTGATCGAGGGGCTTGGTGTCTGACGCACCGGCGCTCTTGCGCTTGGGACCGTTTGCTGGCTCGCGTCTGGAAAACATACCGCTCGCCGCGTATCCTCGGCTAGACGTGGGATATTGGGAGACACATCGGGAAATGACCGATCCGGTCCAACGAGCATTGGAGCATCTCGGTCAGCTATGTCCGCAAGGCGTAGACGACGTATCTCACCCTATCACGTTGAACTTCCACCCGGATATTGTCGTCGGTGGCAATTTGGTCATCGAGCTTCTGGCACACCATGGAATCTATCGTTCGCAGTTCGAGACAGGCACGAGCAGCGGGGGGCTCACGGCTTATCGAGGCGGTGATCGCTGGAAATGGGAGAGTCGAATATTCGGGGGCGCCTATGACGAGGGACCTCCATCCCTTCGACCGAAGTACGGGGCGTTGAACTATCGTCACGACCCGGTCGGAGGCGCGCGTCGCTTCGGCTCATGTCACCTTCGCTTGGCGCCGAATGTCCACTCCCGAACTTCGTTTTGTTATCCCGACAGCTACTTGGAACCGCGCGATTTTGCCGTTGGCTATGTCGCTCCGCTCATTGCTCTGGCTGAGGTAAACGAGCTCGCCCTGGACCTTTGGCTCGACAACTGCATTGAGGCACACGTTCATGGTCCGCTGAGCGTCGCTGAAGATGTTGAGGCTGTTGTTCTCGATCCGTCCTTTCGATCGACAGCTATTGAGCGAGCCGCCGCGTCTCTCGGTTGCAGCGTTGAATGGCATGACGGCTTTCGTCTTTCATTGGATCGTCTCGCAGATTGCGAAGTGTATCGGGGAGCCGCCGCCGCCGATGCAATAACCCGGATTGCCGAGGATGGGTTGGTGACGCCTGCAATCTTATGGCGCACACGTGACCGTCTGCTCGATTACCAGACAGCGAAATGGGTTTGGCATTGCATCGCACGATATGGACATATTTGAGTGACCGGCATCTGCCGTTTGAGGACGGAGAGAGGGGAGGGCCATGGCGGGATTTCTGCGCGACGAACTGACAGCGGATGAAACGGCGCTCATCGACAGAGCGGCGGCATTCGCCCGCGATACCGTGAAGCCCAACGCGGCGGCCTGGGAGCGCGAACGCCGCCAGCCGGTGGAGGCGCTGCGTGCGGCCGCCGCGCTCGACCTTGCCGCGCTCGAAGTGCCGAAGGACGCGGGCGGCCCCGGCCATCGCTACATGGTCAAGCTGGCGCTTTGCGAGGAAATGTCCCGTGCCGACATGGGCTTCGCGTTTTCGCTGGTCAACACGCACAACGTCGCCGCGCGGCTGGCGCTCTCACCAACGGCGCGCCATCGCGAGGCGCATGTTCCGGGGCTGATGAAAGGTGAAATCTTCGGCGCCACGGCGCTGAGCGAGCCCGGCGCCGGCAGCGACTTTTCGGCGATCCGCACCAGCGCCGTCAAGACCGCCGAAGGCTGGCGTCTCAACGGCGAGAAGGGCTGGATCACCAATGCCGCCATCGCCGATCTCTTCATCACCTATGTGCAGACCGATCCCGCCGCCGGCTGGCGCGGCATCGCCTGCTTTCTGGTCGATGCACGCCGCCCCGGCTTCCGCCGCGCCGAGCCTTACGCGCTTTCGGGCGGACATGCGATCGGTGCCGGCGGCTTCGCGCTCGAAAACTACATTGCGCCGGACGACGATCTGCTGGCCCCGCCCGGCGAGGCCTTCAAACTTGCGATGAAGGGCGTCAACGGTGCGCGTGTCTATGTCGCCGCCATGTGCGCCGGGATGTTGGCGTCGGCGCTCGAAACCGCACTCGCTTACGGTGCGTCGCGCGAGACGTTCGGCCGGAAGCTCCTCGACCATCAGGGCCTCAACTGGTCGCTCGGCGACGTCGCCAACGATCTCGAAGCGCTGCGCGGGTTGACGCTGGCCGCCGGACGGCTGATCGATGAGGGCGGTGACGCCGTGATGGCGGCGGCGCATGCGAAAAAATTCGCCGGCCGCGTCACGCTCGCCCGCATCGCCGACTGCATCCAGGCGATGGGCGCGGCGGGCCTGCGCGAGGAGCACGGCCTCGGCCGCCATCTCGCCTGCGCCAAGCTCGCCGCCTATACCGACGGCAGCACCGAAATGATGAACGAGCGCATCGGCGCGGGGCTCCTCAAGACCTATGGGCCGCTGAGCTAGCGCCCCTCCCGCTCCAGCCGCGCCGCGAAGGCGCGGACTTCGGCGATGACGATTTCCGGAAATTCCATCGGCAGGAAATGCGTCGCGCCCGGCACCATCGCGATATGGGCTTTGCGGTCGCGGGCGCGCAGGAGCGTCGGGAAGGGCTGGCGGCAGGTCGAGCCATGCTCGGCAAAGAGCAGTGCCAGCGGCACGTAAAGCTTCGCCACCGCGCGGTTCATGTTGTGACCATGGGCGCGGAAATTCGCGGCCTCCCATGCGGGCGCGCAGAGAAGTTCGGCCTCACCGTCTTCGCGGATGCGTGTGCCGCTTTCGATATAGTCTTCGAGGAATTCGCGCGGCCATGTTCGGAAGGCGCCGCGGCCGAAATAGCGCTCGACCGCCACTTCGCGGCTTTCGAAAACCGCGCGGCGGCGTTCCGCCCCTTCGGCCAGCGACATCGGCCCGCCCTTGCGCCCGAGCCAGCGGTAGAGCGTCATCATGTAACGGAACATTGGCGGCGTCATCACCGGGTCGATCAGCACCAGACCGCGCACAAGGTCCGGCCGCTCCGCCGCCGCCATCACGCTCGCCGCGCCGCCCATCGAGTGCCCGGCAAGGATCGCCTTGCGGCCCGTCGCCCGCACGAAGTCTTCCGCCATCGCAATCAGATCGTCGCGATAGACATACCAGTTGCGATGCGTCGCCGGATCGGCCGGCAGCGTCGTCGCCCCGTGCCCGCGCGCATCCCAGGCGCGGATATGGAATTCGTTTGCGAGCGGCCCCAGCAGGCGCCGGTAGGTGCCGCCATTGAAGCCGTTGGCATGGGCGAAATGCAGCGGCGGCTTGCCCGTGCCGTCGTCCCATTCGAGAAAGGAGATCGCGCCGTCCGGGCGCGGAAGCTCGCGGCGCGCGGGCGCTGCATTCACGGCGACATTCATTGAACTCAATCCAGAAGTTTCTTCTTGCGCAGCCATCCGGCGACCAGCGCCACCGCTTCGGCCATCTTGTCGGGCTGCCCTATATAGTAATGTGTCGCGCCCTTGACCACATGAAACTCCTTGTCGTCATGCGCGACGCCCGCGAATATCCGCGCCGCATGAGAAGGTGTGCAGGCATCGTCGGCGCTGTTCTCGACCACGAGCACCGGCACCGAAATGTCGCCGGCGCATTTCGGCCCGTCGGCGCGGCTTTCGCGGAAGGACCATTGCGAGAGCCATGCGCGCAGCGAACAATAGCGCGCCAGCCCCGCCGGCATCATGTTGACGATTTTCGGCTCGCCCATGAAACACCAGTTCGGTCCCTTGCGGTCGTTGGCGTCGATCGACAAATCCATCCAGCGCGGATCGGCCATGGTGCCGTGCACGACGAAGCCGAACTCCTCGTTGGTGCGTTCCGCCCGCTTCATCGCCGCAAGCTTGTCTTTCACCCAGTTGTCGATGCGCTCCGAACGTGCGATCTGCGCGGCCCGGAAGCGCGCGATGAACGCGTCCGTATAGGGCGGCTGGTTCGGATTTTGCGGATCGTAGAGATCGAGCTCGACGTCGCGGTTGTCCGGATCCATCTCGTTGCGGATCGACGGGTCGAGCCATTCGGTCAGCGTGATCGCGCGGCTGACATGCGCGGCAAGCTGCAACACCGCGTCGGCCGGTATCAGCTTCGCGCCCGCAACGTCCACCGCGTCGCCCGCCGGCGTCGCGGTGATCCAGGGTTTCTCGGCCTGGGACTGATAGAACATCGACAGCGAGCCGCCGCCCGACCACCCGGCCAGGATCACTTTCTCGTAACCGAGCTTCTCCTTGGCATAGCGAATGTAATGCCCGAGATCGAGCAGCACCTTCTCCATGATCAGCGCCGAGTCGTTATGCGGATAGCGGCTGCCGCAGGTGAGGCAGGGAATGCCGGCCGCCGCCAGCGCATTGGGCATCGGCAACAGGTTCATCGTTCCCGTCGGATGCATGAACACCAGCACGGTTTTCGACGTCGAGCCCTTTGGCTTCAGGTGCTGCCCCTCGACGACCACGGTGTCCATCGCACCGGCATAGGTTTCCTTGAACGCCGCCTTCTCCTGCCAGTGCAGGAAAAACGGAATGCGTTCGACCTCGTAAGCGGCGGTCATTCGGCGGCCCGCGTCGCGGCCTTCTTGAAGTCGGGTTTGCGCTTGTTGAGAAAGGCGTCCACCGCCTCGTGATGTTCCGGCGTCGTCCAGCAGATTTTCAGCGCGTCCGTCTCGCGCTTCTGGGCGAGCTTGAGGTCCGTCTCGCTGGCGTTTTGCGTGATGAGCTGCTTCGTCATCCGCAATTGCCGCGACGGGTTCTCGGCCATCAGGCTGGCAATTTCGATCGCCTTGTCGAGAAGCGCCACCTGCGGCACCACATATTCGCACAAGCCCTTTTCGCGCGCTTCCGCCGCCGGGTAGAGCCGCGCCGTCAGCATCATTTCGTTGGCATGCCCCCAGCCCATGCGCGCGACCAGGAAATGCGACGAGGCAAGTTCCGGCACGATGCCGACCTTGACGAACACCATGCCGAATTTCGCTTCCTCCGCCGCGACGATGGTGTCGAAGGGCAGGATCATCGTGACGCCGATCCCGACCGCCGGGCCGTTGACGGCGGCGACCATCGGCTTCGAAGAACGCACCAGTTCGATCCAGTCGACCCCGGCCGGCATGCCGCCCGAACCGCCCGCCGTGTCGTTGCCGGGGTCCTTGCCGTCGAGCCGCGTCTTGAAGGTCGCGTCCATGTCCGCGCCGGCACAGAAGCCCCGCCCCCGTCATCACGATGGCGCCGATATTCGCATCGTCATTCGCCGCCATGATCGCATGCGCCTGTTCTTCGGCCATGCGCGGCGTCCAGGCGTTGAGCTTGTCGGGCCGGTTGAGCGTGATCAGGCATATCGCCCCGCGCTTTTCGACCGTGATTTGCTGGTAATCCATGATGGCTTCCTTCCCGTATTCCTTTGCCGAAAGTCTAGGCAGCCCCCGGCAGGGCCACAAGGGAGCGCCCGCCCGGCCAGCCTGACGCTGCGTCCGCCGGGCGCTGCCACCTTTGCCTGTTTCGTGTAAAAGGAAACACAGTCATCCGGGCGGAGTTTCCCTTGTCGATTCTCGATCTTGCGTTTCAGAACATCGTCTCGCCGATGGTCCTGTTCTTCGCGCTGGGCGTTGCCGCAGCGCTGATCCGCTCCGATCTTTCGGTGCCCGAAGCGGCGGCCAAACTGCTGGCGCTCTATCTGATGCTGGCCATCGGTTTCAAGGGCGGCGCCGAGGTGGCGAAATCCGGTGTCGACGCTGCCATGGCGCTGACCATCGGCGCCGGCATTCTTCTCTCCTTCTCGATCCCGGTCATTGGCTACGCGCTGCTGCGCCTGACGACGCGCCTGTCGGGTGTCGATGCCGCCGCCGTCGCCGGTCACTACGGCTCGATCTCGATCGTCACTTTCGTTGCCGCCACCGAGGCGTTGAAAAGCCTCGGCCTTGCCTATGAGGGCTATCTGATCGCGGTCGCCGCCGTCATGGAAACGCCGGCCATCATCGCCGCGCTGTTGCTCGCCCGCCGCGGCGCCCCGGCGGAGGCGGGCGGCGAAAGCACGTCCGCGCTGCTGCGCGAGGTCGCAACCAACGGCTCGGTCGTGGTGCTGGTCGGCTCGTTCCTGATCGGCTGGGCCACGGGCGCAGAGGGCATGGCGATGATCGCGCCCTTCATCGTCGATCCCTTCCGCGGCATTCTCTGCCTCTTCCTGCTCGACATGGGACTGGTCGCCGGGCGCGGATTGCGACAGGGCGGCCGCAGCCTGTCGCCGGCGCTGATCGGTTTCGGCATTTACTTCCCGCTACTCTCGGCGGCGTTGACGGGCCTCATGGCGCTCGGTCTCGGTCTTTCGGTCGGCGGCACGGCGCTGCTGATCACGCTGGCGGCGTCGGCCTCCTATATCGCGGTGCCGGCCGCCATGCGCCTGGCGCTGCCCGAGGCCAATCCCGCCATCTATCTGACGCTCTCGCTCGGCGTCACCTTCCCCTTCAACCTGACGCTCGGCATTCCGCTTTATGCGGCGCTTGCCCAGCGCATTGCCGGATGAGGCCCGTCATGGAGATGCACCCGAAAAAACGCATCGACATCGTGCTGGAGGCGCCGGTGCTGAAACGTCTGACTGACCTGCTCGACCGCCTCGATGTCACCGGCTACACGGTGCTGCCGGTGCTGGGCGGCAAGGGCCATCATGGCGTCTGGAGCCGCGAGGGCCTGCCCTCTTCGGCCGGCGCAATGGTCTCGGTCACGGTCATCGCCGCCGAGGAAAATCTCGACGCGGTGCTTGAGCCGGTCTTTGCCCTGGTCAAGCGCCACATCGGCATCGTCACCGTGTCCGACGTCGCGGTGTTGCGGTCGGACCGTTTCTGAAAAACAAGGGGAGGCACCGATGAATCTGGAACTTCAGGGCAAGCACATCTTTATCGCCGGCGCGAGCCGTGGCATTGGGCTCGGCATGGCCCGCGCCTTTGCCGCCGAAGGCGCGAAGGTCGCCATGGCGGCGCGCGGCATCGAGGCGCTGGATGCCGCCCGCGATGCGTTGATCGCCGAAGGCGCGAAAGCGGAAAACCTCTTCACCGTCGCCGGCGACATGACGGCATCCGCCGACATCGCGGTCGCGCTCGACGCGGCGGAGGCGAAGCTCGGTCCGCTGCATTGCGCCATCGCCAATGTCGGCCTGTCGCGCGCGCCCTTGGGCTTCGACGTTTCCGACGAAGACTGGGAAGCCGACATGAAGCAGAACCTCTTCGGTTCGGTCTATCTCGGCCGCGAGGCGCTGCGCCGCATCCTGACGCGGGCCCCCGCCGCGCGCGAAGGCGCCAACCTGATTTTCATTTCCTCCATCGCCGGTGTCGACGCGATGGGAACCGTGCTCACCTATGCGGCCTCGAAAGCCGGCATCAACCACCAGACGCGCCAGCTTGCCCGCTTCGTCGGCAAGGAAGGCATCCGCGTCAACGCCATCGCGCCCGGCAACATTCTGTTTGAAGGCGGCGTCTGGGACAAAAACACCAAGGCGCGTCCCGAAGCCTGGGACCGCTGGATCAAACGCGAGGTGGCGCTGCGCCGCTTCGGCGCGGTGGAGGAAATCGCCGACGCCGCGCTTTATCTCGCCAGCCCCCGCGCGTCCTTCGTCACCGGCGAAGTGCTGGTCGTCGATGGCGGTCAGGTGCGCTAGCCGCCCTCAATCCTTCCCGATCGTTCCGTCCTTGAACAGCCGCTCGCGCAATTCCTTGTCGAACACCTTGTTGTTGCGGCGCAGCCATTCGAGCACCATCACCGCATGTTCGATTTCCTCGTCGCGATTATGTTCGAGGATTTTCTTGAGGTCGGCATCGGTGCAGGCTTCGGCGCGCTGGTTGTACCAGTCGACGGCCTCGAGTTCCTCCATCAGCGAAACGATGGCGCGGTGCAGGTTCAAGGCTTCCGCCGACAGGTTTTCTTCGTGCAGGCCTTCGCTGGACATTGGGGCTCCCGCTTTCTTCTATTCAAGGACCAGTTGAAAATGGCGCCGCGCAAGGCGCGGGAACGCCGGGAAACCGGCAAGCCGCTCCCCGCCCGCCTCTTTTAGCATATGCACCGCCTTTTCGCGCGCCCCCGCGTCGAGCCCGCGCAGAAAATCGAGCGCCCGTTGCAGCATCCACAGGTCGAACGGAAAGATCACGCGCTTGCCGGTCACGCCTTCGAGCGTGAAGTCGTGCATGCCGATCCCCCGCGCCAGTGGCTTGGCGCGGTCCGTTTCGGGCAGCGCCGCCACATGCGCGTTGAAGGCATCGGCCGTGGCCAGCAGCACCGGCAGATATTCGCGCATGATGCGCGCAAGCACCGGCATCAGCGTCGCCGGCACTTCGTCGTTGGCAAGGAATTCGCCGCCTTTCGGCAGCTGGGGTTTGCTCATCCGCTCCACCCAGCGCGCGACATTCGGCGCGATGCGCTTCATCAGCGCCCCCGACACGGGGTCGCGGTATTGATGCGCGTAAAGCGGCCCGTAAAGTCCGAAATCGCCGATCGACGGCCGCGTCCCGAACAGAAAATCATGTGCGGCGAAATGCGCGTCGAGCTCGGCAAGCAGGCCCTCATAGGATGTCTCGACCGCCGGCCCCGTTTCGGGCGTCACGCCGAGCGCCGGCAGCGCGCCCGCAAAAGGCCGCGCCGTCTGCTCGCCGACCTCACGTTGCCCTGCCTCGTCGAGATCGGGCCGCGACAGCTTGCCGAATTCGAGCACGATCCAGTCGCGGTTCTTGGTCCAGCGGTAATGCATCGCCGGCAGCTTCAGCCATTCGTCGGCCCAGGCCTCGATGATCAGCGCCGCGAGTTTCTGCCGCGGTCCTTGTGGATAAATCGGCGCCTCGGCAAACCGCGCCTCGAAACTGTCGATGATCTCGGAGGAGTCCTGCCAGGTCTCGCCGTCCGGCGTCGCGACGACCGGGATCACCGGCCAGCCGACACGCGGCAATATGATGTCCTTGTAGACCTCGCGCGTCGCCAGCACTTCCGAAAACGGAATGCGCTTGTAGCGCAGATAGGCGCGCACCTTGCCGGTGAAATAGCTCGCCTCGGCGCCGTAAAGTTCATAGCCCTGCGTCATGCGGAGGTTTCCCTGTATGCGGCCTGTCTATCGTGGCCCGCCCTTGGGGGCGGGTCGAAAAATTCGCGCGCGAATTTTTCGGGGCGGGGGTTCTTCTAACTATCGGCACATTTCATGTCAATTTATCCGCACCTCACCGCCCCAGCACCTCCGCCGCCTCCGCGCCGTTCAGTACGTCCAGATAGAGCGCCTGCCGGCACTCGTCGAGACAGGCGATGATGTGGCGCGGCCGCGTCCCCGCCACATAGAAAAACAGATTGTAGCGCGCGCCTTCCGTCTCGCCCGGCAGCGCGATATTGCTCTGCGCATCGAGCTGCCAGACGGCGTCGTAGGCCGGCGGCCGCGCGCCGTTGGAAGTTGCGGCGACGAGCAGCGCATCGGCCCGCGCGCGCCGCGCTTCCGTTGCCTCCTCGCCGGCAAACGCCGTAAAGCGGATGTCGTAGCGCGGATCGAATCCCGCGCCGCCGGGTGGCGTCGCGCCGGGCGCCAGCGCGAGGATCGAAATCGGGTCGGCCGAACCATGCGCCACCCATGCCTCGCCGCTCACCGGCACCAGCGCCTGGCCCTGCGCCGCGCAAACCCGCACCAGCCAGCCATCGAACGGCGGCGGCACCGGGACGGTCGTGCCCTCCGGCGCGCGGGCGCACAGAAAATCCGCCGCATCTTGTGCCGTCTCCGGCCGGCGCTCGGCCTGCGACGCTTGCGTGGGTTGCGGCGCGGCGCTGTCCGGCCGCGCCATCGGTATTGCCGGTGCGGACCCGAGTGTCGCTTCAACTGTGGCGTCGGGCGCCATGTCGGGCAGCGGGTCGCCCGGCTCCCACACCGGCACACCCGCCGCCGGCGCCGCGGCACACATCGCCGCCGCCAGCATCAGCGCGGCAAGCCGCCTAGCGGCAGCCATCCGCACCGCAAACCTTGTTGAGCGGGTTCAGGTCGCCGCTGCGCGCCTCGTCCTCGCGCTTGAAATCGGTGGCATCGCCCGTCTTCCGGTTGAAGGCGTTCCAGGGCTGCTCGTTCGTCTCCGATTGGCCGAGCGTCACCGTCGTATCGCCGATCGAGAATTGTTGCGCGCCCCCGGCAGGCGGCCCGCCGAAGCCGCCGCCGTCAAGGCGTTGATACTCTTCTTCTGTGCTGCCCGGCCGCTCATAGGCGAAATCGTCCGGGCATGTTGCCAGCAGCCCGCCCGCCTCGCAGGCGGCCTGCGCCGTTCCTGCGGCAGCGGCCCCGAACGTCATCCAGATGGCGAGCATGAACATCCGTATCATCAAAAAGATCCCCGGCTCGCGCCGCCAATCGGGCCTGTCCCGACTTCCAATGAACGCAAATGAGAATTATGTCCCGTGATTATTCGTAGAGTAGCCGGTTTTTCCGGTTACCGGAAGTCTGCGAACGCGTACAGGGTGGCCATGTCTTCGGCGACCCGTGTGGAATGCTCACGGCATCTGTAGTCGTCCGTCAACGGATCGTCTTCCGGCACGTCCGCGCGGTGGTATCGGGAAGGTCGATCGCGCCCGTGGTGGTCCGGGTACCTCAGCCGCCGGCCGCCCGACGATCCCGGGCGGGCTAGAGCCCCGCCGGGGCGTCCGGTCCCGCGACGTCGTCTTTGCATCCCCGCGTCGCCCTGCTAGTCTACGGTCAGACGCTTGGCAGGTCGCTAGGGGTTGCCGGGGGGCAATGCTTGCGGAACGATGCGGACAGGCGCTCTCTGCAAGGCCTGCCCGATGCTCTTTCACTCCCAGCTCTTCGTCTTCCTGTTTCTGCCGGTGGCGCTTTGCTGCTTCTACGCGGCACGACGCGCCGTGCCGCGGGAATATGCAGTCATAGCCCTTTCGTTCGTGTTCTACGGCTGGGCCGACATCCGCTTCGTACCGCTGCTCGCCTGTTCGATCCTGCTCAACTGGGCGCTGGCTTTCGTCATCCGCGAACATCGCAGTATGATCGCGCTTTGGGCTGGCGTCGTCGCCAACCTCGCGACCATCGGCTATTTCAAGTACAAGAACTTCTTCCTCGAAAACATCGAATTCCTGGTTGGCATCGATTGGGAACCGAGCCCGATTCTGCTACCGATCGGTATCAGTTTCTTTACCTTTCAGCAGATCAGCTACCTGGCGGACGTTCACGGTGGCAGGGCGCCGGTCTATCCGCTGCGTAAATACGCCTTCTACGTCTCCTATTTCCCTCAATTGATCGCCGGTCCCATCGTTCGTCACAACGAACTGATCCCCAACATGGACCTCGACCCGTGGCGGCCGGGCGTTGCCGAGCGAATTGCGCGCGGCACCGTGCTTTTCGTCGTCGGCCTGGTCAAGAAGTTCGCGATCGCCGACCAGATTGCGCCGCATGCCAATATCGTCTACGCCGCCGCGCGCGACGGCGCGGTGTCCACCGCGGACGCGTGGACGGGTACGCTAGCCTTTACCATTCAGATCTATTTTGATTTCTCGGCCTATAGTGACATGGCGATCGGCCTTGCCATGATGATGGGCTTCATCATCCCGGCAAATTTCGACGCACCTTACAAGGCGCTGAGCATTCGTGATTTCTGGCGGCGCTGGCACATGACGCTGTCGCGCTTTTTGCGCGATTATGTATATATCCCCCTCGGCGGCAACCGGTTTGGTGTCGGGCGCCAGATTGCGGCGCAATTTATAACAATGACGCTGTGCGGTCTGTGGCATGGCGCGGGTTGGACATTCCTTTTATGGGGCGTGTGGCATGCGGTCGGCATGTCTGCCAATTTGCTGTGGAGCCGCGATGGTCGCACCTTGCAGCCGATCGCCGCATGGATAGTCACCATGCTCTTCGTCATCGGCGGTTGGGTCCTGTTCCGCGCTGAAACCTTCGGCGCCGCACAGACGATCTACCTCGCCATGTTCGGCCTTGGGGATGTGGTCTCTCATATTGGCGGTTTCAATGTCTGGCTGGCGCTGGCCGGGGCGGTCATTGCCTGTTTCGGCCCTACCAGCCAAGACGTGGCGCTGATGCGGCTTCGTCCGTGGCGCCCTCTTGCCGCCGTCGCCGCCATCGGCCTCTTTGTCGTGATGCTTGAGGTCGGCAAGGGGCAGCCGATCGATTTCATTTATTTCGAGTTCTGACATCGTCATGAAAAACGAGTGGAGCGCATTTCTGAAAGTGTTCGCCGGGTTTTTCATCGGATTGATGTTGCTTGCCGGCGGATTGATTTTCTGGACCAATCCCCACCGCAATATCCCTTTCGCCAGCCTCGATCGGCCGCTAATGGAAGGCAACCAGCGATTCATCTATCCGTCGGTCGCCCGCGATCTGCGCTTCGACAGCGCCGTGTTCGGAACATCGTCGGTCCGCTTCCTGCCGCCCGGCCCGCTCAATGAGGAGTTCGGCGGTATTTTCGCGATTCTCGGGATGGATGCGGCGACACCGTATGAGCAATACCGACTCGCACGTCTCTTTCACGAAGTGCGCCTTCGGGGCGATCTGCCGGTCCGTACCGTCATCCACGGCATCGGACGCTCCTGGTGCGAGGCGACTGCGGAGTACGACAAGTTCACCGGGCGCGAGTTTCCTGAATGGATGTACGACCACAACCCGTGGAACGATTTTCTCTATCTGCTCAACAATCGTGTTCTCGAAGTGTCGGGCCGCGTAGCCGCCTACGAGGCCGGATTGCGCAGCAACACGCATTTCGACCCGGATGGCTTTGGCGACGCCCTGCCGCCGCTCGAACGGTATGACATCAAAGCCGTCCGTGAACTGATCTATGGTGGAGAAGTGCCTCTTCCGGTCGAGCCGGTCGATCCGCCGGTCGATGTCTTGCCCGCTGAGCGCGCGTCGTGGGTGTTCGGCGCCCACGAATTAATGCCGGCGCTGCTTGCCCTCTCGCCGCATCGCACGACGGTGATCCTGATGTTCGTGCCGTTTCATGAATATTTTCTGCCGCGCCCCGGCAGTCACGAAGCGCTGGTGCTCGATGAATGCAAGGCCCGCATCGTCGCCATGGCAGCCGCTCGGCCCAATACGCTGGTGGTTGATTTCATGCGGTCCTCCGAAATCAACCGCGAAGACACCAATTATTGGGATCCCGTTCATTACGGTCACGAGACGGCCGAGGTTCTCGTACGCATCGTCGCGCGCGCGGTGAGACGGGAAGGCGACGACAGCGCCAACGTAACGATCCTGCATAATGGACTCGTTCGCGCCGAAATCGGGGATAAGTTATTCTTGCCCCCAAAAGGAATCGGGCAGGAGTGAGCCCGCCCGAAGCCATGACAGTTCAGCAACAGTTTTTTGACAGATCGACGACAGAGCCGCCATTTTACCCTTTGAGCGTGCACTTGCCGTTGTTGATGACGACCGCGTCCCGGTCCTTTACCCGTGCCCGGAACGAGATCACGCCCTTGTCCTTCCAGAGGTCGACGGTGATCGTGTCGCCGGGAAAAACCGGCGCCGAAAAGCGCACATCGAAGCCGGTGATCTGCGTCGGATCGTAGTCGAGCGCCTTCGAAATGATCGCGCGGCAGCAGGTGCCGTAGGTGCAAAGCCCGTGCAGGATCGGTTTCGGAAAGCCGACTGCCTTTGCGAATTCCGGATCGGAATGCAGCGGGTTACGGTCGCCCGACAGGCGGTAGAGAAGTGCCTGTCCCGGAAGGGTTTCGGCGTCGACGCTCATGTCCGGTTCGCGTTCGGGCAACGCATGCGGTTGCGGTGCGCCTTCGCGCGGTCCGCCGAAGCCGCCGTCGCCGCGCGCGAAAATCGTCGATGTCAGCGTGCAGAGTTTGTCGCCGCTCTTCTTCTCGTTGATGTTGGTTTCGGTAACGATGATCGCGCCCTTGCCTTCGCCCTTGTCCCAGGCGCCGACGACGCGGCTGTCGGTCACGATCTGCGCGGCCACCGGCAAAGGCTTGTAGAGCTTCAGCTTCTGCTCGCCATGCACGACCATCGCATAATTGATACCGCTGTCGCCGATGGCGCCCGCGCCCCATGAAATCACGGTCGCCAGCGTCGGCACGGTTTTCAGATTCTTCTCATAGACGAATGGCAATTCCTTTTCGTCCATCGGGTCGCGCCCGAAACCGACGCCGAGCGCATAAAGCATCGTCTCGCGGTCGCCATAGCTGAATTCCTGGCCCGAGGCCTTCAGCCCCATCAGCACGTCGTAATTGATCGCCATTTCTGGCTCCTCCCTTGGCTTTTTTGAAGTCTGTTGGGCCCTAGCAAAGCCTCTCGCGCGGGCATTGTCCAGCCGCAAAGGAGGCGTCGGCCGTCAGCGGGCGCCGAGCACTTTCCACAGGCTTGTCGCGGTCGCGACATCCGCGCCGCCCACCGAGAACCGCCCGAAAACGAAGACGACGGCGCGGGTGACGCGGTCGACCTGCGTCCGGCATTCGATAAGGTCGCCCGCATGCGCTTCGGCAAGAAAGCTCGCCTGCATGCTCAGCGTCACGCAGTCGCCGCCCGCCGCGCGATTGGCAGCGCCGCCGAGAAACGCATCGGCAAAGGTCATCAACATGCCTTCATGCACGGCGCCCGTTTCATCGACATGCCGCGCATCGGCAATGAAGGAAAACAGCCGCGCGCCGCCGCTGTCCGTTCGTTCGAACAGCGGCCCGACATAAGCCTCGAATGGATCGTGCAGCGCCGAAATGCGCCAGCCCTCAGGCGGCGTCACGTTTACCGGCGAGGGCAGAGGATCGCTCACGCCGCGTCTTGCCCCTTGATCGCGTAGACGCCGGTCGCTGTCATCAGGATGCGTGTCCCGACGCGCAGCTCCCCCGAAATGAAAAGCACCGTCCGCGTCGCCCGTGTCACTTGCGCGCGGCCCTCGACCTTGTCGCCGCGCTCGCCGGCGCTGACGAAATCGCAATTGAGCGACAAGGGCTTTGCCTGCGCGTCCGGCGCCCTGGCGCGTGCGGTTTCCTTCGCCACCTGCCCGAGCACGATGGAGGCAAGCGCCATCATCATCCCGCCATGCAGGCGGTCGGCGCCGTTGAGGTGACGCGACTCGATTTCGAATTCAAAAGCGCCGCCGCTTTCGGTGCGCAGCACCGGCCCGGCATAGGCGCCGAAGCCGCTCGTATCGACGGGGGAAGGGTTCATGTAAGCGACCGGAAGGTGAGGGAATGCCAATGGCGCTTTATCTAGACGCTCAGGCGCGCGGAAACAAGAACGGCGGCTCGCCCGTTCGGGAAGCCGCCGCAAATATTCGGAGGGAGAGAGTGAAGGGCCCGGCGCCGCCCCCGGTGGGGTAGGGTGAGGGAGGGGCGACGCCGGACCTTTCGAGGAATGCGACGGTTTGTGAGGGGCAAGCCGCCGCGGAGGAACCTCTTTAAACGTCGGATGCGAGGCCGGGCTGGACGGCGATCCAGCGCTCCGGCACGCCGTTCTCCATCAGCGCTGTGGCGACAGCGGCGGCGCGGCGCTCGGCCGCTTCCTGCGTTTCATAGTCGGCGCGCATGATTGCGGGCGAAGGCGCGACCGTGATGTTGGTGAGGCCGCGATAGGTGATCTCCTCGGCAACCGCGCGCAGCACTGTCTGCGCGTCGGCACCCGGCACGGTGCGGCCATCGGCAAAATAGACGGGGAAGGTGATGCGCTTGGCGTCGTCGACGCCGTAGCCCGGCGAGCGCGATGCCGCGGGATCGACCGCGCTGACCAGGATCATGCGCGTCTCGATGCTCATGGCCGCGTCTTCGATCGCGGGGCGCGGCAGCGGCACCGGGTCGGAAGCAACCGCCGTCTTCGCGGCCAGCGCCGCGCCGATGGCGGTGGTGAAACCGAGAGCCGTGACGATCATCAGCCGTTTCATGGTCTTGTCCCCTTTGCACGATGCGCCGCGTCCTGCGGCCGTTTCGATGAGGCCAACATGGCCCCCGAATGTGGCCCGAGCCGGGAGCGCAAGCGGCGCTTACGGGGAATTTTCAAGGCGGGAATGAGGCAGGCGCCGCGCCGCCTGCTGTTCAAAATCCGACAGGAAAGCCTCGCAAACGCTACGGAATCGGCCCGAGATTCCGCTTTGAAGGGGTCGGCAAGGCGTTTATGGTGCGCCTCAAAGCGCCGGACCCCCTCAAAAAGGCGGGCAAAACGCCAGGCCGGCCGCCATTCGCAACCGGGCACCCAATAAAGCCTGATCAACCCCCTCGGGAGACCGTCCATGTCCAGAGAAGCAGTCATCGTGTCCACCGCCCGCACCGGCCTTGCCAAGGCCGGCCGCGGTGGTTTCAACAACACCCATGGCGCGGCCATGGCCGGCCACGCGATCAAGCACGCCATCGAGCGCGCCAAGATCGACCCGGCCAAGGTCGAAGACGTCATCATGGGCTGCGGCGCCCCGGAAGGCGCGACGGGTATGAATGTCGGCCGCCTCGCGGCGATCTGGGCCGGCTGCCCCGTCACCACGTCGGGCACGACCGTCAACCGCTTCTGCTCCTCGGGCCTGCAGACCATCGCGATGGCCGCCGGTCGTATCGTCAACGAAGGCGTGCCGGTCATGGTCGGCGCGGGCGTCGAGTCCATCTCGCTCGTGCAGATGGGCGGTCAGAACTACAACCGTCTGACCGAAGAAAAGCTGATGCAGGAAAAGCCCGAGCTCTGGATGGCGATGATTGAGACCGCCGAAATCGTTGCCGAGCGCTACAATGTCAGCCGCGAATATCAGGACGAATACTCGTTCCGCAGCCAGCAGCGTATCGCCGCCGCGCAGCAGGGCGGCCTCTTCAAGGACGAAATCGTCCCGATGCAGACCAAGATGAAAGTCGTCAACAAGGAGACGGGCGAGGAATCGCTGGTCGACTACACGGTCGACAAGGACGAGTGCAACCGCCCCGAGACGACGCTTGAAGGCCTCTCCTCGCTGAAGCCGGTTTTCAAGAACGGCCAGAAG
>PHEO01000238.1 GCA_002841195.1 Alphaproteobacteria bacterium HGW-Alphaproteobacteria-11
TGCCGTCGCGCACCTGCATCGTGCCATGCGTGACAATAAGTTCGCCGCGCTCAAGCCCGCTGACGACTTCGACGGCGCCGGGCCGACGGCCACCGGTTTCGATCTCGCGCCGTTCCGCCTTGTTGTCGTCGCGGTCGATGACGAAAACGAAGGTTTGTGTACCGGACGGCACCAGCGCTTCTTCCGGAATCATGATCGCATCGCGCGGGTTTTTCAAAAGCCGCACCGTCATCAGCAAGCCCGGCTTCAGTGCATGATCTTCGTTGGGGATGAAGGCGCGGGCCGTGATCGAACGTGTCACGCGATCGACCTGCGTCGCAACGCTGCGCACGGTGCCGCGAAACTCGCGATCGGGAAGCGCGGTCGTCGTGGCGACGATGGCAAGTCCCGGCTGAATATTGGAGAGGTAGGCGGCCGGGACCGTGAAGTCGAGCTTGATCGGATCGAGATCGTCGAGCGTTGTAATAACGCTGCCCGGTGTCACCAGCGTACCGGGGCTGATGTTGCGCAAGCCCACCACGCCTTCGAAAGGCGCGCGGATTTCGCGGTCGTCGAGCCGCGCCTTCGCGCCGTCGCGATTGGCCTCCGCCTCGCGCATGGCGGCGCGCCGCTCCTCAAGCTGGGCGGTTGCCGTGTATTGCCGCCGCTCCAGTTCGCTGGCGCGGTTATATGCGGTCCGCCGCTCGGCAAGAACGGCTTCCGCCGCTTCCAGTTCCGCGCGCTGTTCGTCGCGCCGGAGTAGCACCAGAATCTGGTCCTGCTCGACCTGTTGCCCGTCTTCGAAAAGAATCTCCGCCACCTTGTCCGACACATTGGCGGTGATGGTGACGCTTTCATTGGCAAAGGTCGTGCCGAGCGCCTCGACCTGATCGACAAAACGGTCGGCGACGGCCGGCGCGACAATGACGTTTTGCACGGACCCCTCCTGCGCGCCGGCGCCTGAAAGGCCGGCGCTTGCGATAAGCACGGCAGAAAATGCGGCGGTGAATATCGGCAGGTGCATGAAAGCTCCGGTTCGGGGCACGAGGGCAACACGAATGATCCCGTAATCATCCGGCTGAATTGTGACAGCAAGTCAAGTTTGGCCGACGGGACGGCGATTTCAAGCAAGACCGGCGGTTTAATCGCCGTTCAGACGGCCGGTGGTGTCACATTTGCGTGTGCGGTCTCGCTCAGCGGCGCCGGCGGGCGGGTGCTGGAGCGCGCAATCGACAGGCTGAGCAGGATTGTCGGCAAGAGCCCGAGCGCGACGATGGTCAGCGCCGCCGTCGAAGCTTCGGCGAGCCTTTCGTCGGAGGCGAGGCGGTAGGTCCGGGTGGCCAGCGTCTCGAAATTGAAAGGCCGCAACAGCAGGGTTGCCGGCAATTCCTTCATCACGTCGATGAACACCAGCAAGGCGGCACTCGCCAGCGCGCCGCGCAGCAGGGGCACGTGAACGGCGCGCAGGACGCGGCCCGGCGGCGCGCCGAGACTGCGCGCGGCCGCGTCGAGCGCGGGATGGATTTTCTCAAGCCCGCTATGGGTGGCATTGAAGGCGGCGGTCAGAAAGCGCGCGACATAGGCGAAGACGAGACCGGCGGCCGAGCCGGTGATGAGAAGACCGGGTGCGAAGCCGAGATATGTTTCGGCAAAGCCTGCCAGCGCGCGGTCGACGCCGGTTGTCAGCGTCAGGATACCGATGGCGATCATGGCGCCCGGCAGTGCATAACCGAGCGTCGCGAGGCGTATCGAAATGCGGTTGAACGGCGTCGGATGCAGGCGTTCGCCATAGGCGAGCAACAGGGCGAGCGCGGTCGCCAGAACCGCTGCGATACCGGCAACGAAAAGACTGTTCGAGGCGAAATCGAGAAAGCTGCGTCCGACCAGCGGGTCGCCTTCGATGAGGGCGTAGCGGGCGAGTACGATGGCCGGAACGACGAAGCCCAGCAGCACCGGCAACGCGCAGGCAATCGTCGCGGCTGCGGCCCGTCCGCCTTTGAGCGTCACCGGACGCGCCGCCATGTCGCGCGCCAGTGGGTTGGCGACGCGGCCACGGCGGCTGACCATCTCGATCATCACCAGCGCCAGCGCGAACAGAAACAGCCACGCGGCAATTTGTGCCGCGGCCAGTGCGTCGCCAAGGCTGAACCAGGTGCGGAAGATGCCGGTCGTCAGCGTCGGCACCGCGAAATAGTCGACGACGCCGAAATCGGAAATCGCTTCCATCAGCGCCAGCGCGAGGCCGCCCGCGATGGCCGGCCGCGCGCAAGGCAGTGCCACACGAATGAACGCCCGCCATGGCCGCGCGCCGAGCATGCGCGCCGCCTCGAAAAGCGCCGCCGATTGCCGCTGAAAGGCGGTGCGCGCCAGAAGATAGACGTAGGGGTAGAGGACGAGGCTCAGCATGATCGCCGCGCCGGGCAGCGAACGGATATTCGGAAAGACGTAGTCGCCGCCGCTCCACCCCGTCAATCCCCGCAACCCGCTCTGCACCGGTCCGGCGAAGGCGAGCAGGTCGGTATAGACATAGGCGATGATATAGGCGGGCGTCGCCAGCGGCAGCACCAGCGCCCAGTTGAATATGCGTTGCCCCGGAAAACGCGCCGCGACAACGAGCCATGCCGTTCCAACGCCGATAACGCCTGCCATCAGCGCCACAAGCACCATCAGCCAGAGCGTGTTCGCCACATAGGCGGGCAGCACCGTGGCGCGCAGATGTGCCCAGTTCTCGCTCGCGGGCAGCACGAGGCTCGCCAGCACCGTCAGCGAGGGGGCGAGCAGCACCAGCGCGACGGCGAGCGCCGCCAGCGTCCAGCCCGATGCGGCGCGGCGTCGCGCATGACCGGCCATCCAATCTTTTTCCGTGACTGCCATGCGGCCTTTGTGACAAATACGGGTCCTTGCGGCAAAGTAATTTTGCTACGCATTTGCAAAGGTTTTCGAGGAAACGGGCGGGTTTGACGCGAATGACGCTGGCGTTCCGCAATGTCGGACACAGATATGGCGACCTTCAGGTGCTGTCCGGCGTCTCGCTGGAGGCGCGGGCGGGCGAGATTCTCTGCCTGCTCGGACCGTCGGGTAGCGGCAAGACGACACTGCTTCGGCTGGCGGCCGGACTGGAAATCCTGCAGGAGGGGTCGATCGATCTCGGCGGCGCGGTGCTGGCGATGCCGGGACGCGCACTGCCACCCGAAAAGCGGCCGTTCGGCATGGTTTTTCAGGACAATGCGCTCTTTCCGCATCTGACGGTGGCCGAAAATATCGCCTTCGGCCTGAGCCGCCGTCCGAAGGAAGAGCGGGCCCGCATCGTCACGCAAAGGCTTGCCGCCGTTGGACTTTCCGGCTTCGAGCCGCGCTACCCGCACACGCTGTCGGGCGGCCAGCAGCAGCGCGTGGCGCTGGCCCGCGCGCTGGCGCCGGAACCGGCGGCGATGCTGCTCGACGAACCCTTTGCAAGCGTCGACGTGACGCGCCGCCGCAGCCTGCGCGAGGAAGCGCGGCGAACGCTGAAAAGCGCTGGCGTTATTACACTTGTCGTTACGCACGACCCCGTGGAGGCACTCGAAATCGCCGACCGGATCGCGGTGATGGAGGGCGGCCGCATCGCCCAATGCGCGACGCCCGAAGAACTCTACGCAAAACCCGCAAGTGCCCTTGTGGCCTCGCTTTTCGGCGAGGCGCAGCGCTTTCCGGGAACCGTGTCGGCGGGCCGGGCGGTGACGGCCTACGGATCGGTGCCGGCACCCGATTTTCACGACGGCGCGGCGGTCGAGGTGATCCTGCGGCCCGAAGCGGTGACGCTCGGCGCGCCGAACGGCGCCGAAAACACCCTCCTGGTCAATGACTTGCGCTTCCTCGGTCATGACTGGCTGGTGCTGCTTTCCGCCGCCGCCTCACCGGCGCTGGAGCCGTTGCGCGCCCGCGTGACCGACCCCGGCGCCTTGAAAATCGGCGCTGCCGCCAGCCTCGATTTCGACTTGCACGGTACGTTCGTTTTCGCGGCAAAACCCTGACTGTCATCGAACTGTCACTGAACTGTCACGGAACTGTCAAAAATCTGTCACATGACGGCTTGGGTGCGCGAATGATAGTCGTTATCAATACTCGGAAACCCCTTCACAGATCCGGAACCGCCATGTCACGTCTCCTTGCCGGCATACTTGTCCTCGGTGTTGTCCTCGCTGTCGTCGTCGGTTCCCGCATGGGGACGAACGAG
>PHEO01000016.1 GCA_002841195.1 Alphaproteobacteria bacterium HGW-Alphaproteobacteria-11
GGCCTCTGGCTCTGCGGCCCCGGCACCCATGCCGCCAGCGGTGTCACCGGACTTCCCGGTCGCGACATGGCGGCGGCTTTTGCTGCGGAAAGGGGGCGCCGATGACACCGGACACGATGGCCCCGCCTCTGAGCGACGACGAAACCGGTCCGCTGCGGTCCGGCATCGACCCGCTGGACGAGCACGCAGCCGTCGACCCCGCCTTGTTCGAACCGCCCGCCGGCGAGCCGCCTTTCGCGCGCACCGTGCTGACGACGCCGCTTCATCTCGCGGTTGCCGCCGAAAGCCGCGTCAATCGCTGGACGCGCTGGAATGGCTTCACGGTCGCCTCGGTGCTCACCGACCTCGACGACGAATACCGCGCCCTTCGCGGTGCGGCGGCGCTTGCCGATATTTCACCGCTCGCCAAATACCGCATCGCCGGGCGCGACGCGCATGTTTACCTCGACCGCCTCGTCACGCGCGATCTCGGGCTGCTGGCCGTCGACCGCGCGCTGCATGTGCATTTTTGCGAGGAGCATGGGCTGGTGGTCGGCGACGGTCTGCTGTTCCGGCTCGGCGACGACGAATATCGTCTGGTCACGGAGGAAACGCATCTGGCCTGGCTGATGGACAGCGCCATCGGCCTGCGCGTCCGTGTGGAAGATGTCGGCGACACGCTGGCGGCGATGAGCTTGCAAGGCCCGCTCGCCGCCGTCTGTCTCGCCGAGGCAGGCCTCGCCGGCATCGAGCGGCTGGCGCCGATGGCCGGTTGCTGGGCCGCCGCCGCCGGCATGCCGGTCTATGTCAGCCGCACCGGCACGAGCGGCGATCTCGGCTACGAAATCTGGGTCGATCCCGACGACGCGCCGCATGTCTGGCGCCATCTCACCGATGTCGGCCCGCCGTTCGGCCTGCGCGTCTCGGGTTTCCGCCTGCGCGAGCTGGCGCGCCTTGAAGCCGGCTTTGCCCGCGCGGGCCGGGATTATCTTGGCGCATTCGCCGCCATCGACCCGGCGCATGCGCGCACGCCCTTCGAACTGGGCGCGGGCCATCATGTCGACTTCGACAAACCATTCTTCAACGGCCGCGCGGCCCTTGCCCGTCTCGCGGCGGCGCCGGCACGCAGGCTGGTCCGCCTCGCGGTCGAGGGGCTCGAGCCGGCACGGTTCGTGGGCGTTCACGCAAACGGCCGCCAGGTCGGCATCGCCACCACCAGCGGTTTTTCGCCCGCGCGCGGCCAGAATATCGCGCTGGCAACGCTCGACGCCGGAGCACCTGTGGCCGGGCTGACGGTCGATGCCGAAATCCGCGACGAACTGACGCCCCGCCGCGTCTCGCTGCCCGCCCGTGTGGTGGGCGAGCCCTTCTGGGCGCCCGCCCGCCGCCGCGCGGTTCCGGCGCCCCTGACAGCCTGAATTTTCCTTACCCGCCACCGACGGAATTCCCGGCCCCCGCCGTTGATTGAACAACGAGCGGCCGGCAGGCGTTTCTGCCCATTAGCCCCCCGAACGGCAAAGCCCGGCCGGCCGCTCGGGTTCCCGGAGCCCGCGATGCCGAAGTTGGCGCGTCCGCGAAGCTTCGGGAACCCGGAAAACCCAGGGGTACAAACCTGGAAAACAAGGAATCAGAGATGCGCAAACTGAAATATGGACTTCTGGGCGGTGCGGCGGCGCTTGCGGTCGCAATCGCCATTCCGATGACCGCCTCCGCCTGGGGCGGCAAGAGCCATCACGGCGCCAAGATGTTCGAGATGCTCGATACCGACAAGGACGGCGCGATCACTGCCGCCGAGTTAGGCGCGCATGCCGAAGGGCGTTTCGCGAAAATGGACGCCGACGGCGACGGATACGTCACCAAGGACGAAATGACCGCCGCCCGTGAGGCGATGCGCACGAAGTGGCGGGAACGCCGCGCCGGCTCGGCCGAAGAGCGCTTCGCGGCGATGGATGCCGACGGCGACAGCAAGGTGACGCTTCAGGAAATGAAGGACGCGGTCGCCAAGCGCATGGCCGAACACAAGAAGGACGGCGCGGAGAAGCGTGGCGAACGCCATGCGGAGCGCTTGGAAAAGCACTTCAACGCCATGGACGCCGACGGCGACGGCGCCCTGACGCTGGAGGAAATGCAGGCCGCCAAGAACCGCCCGCATCGTGGAGAGCGCGCCGAAGGCAAGCCGGAAGGCAAGGAGCGGGGCGACCGCTTCGCCCGTCTCGACACCGATGGAGATGGCCGCATCTCGAAGGAAGAGTTCGTGGCCGGCAGCCAAAAGATGTTCGAACGCATGGACAAGAACGATGACGGCAAGATCGAGCGCAATGAAATGCGCGGCGGTCATGGCAAGAAGTCGAAATCCGAGTAATCTCGGGGTCCGGTTTCGAAATGCGGAGGATGCCGGTCCCGGAGCGTTTCCAGGTGAAGTGGAGTCCGGTTCACCGTCCGGAAACGCGACAAAACAAGGACTTGGAGTCGTTCATCGTTTCACAAAAACGATGAACGACTCCAGCCGGCATCCTCCCGCGACCGTTCGGCGGCCTTGTCCGCCGCGACGGCAAGGAGGGGTCTTTCGGTTGGGCGCATCGTCGGACGACGATCTGGTGGCTGCCGTTGCCAAAGGCGACGAGGCTTCCTGTCGTCTGCTGATGGAGCGGCATCTGCCGCGCATGGTCGCGCTGGCCCGCCGCATGCTCGGCAATCAGGCGGACGCCGAGGACGTGGCGCAGGAGGTTTTCCTGCGCGTCTGGACCCATGCCGAACGCTGGCAGCCGGGAAGGGCGCAATTCGGCACCTGGCTTCATCGCGTGGCCACCAATCTCTGTCTCGACCGTCTGCGCAAGCGCCGGCCCGAGAACATCGACGACATTCCCGAACCCGCAAGCAGCGATCCGCGTCCGGACGAAAATCTGGAACGCCGCGAACTGGCCGAACGGGTGGAAGCCGCCTTGCAGGCGCTCCCCGAACGCCAGCGCACGGCCGTCGTGCTTTCTCATTACCAGGGCCTCACGAACATTGAGGCGGCCGAAATTCTCGAAATCAGCGTCGAAGCCGTGGAATCGCTGCTGGGCCGCGCCCGGCGGCAGCTTCGCGTGACGCTGGCGACGGAAAAGGACGAGGTGCTGCGTTCAAACCAGCGAAGCGCCCAAAACGCTTGAAGGCATACGGAAACCGGAACAATGACGAACGAAATCACGATTGAGCGCCTGAAGGAGATTGTCGACGCATGGGGTGCGTCGCCGTCCCGCTGGCCGGAGGCGGAACGCCGCGCGGCCGAAGCGCTGCTCGCGGCGTCTTCGGAGGCGCGTGGTCTGGTTGCCGAGGCGCAAAGTCTCGACGCACTGCTCGACGCCGCGCCGGTCGAGGCGCCGTCCGCGGCGCTGATGGCGCGGCTGATGGCCGCCCGCCCGCGTCCCGTTGCAAGTGCACCGTCCGTCAAGTCCGCCGAACCGCGCGGCCGGTGGCGGGCGCTTGTCGATGCGGTCTGGCCCGACGGCTCGCCGGCTGTTGCCGCGGGCACGCTGGCGGCCTCCATCATGCTCGGCGTCATGGTCGGCAGCGCTGCCGACTTCTCGCCCCTCACCGGCGCGGAAACCGTCGCCGCAACGACGACAGACGACCAGCTGATCGCGCTGGCGATGGCCGACCTGGACTGGCCCGAGGAGTGGATGCAATGAGCGAAACACCCGAAACGTCGCCCGCGAAGACGCCACGCCGCTGGCTCGGCCCGGCGCTGCTCGGCTCGCTGGCGCTGAACCTGTTTCTGATCGCGCTGATGGCGGTGCCTCTCGTCATGGGACCGCCGGATGGCAAGCGGCACGGACCGCCCGGCATGTCGGGCATGTTCCACAGCCTCAAGGATCTGCCGCGCGAAGATCGCGAGGCGATCCGCGAGGCGATGCGCGGCAAGTTCCCGGCAATCCGGCCCCATATGCGCGACATGGGTACGGCGCGCACCGCGCTTGCCGACGCGCTCGCCGCCGATCCTTACGACGAGGCGGCGGCGCGCGCCGCCTTCGATACGATGGACGAGGCGATGCGCGAGATGACGGCCGTCACCCGCGACGCTATGCTTGCCGGGTTCGCGAAGCTGACGCCCGAACAGCGCGAGCGCATGGCACAGGCGATGCGCGAGGGCGGCGAGCGCTACAAGCTGCGCTGGCGCGAACGTCGGGAAGAAGACCGCGGCGAACCGCGAGACTGACAGACACCGGCTGGCCGTTCCGGCTTCCGGAACGGGCGAGGCGAAAATGAGCTGGTACCATCCGGGCATGTACGACGCGGGCGTGCCCGTCGGCAGCTTCTGGGAAGAGGAAGCGCCGCCGCTCGGCCCCGGCATCGATCTCGGCCCGGTCGGCGACGAAACCTGCGACGTCGCAATTGTCGGCGGCGGCTACACCGGCCTCTCTTGCGCGCTGCATCTGGCGCGCGATTTCAACATCGATGTCCGTCTCGTCGAAGCCGGCCCGCTTGCCTGGGGCGCTTCGGGCCGCAATGGTGGCTTCTGCACCTATCCGCCTTCGGGCCTCGGGCCGGGCGAACTCATCGCCCGCTATGGCGAGGCCGAAGCGAAACGCTTCATTGCCTCGCAGGTCGAGGCGGTCGATCTCGTCCGCGCGCTGGCGCGTGACGAAAATATCGACATCCAGCCGCAAGGCGACGGCACGCTGCATGTTGCGCACCATCCGGCGATGTTCGCCGCGCTCGAAAGCGAACGCGACCTGCTGAACGGCATGTTCGGCATTCCGGCCCGCCTGATGTCGCGCGAGGAAGTCGCCGAAAGCGAATATGATTCAACCGAGCAATTCGGCGCGTTGCACAATCCTGTCGGCTTCGGCTTGCAACCATTGCGGTTTGCCCGCGGTCTCGCCGCAGCGGCTGCCCGCGCCGGCGCAAAACTGCACGGGTCTTCGCCTGTCGCCCATCGCGAAAAATCGGGCGGCTGGCACCATCTGACGACACCCGCCGGCACGTTGCGCGCCCGCCGTGTCGTCGTCGCCACCAACGGCTTCAGCCGCGACGACGTCGCGCCCGGTCTTGCGCGCAACCTCGTGCCGGTGATGTCCAACATCGTCGTCACGCGCCCGCTGACCGCCGCCGAACTTGCGGCGCAGAACTGGCGCACCGAACGTCCTTGCGCCAACACGCGCCGCCTCCTGTTCTACTACCGCATGTTGCCCGGCAACCGCTTTCTCTTCGGCGCGCGCGGCGACCTGACCGGCCGCCCGGAAGACGGCGCGAAGATGCGCCGCTGGATGCAACGCCGTCTCGGCGAGGTTTTCCCCGGTTGGCGTCATGTCGACATCGCGCATAGCTGGCGCGGCTTTGTCTGCATGACGGCGCGGCTCACACCCTCGATCGGCCGCATGGACGATGATGAAAGTGTTTATTTCGCGCTCGCCTATCACGGTGACGGCGTTTCGGCCGCCCCCTGGTCCGGCCGCCTTCTGGCGCAACTCATTGGCGGCAAAGCCGAATTGGCCGATATTCCGGCGCCGATGCGCGGCCGCCCGCCGCCCATTCTTTTTCCGTCGCTGCGGCGCTGGTATCTGCAGGGGGCTCTCGGCTACTATCGCCTCCGGGACAAATAAGCTTGGAAAATCATGAGTGACCGGCAAAAACCCACTCCCCCGGAGTGGGCGACCTTGGGCGAATTCAACGCCTTCCTCGCCGAGAATGGCGAGATCGACTATCTCGACGCCATTTTCGTCGACATGTGTGGCACCGTGCGCGGCAAGCGCTTCCCCTCGGAAGAGGCGGACAAGGTGTTCGGCGACGGCGTACAGATGCCGCAGTCGATTTATTTCTTCGATGTGACGGGCGTCAACGAAGACATCCTCGGCATGGGTTTCTCCGACGGCGACCCGGATGCGCAGTCGCATCCCGTTGCCGGTTCCATCGTGCCCGTGCCGTGGGCGTCGATGAAGCAGGCGCAGGTTCTGATGACGATGGTTGACGAGGACGGTTCGCCGCTTCTTCTCGAACCGCGCAACGTGCTCGCCAATGTCGTGAAGAGGCTCGAGGACATCGGCCTCAAGGCGACGGTCGCCTGCGAATTCGAGTTCTATCTTCTCGACAAGGACATGGACCGCAAGGGCCGCCCGCAGCCGCCGGTCAATCCCGCAACAGGCGCGCGCGAAACCGCCCATGAAGTCTATGGCATCACAGAGCTCGATGGCTTCATGGCGCTCCTGAAGGAGATCGACGAAGCCGCCGCCGCGCAAGGCGTGCCCGCTTCCGGCGCGACCGCCGAGTTCGCACCCGGCCAATACGAGATCAACCTGAAGCATGAGGACGACGCCATCCGCGCCGGCGACCATGCTGTCATGCTGCGCCATCTGATCGGCGCCATTGCCCGCAAGCACAATTTCCTGGCGAGCTTCATGGCCAAGCCCTTTGTCGACCAGACCGGCAACGGCATGCATGTCCATTGTTCGGTGATGGATGAGAAGGGCAACAACATCTTCAATGACGGCACGGATGAGGGGTCGTTGAAATTGCGCCATGCGATCGGCGGACTGCAGGCGACACTCGGCGACGCGATGGCCTTCTTCGCGCCGAACCTCAATTCTTTCCGCCGCTTTGGGCCCAATCTCTTTGTGCCCGTCAATCGCACATGGGGCTACAACAACCGCTCCGTTGCCTTCCGCGTACCAAACGGTTCGCCGGAATCGCGCCGCGTCGAACATCGCGTCACGGGCGCCGACGCCAATCCCTATCTGGTGCTCGCCGCCATCCTCGCCGGCATTCACCACGGCATCGTCAATGAAATCGATCCCGGCGAACCGGCCGAGGGCAATGCCTGCGAGATCATGGATGAAGGCATCCCATTCTTCCTGCCCAGCGCCTTGAAGCGCCTGCGCAACTCCGACGTCATGCGCGGCTATTTCGGCGACCGCTACGTCGACGTCTACGCCGAAACCAAGATGCTCGAATACGACAAGTTCCAGCGCGCCATCTCGCCGCTGGAATACGATTGGTATTTATAAGGCCTTCCTGTCTCGTCCGAGGAAGCCTGTTCTAGCCTTTTGCCAATCGATTGAGCCTCGGAATCAGCGTGACCGTCCATGCGGCGGCCACGCCGCAATAGGCCGCGCCCGCCAGCAGCAGCGCGTCCACGCCGACCCCGCTATCCATCAGTAGGCCGATCAATGCCGGCGACAGGGCGGAGGCGAACACGGCAACCGACATAACGACGGCGCGTATCGCACCGAGATGCTCCGTCCCGTATATCTCCGCCCAGAGAGCGCCGTGAACGGTCGATGCGCTGCCAAGCGTGAATCCGACGACGATCATGAAGGCCGTCAGCACATAGGGGCTCTCCATATAGGTAAGCAGCAAGATCGCAAGACCGAGCGGCGCGAGAAGGACCGGCAGCAAGTGCCGCGCCCCGAACCTGTCGGTCAGCCAGCCGGCTGCCAGTGCCGACACGACGTTGCAACCCGCCATCACCGGAAAGTTCGTTGCAAACCAGGCGATGTTCCAGCCTTTGGTGTCGGCAATGGCGATCTGGTTGAAAAAGATGCCGGTGAGCAGGAAACCCGGGCCCATGAGCACTGGCATCAGCGCGTAGAAGATAGGGTTCTTCAGGACTTCATTGCGCGTCCAGTCACGGCGCGCAGGTGCAGGCGCCGTGCCGCCGTCGGCGTGCTCCTTTGTCGGGCGGCGCTCCCGCTGCAGAAGTCCGACGAACAAGGGCAGGGCAACCAGTAGGAGTAAGGCCGCAATCGCGACCCAGGTCATCCGCCAACCAATCAGGCCGATCGTGGCGACGGCAATCAACGGCAACAGCGCTTCACTCGCCGGATATCCGAGTGCAGCAATCGAGACCGCGCGACCCCGCTTCTGGTTGAACCATCGGCCCATCGCCGTCATTGCGACATGCGTCAACATGCCTTGCCCGAAGAAGCGCAATCCGAAGAAGACGAGCAGCAGCATCCATGCCGAAGTGAGGGAAGCCATCGCAAGCGCGGTCAGTGCGAGCCCCGCAAGGACCGCCGCACCGAGCCACCGTATGGGCACCTGGTCGGCAAATTTTCCGGCCCACATCAACAACGCCGCGCTGGCAATCGTGCCCGCGGTGAAGAGGCTGCCGAACATGCCATCGCTTATTGTGATTTCCGCCTTCAGGTATCCGGCGAAGAGAGCGATGAAATAAGTCTGCCCGAAGCAGGAGCAGAATGTCAGCACGAAGCCGCTCGATAGCCAGCGCATATCGGGGCGCAGATCGCGTGCAAGCGTGATCGCCATTCTTTCGATCTCCGAATGGTGGCGGCTGTTCTTGTAACGAAGACGTGGAGAGATGAGGAGTAGGGGCGTCTGCCGTCAGACTTCCCGTGCCAGCGGCAGCGTGAAGCTCACTTTCGTGCCGACGCCTTCGGTGCTCTCGATGGTCAGCGTTCCGCCATGCAATTCGACCAGCGAACGCGACAGCGCGAGGCCGAGCCCCGTACCCTTGTGCGACTTCGCGTGGTGGCTTTCGACCTGCTCGAACGGCCGGCCGATCTTCGGCAGCGCGCTCGCCGGAATGCCGATGCCGGTATCTTCGACCGCGATGGTCGCCATGCCGCCATCCGTCTGTCCGCGCAGATAGATCGAGCCGCCGGCCGGCGTGAACTTGATGGCGTTGGACAACAGGTTCAGCAGCACCTGCTTGACGGCGCGTTTGTCGGCATCGACCGGCGGCATCGCGCCAAGCTCGTTGACGATCTTGACGCTCGCCACCTCCGCCCGCCCCGACACGAGCCGCAGCGATTCTTCCACCACTTCCGGAAGCGGCAGGCGCTGCGTTTCGAGCGTCATGCGCCCCGCCTCGATCTTCGACATATCCAGAATGTCGTTGATGAGTTCCAGCAGATGAGCGCCGCTCGCATGGATGTCGGCCGCGTATTCCTTGTATTTCGGCGAACCGAGATCGCCAAACAGCCCCGTCTCCATGATTTCCGAAAAGCCGATGATCGCGTTCAGCGGCGTCCGCAATTCGTGGCTCATATTGGCGAGGAATTCCGACTTCGAGCGATTGGCCGTTTCGGCGCGTGTTTTTTCCGCCGCGTATTTCTCGGCCAGGTCCACCAGCTGCCGCGCCTGCTCCTGCAGCTTGCGCCGCGAGGCTTCGAGGTCGCGCACGGTCTTTTCGAGCGCCAGCTTGTTGTCGGTCAGCGCCGCTTCCTGGCCCTTGATCGCGGTGATGTCGGTGCCGACATTCACAAGCCCGCCGCTCTTGGTGCGCCGCTCGCTGATCTGCAGCCAGCGCCCGGTCGGCAGGCGGATTTCGCTGATGCCGTCGGCGCCGGCTTCCGGCCACGTATCGGCAAGCCCGCCCCGCGCCATCACCTCGGCCCGCGCCGCGCCGGCGCGCAACGCGCCATCGTCGAGATTGAGGAATTCGACAAACTTGCTGTTGGCCGTCACCAGCCGGTTGCTCGCGTCCCACAGCACGAAGGCTTCGCCGACGCTTTCGATCGCATCGCGCAGCCGTTCGTTCGCTTCCGAGACGCGCGCCTCGGCGATCTTCTGGTCGGTGATGTCGATGGTGATGCCGACCAGCCGCTCATTGCCGGTCCGCCCGCCGCCCCACACTTGTCCTTTGGCATGCATCCACACGAAGTTTCCATCGGCATGGCGCAGCCGGAAAATCGTGTCGTAGGAACGCGACGGCCGGTCCGCCGCTTCCATGATCTCGTCGATGGCGCCCGCATCGTCGGGATGCGTCAGCGCCTTCACTTCGGCCGGCGTCAGCCGCTTCGATGGCTGCTTCAGCCCCACCATGTCGAACATCGCCGACGACCAGTAAATGCGGTTGGCCGAGATATCCCAGTCCCAGATGCCGCAGCGCGCGCCGGCAAAGGCCATGTCGAAGCGATGCTGGTTTTCGATCAGCGCGGCATCGGCCTCGATCTTGCTCTCCCGCAACCGCACCAGCATATAGGCAAGCACCATGTAGCCGGCCGACAGCAGCGCCGAAAATACAAGCGCGCGCGACGCGCCATCCTGGAAAAAAAGTGCACCGTTGAGTGCGGCCAGCGCGACGCCGGAAATGCCGAGCGCGATCCGCGGCAACAACCCGGCCGGCAGCACGCGGCGGCGGCGTGGCGCCTCGTCTTCCCATTTCAGGGCGTCGGATCGTGTGGTGGTCGCGTCGGACATGCGTCGCCTGATCCCGATGAAACGTCTGGAGGCCGGGATGAATCTAGCACCGCCAAGCGTTTGCTTCCCGCCCGAATCAGGCGGTGCAAATCGATGATTCGGCTTCGGCTCCGGCTTGTCCATAGGCGGCGTTTACTTTTTGTTAACCGATGCAAATAGGACTCACCCGACTCATGGCGAATCGGGGTTAACGCCCGGTTAAATCTCTGTGCCGCTTCGGGCCGTTGGCGGGGTCAGCCGAGCGTCTTGCTGGCGATTTCGTACACATCGCGCGAAAGCCGTTCGCCGGCCGCGACGCGCTTGATCTGCCGGGCCATCGCGTTCCGCCGCTTCGGCTCGAATTGCCGCCAGCTTTTGAAGGCGCCCAGCAGCCGCGCCGCCACCTGCGGATTGAGCGCGTCGAGCTCCAGCACCTTGTCGGCGACGAATTCGTAGCCCTTGCCGTCGGCGCTGTGAAAACGGAGCTGGTTCATGGTCGCGAAAGCGGTGATGAGCGCACGCACCTTGTTGGGGTTGCGCATTGTGAAGGCGGGGTGTCCCGTCAGCCGCTTCACCTCGCCCAGCGTCCCCGGCAGCGCCGACATCGCCTGGATCGACAGCCATTTGTCCATCACCAGATGATTGTCCTTCCACCGCGCATAAAATGTCTCGAGCGCCGCCACGCGTTCGGGGCAGTCGATATGGGCCAGCACCGAAAGCGCCGCGATCTCGTCGGTCATGTTGTCGGCCTGCGCGAATTGCGCCGCCGCCAGTTCGACGCCTTCATTGCCGGGTGCGACCGCCAGATAGGCGAGGCAGGCGTTGCGGAGCGCCCGCTTGCCGGCATGTGCCGCATCCGGGCTGTAGGGCCCGTCGATGGTGAGCGCATGATAAGCCGCCAGCAGCTCGTCTTTCAGTTGCGCCGCAATCGAGGCGCGCAAGCCTTCCCGCGCCGCATGGATCGCATCGACATCGACATCCTTGCCGATCGCCTGCGCCAGCGTCTGCTCGCTCGGCAGCACGATCATCTGCGCCGCGAAATCGGGATCGGTCTTTTTCGAGGCGAGAAGCTTGCGGATTGCCTCGGCAAAGGCCGTGCCCTTGCGCGGGGCACCGCCCTTTTTCTGCGCCTCCACCATCGCGATCAACAGCCCGGTCGCATAGCGCTGCGCCGCTTCCCAGCGGTTGAAGCTGTCGCTGTCATGCGCCATCAGGAACACGAGGTCGCGCTCCTTCAGGTTGGCGCTGAGCTTGACCGGCGCCGTGAAGCCCCTGAGCAGCGACGGCACCGGCTTGTCCGCGACATTGCGGAAGCGCCAGGTCGCCTCGCGCGCCGTCAGGCTGAGCACGCGCGTTGTCGCGCCGGGTTTCTCTTCGCCATCGAGTTGCAGTTTGATGTCCCGTCCGTCGGGCCCCACAAGCCCGAGCGCGATCGGAATGTGATAGGGCTCCTTCACCGGCTGCCCCGGCGTCGGCGCGCACACCTGGCTGAGCTTCAGCGTGTAGGTCTTGCGCGCCGCGTCGTAGCGGCCGGACGCGAGTACTTCCGGCGTGCCCGACTGGCTGTACCAGCGCTTGAACTGCGCAAGATCGAGCTTCGCCCCGTCGGCCAGTGCATCGAGAAAATTCTCGACCGTCGCGGCCTCGCCGTCATGCCGCTCGAAATAGAGATCCATGCCCTTGCGAAAACGCTTCGGCCCGGCAAGCGTATGGATCATCCGGCAAAGTTCGGCGCCCTTCTCGTAGACGGTCGCCGTATAGAAATTGTTGATCTCGATATAGCTGTCCGGCCGCACGGGATGCGCCAGCGGCCCGCCATCCTCGGTAAACTGGTGCGCGCGCAACAGCCGCACATCCGAAATCCGCTTCACCGGCCTCGAGCGCATGTCGCTGGTGAATTCCTGGTCGCGGAAAACCGTGAGGCCTTCCTTCAGGCAAAGCTGGAACCAGTCGCGGCAGGTGATGCGGTTGCCGGTCCAGTTGTGGAAATACTCATGCGCGATGATCGCCTCGATCGCCGCATAGTCGGCATCCGTCGCCGTGTCGGGCCGCGCCAGGATGTATTTGTCGTTGAAGACGTTGAGTCCCTTGTTCTCCATCGCCCCCATGTTGAAGGCGCTCACCGCCACGATCATGAAGATGTCGAGATCGTATTCGCGCCCGAACGCTTCCTCGTCCCATTTCATTGCCCGCTTCAGCGCTTCCATCGCATAGCCGCAGCGGTCCTCGTTGCCGCGCTCGACGAAAATCCGGAGCGTCACCTCGCGGCCAGACATGGTGCGGAACTTGTCTTCCACATGCACGAGGTCGCCGGCGACCAGCGCGAAAAGATAGGTTGGCTTCGGAAACGGGTCGTGCCACTCGGCGAAATGCCGTCCGTCGGCGAGCTTGCCTTGCGCCACCGGATTGCCGTTCGACAGCAACACGGGCGCCGCCTTCGCGTCGGCGACGATGCGCGTCGTGAAAACCGACATCGCGTCCGGCCGGTCGAGCGAATAGGCGATGCGGCGAAAGCCTTCCGCCTCGCATTGCGTGCAGTAGATGCCGCCGGAGAGATAAAGCCCCGTCAGCGCCGTGTTTTCTTCCGGCGCGCAACTCGTCAGCGTTTCGAGCGTGAACGGCCCTTCCGGCACGTCGAGGATCGTCAGGTGCTCGCCATCGGCCTGATAGGCGTTCGGCCCGAGCTTCACGCCGTCGATGGAAACCTCATGCAGCTTCAGCTTCTCGCCGTCGAGCACCAGCGGCCCCGTGCCGGCATTGCGCCGCATCTTGAGCTGCGACCTGACCCGCGTATCCGCCGGATCGAGTTCGATTTCGAGCCGGACCTCGTCGACGTTGAAAGCCGGCGGCGTGTAATCCTTCAGCCGGATCGGGCGGGGATCTTCTGTGCGCATGGGGATACTCGAAAATGGGGGCTGATCATCCCTCAATATAACGAGTCCAAAGGTTCCGCGAGTGGAATGGCGGAATTAGGGCGCTGTTTTGGCAAAGACTTTGAAATTGTCCTTTCCGCCCTGCGGGTTTTCCGCGGGTTCGGATTGGCCGTGGGGGAGGTGCGTCAGACCGAAAGGCTGGGCGGTGCGACCGGCAGTTGCGAAATTTTCGAGCGCAGCGGCTTGCCGAGCGCGTCCAACTGTTGTGTCAGTCTGTCGACAATGACGCCAAGCGTCGAGCCGATGGATTTGGCCTCCGCTTTGCTGATGACGATGGTTGATTGGTCCACGCTTTCCTTGCCGGCCCGCGTCAGGCGAAAGAGGTAGAGCAGCTCGTCGTTCTCGGCCTGTATGATTTCCAGTGTCGCGTGGGCCATGAAGTGTCTGGCTTCCTCATATCGGCGTAGCGCCTCAAGGTTTGTGACAATCCCGTTGGCCGCGCCGTTGAGCGGCCCTTTTGTCCCGACAATCTTGTGGAGTTGTTCGATCTTCTGCCCGAGCAGATGCGCGGGCTTCTTTGCGACAGCCGCATATTCCGGCAAGGACAGCGCAAGGACCAGCACAGGCCCGAGGCTGCGTTCGAACTGCGCGAACCGGTCGATCAACTCGCCGCGAAAGGCATGCGCCTCCTTGCGGGCCACATTGAAGTTATTTTGCCGGTTATGCGCCGTCCGGGCGGACGACGCGGCAGACGAGGGAGCTTTCTTTGTGGTGGCGTTCAACTCGAAAACTCCGCCTCGGCTGTGCGGACCCTCAGGCCTGCGGCCCCATGATGCTCGAAATCAGCATGTCGGCGTCCGACGCCACGGCCATCACATCGTCCGGCAGGTTCTCGCCGTTCGAACGCGCATAGTCGGCGAGCCGTTGCAGCAGCACCATGAATTTCGGCGCCGCCGCGATCACCTTGGCCTGCAGCTCCACACGGTCGGGCGTCAAATCGTATTCGACGCCGGGCACACGCCAGCCGCCGCCGTCGGCCGAGCCGGTGACCACCACCGGATGGGTGCCGGGCACCGGATGTCCGGCGCATTCTTCCGCCGAGCGCCACTTGTTGGGCACCCGCACCACCTGCCAATCCTCCATCTGGGGATCGAGATGGGAGAGCGCCGAAACTTCCTCGGTCTCCAGCTCCTTGGCCGCGAATTCCCGGCCGAGCCCGACGTCGTAATGGATGCGCAGCGGCTCATCCATGTCCTTGACCCACTGGGGCACGATCCGCTCGATCACGGCCCAGGTGCCAACCGGGCGCACATAGACCCGCTGGTTTTTGTGGAACTGCGCTTTCGCCATCTGACGACGATCCTCTGGCTGCTGTGGTCCCGCCAGTATCCGCCGCCGCCGGTTATCGTCCGATTAAGGAAATGCGCCGGATTTCACTCCGCCGGGGCGCCGCCGGGCCGGATGCGGCCGGCCAGCCGCCGGAAACGCCCGCCAAGCCCGCCGATTCCGGCCCTGGCCTGCTCCATCAGCGTATAGGCGACCGGCACCACCACAAGCGTCAGCAGCGTCGAGGATATCAGCCCGCCGATCACCAGAATGCCCATGGAATTGCGAAACTCGGCCCCCTGGCTGGTCGACAGCGCCACTGGAATGAGCCCGCAAACCGTCGCGATCTGCGTCATCAGCACCGGGCGCAGCCGCACCGGCCCGGCCTTGCGCGCCGCCTCGAAGGCGCTGGCGCCGGCCGCCCGCAACTGGTTGGTGTAATCGACCAGCAGGATGCCGTTTTTCATCACCAGCCCCATCAGCGCCAGCAGGCTGATCTGGCTGAACATGGTCATTTCCTGACCCGAAATTTTCAGCGCCACGAACGCACCGACAAAGGACAGTGGCGCCGACAGCATGATGATCGCCGGCTGCGCGAAGCTGTTGAACTGCGAAGCGAGGATCATGTAGAGCGCGATCAGCGCCAGCATGAAGGCAAAGCCGATCGCCGCACCGGTTTCCTTCATCCGCTTCGAGCGCCCCTCGGCCTCCCAGCTATAGCCCGGCGGTAGCTTCAGCTCTTCGAGGTAGCGCTCGATCTCCGCCGATGCCGGCCCCAGCGCCGCGCCTTCCGGATTGTTGGCGAGCAGCGCAATCCGTCGTGCCCGGTTCTGCCGTTCGATCTGCGCCGGCCCGCTGTCGATGGTGAAGCGCGCCACGTTGGGCACGTCGATGGATTGTCCGTTGGCGGCGCGAACCTGGATCATCGACAGCTTCGAAATGTCGTTGCGCTGATCTTCCTCCAGCCGCACCCGCACGTCGTAGCGCTGTCCGAATTCCTCGAACGACCCGGCTTTGACCCCGCCGATCGTCGCGCGCAGCGTTTCGGCCAGCGTGCGGATCGAAACGCCGAGATCGGCCGCCCGCCGCCGGTCGATCTGCACCTGCACTTCGGGCTTGCCGGAATCGTAACTTGTCTTGACGTCGGCAAAGAGCGGGCTCGTCCGCATCCGGTTGGTCACTTCGTTGGCCTTCGCCTCCAGCACCGCGAGGTCCGGCCCCTGCAGCACATACATCATCGCGAATTCCGAAAAGCCGCCGCCCGAAATCCACGGCACGTCCGACAATGAAAGATGTTTGGCGTCGGGTGCCGCCGCCAGCATCGCGGTGCGCACCCGGTCCATGATCGGAATGAAACTTTCGTCGCGCGCGTCCTTTGCCGTCAACCCGACATGGAAGAACGCCTTGTTGACGCTTTTCTGCGCGTCGGACCCGATGGTGAAGAACACCGTCGTCACCTGGTCGACGCCGCGAATGGCGTTCGCGACGCGCGCCGCCGCGCCGCGCGTTTCCTCAAGGCCCGCGCCGAAGGGAAGTTCGACGGTGGCGAGAAACTCGGCGCGGTCGGCGCGCGAGTCGAAAGCCATCGGGATCGTCCTGGCGACCATCACGCCGGCGATTACCGCGACAACCGCGCCCGCCATCACCACCCAGCGTGTCGCCAGCGCCCAGTCGAGCAGCCGCCCGTAAAAACGGTCGAGCCCGTTATAGGCATCGTCGAAAAACCGCGCCACGCGGCCATAGGTCGAGGAATCGGTGTCCTCGCGTTTCAGTACCCGCGAACTGAGCATCGGCGTCAGCGTCAGCGATACGAGCAGCGACACCAGCACCGAAAAAGTGATGGCAAGTCCGTATTGGAAAAAGAAGCGCCCTACAACGCCGCTCATGAAGGCGATGGGCACGAAGACCGCAACGATCGAAAAGGTCGCGGCCAGCACGGCAAGCCCGACTTCCTTTGTACCTTCGGCCGCCGCCTGCATCGGCGGCAACCCGCTTTCGAGTTTGCGGTAGATGCTTTCCAGAACCACGATGGCGTCGTCCACCAGCAGTCCCACCGCCAGCGACAGCGCCATCAGCGTCATCATGTTGATAGTGAAATCCATCACGTAGAAGGCGAAGAAGGTCGAAACCAGCGCCGTCGGCATCGCGATGGCGACGATCATCGTCGCACGCACCGAAAGCAGGAAGGCGAGGGTGACGAACACCACCAGCACGATGCCGAGCTGGATATCGACAAAGACGTCCGCCGCCGATCCCTCGATGAACACCGCCGTGTCGCGCGCGATCCGCATTTCGAGGCCGGCCGGCGCATTCTTTTCGATTTCGGCCACCGCCTCGCGCACGGCGCGCGCCACTTCCACGGTGTTGCGGCCGGATTGCTTGCGGATGTCGAGCGACACGCCGCGCTTGCCGTTGAGTTCGGCATAGGAGCGCTCGTCGGCCATGCCGTCCTCGACGCGCGCCACGTCGCCGATGGTGGTTGGCGCGCCGTCGCGGCGGAAGGCGACGACGATGCCGCGGAAATCGGGAACGGTCGCGACTTCGCCCTTGGTCTTCACCGGAAATTCGGCGCGCAAGCCCGGCGTTTCGAGCCGCCCGCCCGGAATTTCCGCGTGTTCGCGCCGCAGCGCCCCGGTCACATCCTCGGCCGTCACGCCATAGGCACGCATCTTCACCGCGTCGAGCCAGATGCGAACCTCGCGGTCGCGCCCGCCGACAAGCTCGATGGAGCCGACGCCGGAAATTCGCTGCAACTGCTCCTTGACGGTCTTGTCGGCGAAATGCGTCAACGCGCGGATCGGCATGTCGCCGGCGATCATCACCGACATGATCGCCTGCGCGTCCGGATCGACCTTCTGCACGATCGACTGTTCGGCTTCCTGCGGAATGTTGGCGCGCGCCAGCGAAACCTTGTCGCGCACATCCTGCGCCTTGACGTCGACATTTTCGTTGAGGTCGTACTGGATGACGACTTGGGAGAGGCCTTCGGCGCTGGTCGAGGACAGCGTCTCGATGCCCGAAATCGTGTTGACCTGTTCCTCGATCGGGTCGGTCACGTCGCTTTCGATGCCTTCGGGCGAGGCGCCTTCCAGCACCGTCGTGATCGACACCACCGGAAACTCGACCTTCGGAAAGAGGTCGACGCCCACCCGGCCAAGCGAGATCCAGCCCAGCACCACAAGCGCGCCGATCACCATGACGGCGAAGACGGGCCGCCGGATCGAAACGTCGGAAATCCACATACGCTTCTCCTCCGTCCGCGCTACTGCGCCGTGCTGTCGCTTGCGCCGGCCGCGATCTGGCCCGGCTCGGCCTCGATCCGGATTTTGATGCCGTCGGCAAGCAGCGGCGCGTTGGGGCCGCCCAGCGCCTTGTCGCCGGCTTCGAGCCCCGACAGCACTTCCACCGTCTGCGCATCGACCTGCCGCACCGTCACGCTGACGCGCCGCGCCACATTGCCGTCGGCAATGAACACATGCCGGTCGGTCTCGCCGCCGTAAATCATCCGCCGGTCGAGCGTCAGCCCATGGCGCGGTGCCGGAAAAATCTCGGCCCGCGCGAAAAGGCCGGGCTTCACCGAATAGTCCTCGTTGAGGATCGGCAGCCGGAGTTCGACCGAGCGCGTCACCGGATCGACATAGTCGTTGAGAATGATCACATAGCTGTCGAATGCGCGGTCGATGCCGTCGATATAGACGCGGCCCTTGGTGCCGACTTCGATTTTCGAGAGATGAATTTCGGGCACGGTGACGATCGCGGCCACGATGTCGATTTTCATGATCTGCAGCACGCCGCCTTCGCCGCCGCCGCCCAATCCGCCCATCCGCGTCGCCATGAACTTGCCCTCGTCGACGTCGCGCCGCGTGATGACGCCGTCGAAGGGCGCCGTCACCGTGCTGTCGGTCAGCATCTGGTTGGCGCCGGCAAGCTGCGCTTCGGCAATGCCGAGCCGCGCCTGCGATGCGTCGCGCGCCGAGCGCGCATCGTCCAGCCGGCCGTCGGCGACGAACCCCTTGGCGTGCAACTCGTTGGCGCGCGAGAAGGCGAGGCCGGTGTTGCGAACATCCGCCTTGGCGAGCCGCACCTGGTTTTCAAGCTCGGTCACCTTGAGACGCAGCTCCACGTCGCGCGTGCGGAAAAGCGGCTGCCCTTCCTTCACGCGGTCGCCGACCCGCACCATGATCTCCTCGATGATGCCGTCGACGCGCGGCCCCAGCGTCGTCGTCTTGTGCGCGGCAATGGTGCCGGTGCCGGTGATCGGCTCGGCAAGTTCGCGCATCGTTACCGCGCTGGCGAAGACGCCGATGGCGCCGGCATCCGGATCGGCCGTTTCCTCGTCCGCGCTCTCGCCGCAGCCGGCCAGCGCCGCCGCGATCAGGCCGGCCGCCAGAAGCCGCGCATAACGGGAAACGTCAAACCGGACGAGCATGGGATGCCTTTCGAAAACCGTATAGGAGGTTATAGTATCTTTTGTTACGATACCGGCAAAGCAAAATCGCCGGATGTAATTGCGCCAAGGCAGCATTGTACGCCGGGGACAAGGACCGAGGATAAAATGGGCGGACAAGCCAGACCCCCGTCGATCGCCACCCGGCCGAAGCGGCCGGCGCCGCAGGTCCGGCCGGACGAGACCTTCGGCTGGCTCCATCACGACGTCTACCGTCTCTTCCGCAAGGCCTGGGCGCGCCGCCTGCAAGCCTCAGGCACCGGCATCAATCCGGCCAAGTCGCGCATCATTGCCGAGTTGCGCCAGCGCGACGGCATCACCCAGACCGAGCTTGCCGACAGCGTCGAAATGGAAAAGGCGCCCTTGGGCCGCCTGCTCGACGCTCTGGAAGAGCAGGGCCTGATCGAACGCCGCAACGACCCCGCCGACCGTCGCGTTCGCCGCGTCTATCTGATGCCGCCGATCGACGAAATCACCGCCGGCTTGTGGCAGGCTGCCCTCGGCATGTTCGAAACCTCGGTCCGGGGCTTCACGCCGGAGGAATACGCGCAACTGATGAATTTCCTCGAGCGCATCAAGGCCAATCTCCAGGAATCCGAGGAGCCCGGCGCCTGAGCCTGCGCCGCCGCGCTGAAACTTGAATACCGCCCGCGCGTCGGCATAGCATAATTGATGCGTAAACTTTCCCTTCTGATTCTTGCCGCCCTGCTGGCGATGGCGCTCTGGACCGCCCTCGTTGTCACCGGCGCGCGCCACGGCTGGTTGCGTGCCGATCCGGGTCCGCGCGAGGATGTGATGTCCTTCTTTTCGACATCGGCGGCGGCAATCGATGCGGCGGAGCAGGGCGCCGTCGCCTTCGTGCTGATCGAAAAGGGCGAGGTCTTCGGCGAGCATTATGTCTCGGCCGGCGCGCCCGTCACCCGCGACACGCTGTTCCAGCTCGCCTCGCTCAGCAAATGGGTGACGGCGCTCGGTGTGCTGAAACTCGCCGCCGACGGAAGGCTCGATCTCGATGCGCCCGTGTCGCGCTATCTGACGCGCTGGCAGCTTCCCGAAAGCAAGTTCGGCAACGACGGCGTCACCGCGCGCCGCCTCCTCTCTCACACCGCCGGCCTGACGGATGGCCTCGGCTATCTGGGCTTCGAGCCGGAAACACCCGTCCAGACCCTCGAAGCGTCGCTGACGGAAGCGGCGGACCCCATGCCCGGCGCCGATGGTCGCACCCGTGTCGGCCTCGCGCCCGGCACCGCCTGGAGCTATTCCGGCGGCGGCTATGCGTTGCTGCAACTCATGATCGAGGAAATCTCGGGCGAACCCTTCGGCATCTATATGAAGCGCGCGGTCTTCGATCCGCTCGGCATGTCGCATGCGACATTCGATCTGGCGGCGGCGGAAGCGGCGGGGCTTGCCCCCTGTTTCGACGCCGGCGGCGCGCCTTGCGCCTATCACGACTTTGCCGCGGCATCCGCCGCCTCGCTCCATGCAAGTGCCGCCGATCTCGTCCGCTTCCTTGAAGCGCAAATGAAAGGCGCGCGCGATCCCGCTCTGCCGCCCGGTCTCGCCGCCGCCATGTCCGCGCCCCACGGCTCGCAATTCGGCCTGCCGATCTGGGGCCTCGGCGTCATGCTTTATTCCGAGGCGCCGGGCGGCGGCCACATCATCGGCCATGAGGGCATGAACTTCGCCGCCATCGAAACCACGGCCCGGATCGACCCGGCGACCGGCGACGGAATCCTCGTCCTCGCGACCGGCAATCCGGGCCTCCCTGCCATGCTGGGCGGCGAATGGGTCTATTGGCATGCCGGGCGGGTGGACGTGAGGCAGATCGACGACATGATCCCGGCCCTGGGGCTCGCGCTGCTCATCGGCTGGGCCGTCATCCTCGTTCTGGCCGCTCTCGCCATCTGGAAAATCCGGCGATCCGAAAGCCCGAAATCCGCGTAATTCAGTCCGGAACTTCGCCGCGCAGCGGGGATTCGACCTCGCTGCACCGCCGCATCCCAAGCCGACGCGGCGTCAATTGCGCGGGGCTTTTCATGCGCCCGCTTTGCAGTGAGAATGCGCCCAAACAAACGCCGCCAATGCGGGCAATCAAGTGCTGGCAGAGCGCCAGGGGAGACGTCATGAATTTCGATTTTTCCGACGACCAGAAAATGCTGAAGGAGCAGGTGCGCAAGTTCCTTGCCGACAAATGTCCGATGTCGGTCACGCGCCGCGTGCTCGAAAAGGAAGAGCCCTATGCCGCCGAGGTCTGGAAGGGCCTTGTCGAGATGGGCCTCACCGGCACCGCGATCCCGGAAGAATTCGGCGGCCTCGGCCTCGGCGCGCTGGAGCTCTGCGTGATCGCGGAAGAGCTCGGCCGCGCCGCCGCGCCCGTGCCGTTCTCTTCATCCATCTATCTCGCGGCCGAAGCGCTCCGCCTCTTCGGCACCAAGAAGCAGAAGGAAACCTGGCTGCCGAAACTGGCATCGGGTGAAATCATCGGCACACTCGCCGTCTCCGAAGGCACGCATGCCGCGCACCCGCGCAACATCGCGGTCAAGCATGCGGGCGGCAAGATCAACGGCGTCAAGCAGCCGGTCGTCGATGGCGGTGCGGCCTCGCTCGCCATCGTCGCGGTCAACACTGGCGGTTCCGGCGAGCAGGCCGTCTCGCTCGCCATCGTCGACCTCAAGGCGGGCGGCGTCTCGGCCGAGCCCGTCCGCACGCTCGACCCCTCGCGCCAGCATGTGACGCTGACCTTCAAGGACGCGCCCGCCGAAATTCTGGGCGACAAAACGGGCGAGGGCTGGTCGCAGCTTTCGCGCGTGCTCGACGGCGCCGCCGTGCTCTTTGCCTTCGAACAGGTCGGCGGCACCGAAGCCGCGCTCGAAATGGCGCGCGACTATGCGCTGGAGCGCTATGCCTTCGGCCGTCAGATCGGTTCCTACCAGGCGATCAAGCACAAGCTCGCCGACATGTATGTGAAAAAGGAACTGGCGAAGTCGAACGCCTATTTCGGCGCCATGATGCTGAACGACGAGGGCGGCGAACTGACCGAAGCCGCCGCCGCCTCGCGCATCGCGGGCTCGGATGCCTATGTCTTCGCCGCCCAGGAAAACATCCAGACCCATGGCGGCATCGGCTACACATGGGAATCCGACTGCCAGTTCCACTACCGCCGCGCCAAGCTGCTGGCGCTCGCGGTCGGCGCGCCGATCCAGTGGAAGGAAAAACTCGTCGCGCGCCTTGAAGCGAAAAACGCGGCTTGATCGCAGGCGCACCTCACCTCCCTCTCCCCGGCGGGGAGAGGGAAGGGGCCCACCGAAGGTGGGAAGGGTGAGGGGGCGCCACACAGAATGAATCTCGGGAGAACGAAAATGGATTTCAACGACACAGCCGAAGAAGCCGCCTACCGCAAGCAGGTGCGCGCCTGGCTCGACAAGAACGCCACCCGCAAGGAAAACGCAAAAGACATCGCGCCGCCCAAAGACCTCAAGGAAATGATCGCCCAGTCGAAAGCCTGGCAGGCGAAAAAGGCCGATGCCGGTTACGCCTGCATCACCTGGCCGAAGGAATGGGGCGGCGGTGGCGGCACCACCATCAACAACGTGATCTACAGCCAGGAAGAATCGAAATACGCGGTTCCCGGCGGCATCTTCGCCATCGGTCTCGGCATGTGCATCCCGACCGTGATGTCATGGGGCCCCGATGAAGCCAAGCAGCGTTTCGTCAAGCCGGCCGTGCGCGGCGACGAGATCTGGTGCCAGCTCTTTTCCGAACCCGCGGGCGGCTCCGACGTCGCGGGTCTGCGCACGAAAGCCGAGAAGGATGGCGACGACTGGGTCATCAACGGCCAGAAGGTCTGGACCTCCGGCGCGCATTTCTGCGACTACGGCATCCTGCTGACACGCACCGATCCGAATGTGCCCAAGCACAAGGGCCTCACCATGTTCTGGATCGACATGAAGGACCCGGCCGTCGAAGTGCGCCCCATCAAGCAGATGTCGGGCGGCGCCGAATTCAACGAGGTCTTCTTCACCAATCTGCGCGTCAAGGACAGCCAGCGTCTCGGCAAGGTCGGCGACGGCTGGAAAGTCGCGCTGACCACGCTGATGAACGAGCGCCTCGCCGTCGGCGGCAGCCAGGGCAATGCCGACACGGACGAGCTGATCTCGCTCGCCCGCAACACCGACATCGCCGGCGAACCCGCCATCCGTCATGGCGGCGTCCGCGAGCGCATCGCCGATTGGTATGTGCAGGCGCAGGGGTTGAAGTTCACGCGCTTCCGCACGCTGACCGCGCTGTCGAAAGGCGAAACGCCCGGCCCTGAGAGCTCGATCTCGAAAATCGTCGCGGCCAAGAAGATGCAGGACCTCGGCTCCTTCGGCATGGACCTGCAGGACATGGGCGGCGTCATCCGCGACCGGAAAATTTCGCCGGAAGAGGGCGCCTATACCGAACAATGGATCGGCGCGGCCGGCTACCGCATCGCCGGCGGCACGGACGAAATCCTCCGCAACATCGTCGCCGAACGCGTCCTCGGCCTGCCCCAGGACATCCGCGTCGACAAGGACCTGCCCTTCAATCAGGCCCCCAAGGGGAAATGAGAATCTTTCCCTCTCCCCTCGGGGAGAGGGAGGGAGCGGCCGCAAGGCCGCGGAAGGGTGAGGGGGAGCCGCACCCACCGAACAAAAAGCCCGGGTCGAAAGACCCGGGCTTGTCAATTTCAGCGCCGCCGGAAATAAAACTGTCATCCCGGCAACAAGTGCCGGGGTGACACTGAGTTTCGGATTCATGCGCGGGCGAACGCAACTCTATCTTCGCGTCTCCGCGTGAATCCCGTCTTCCTTCGTTTCGCCGCCTGCGCGCGGATTCTTTCCTCACCCGGCGCCGCCCGTGCCCGGCCAGTAGTGGCTGTCGGGAGTGGGTCGCCGGCCAAAGATCGCCTGGCCCACGCGCACGACGTTGGCGCCCTCTGCGATCGCGGTCTCGAAGTCGGCGGACATGCCCATCGACAATGCGGTCAGCGCCGCGTTGCGCTTGACGGCCGCGTCCCGGAGGCGGCGCAGAAGCGCAAAGCAGGGCCGAACCTTCGTCGCGTCCGGACTGAACAGGGCGAGCGTCATCAGGCCGCGCGGCCTCAGCCGGGGGAACCGTTCGAGCGCATCGACGAAGGGCAGGAGTGCATCCGGGTGGAGACCGAACTTGCTCGCTTCGCCGGAGGTGTTGACCTGCAGATAGACATCGAGAAAGCGATCTTCGCGCGCGAGCCGCGCGTCGAGCGCCGCGGCGAGCCGCACGCTGTCGAGCGCATGGAATTCGCGGGCGAAGCGGGCCAGGTATTTTGCCTTGTTGCGCTGCAGATGGCCGACGATGATCCAGTCGATGGCGAGATCGCTCAGCGCCTCTCGCTTCAGCATCGCCTCCTGAATCTTGTTTTCGCCGAAGGACTGCAGGCCGGCCTCGAAGGCGAGTCGTAGCATATGCGCCGGCACCGTCTTGGTGATGGGCAGCATCCGCACGGAGGCGCGGTCCCGGCCGGCGCGCGCGCAGGCCTCGGCGATCCGAGCCTCGACCGATCCGAGATTGCGGCGGAAGGTGGCGAGCGGATCGGAGTCAAAGCGTTCGGCATCCGCGCGCGCCGCCCGGCTTCGGTCCGTGTCCGGACATTGCGGGGTTTGATCTGCGGTTTCGCTCATGGCGCGACCATCCCGGGTTCGTCAGGCGCGGGTCGGGGCGGCGCAGCCCGTTTGGTCGCAGCCCGTGGTGGTTGCGTTGTCGGGTTCCCCGGCCGTCGGCGCCGCCAGAAGCGTGCCGATGATGCCACCGAGGCTGAGATCGTCGATATGACCGAAATGCTGAAAGTGGCGCAGGCCGTTGCGGTCGATCACGACCAGCGTCGGGGTTCCCTGCATGTCATAGGCCGTCATCGAGGCGGGCAGGCGGCCATCCTGCCGGTCGATGCCGATCGGGAAGTCCAGACGATATTCATGCGCGAATGCGGCCAGCGCTTCGCGCGTGCCCTGCACGTCGTGATGTTCGAACACGGTATGGAGACCGATAACGGCAACCCGGTCGCTCGGAAAGGCCCGGGCGATGCGCTGCGCTTGCGGCAGGCCATGCGAAACGCAACCCGGGCACAGCATCTGGAAGGCTTCGATGATCAGGACCCGGCCCTGGAAGTCGGGAATGTCGAGCGGGCCGGCGCTGTTGAGCCAGCCGCTGGTCAGCAGTGACGGTGCGGGGTGTGGGATCATGGCGGGCGTCTCTCCGGATCGGAAGCCGGGGCCGGGCCGTCCCGCGGGAAAGCCCGGCCGCCGTCGGTTCAGGCCACGCGCTTCAGCGGAACGGCCGGGAAATCGATCGGAACGTCGAGCGCGACATTGATGTAGTTGGTGAAGAGATTGAGCGCGGCATGCGCGATGATCTCGACCACGCCCTCGTCATCGAAGCCGGCCGCCTTGAGGGCGGCGACATCGGCATCGCTGACCGCCGCCCGGTCGCGGACGAGCTTCAGCACGAAGGTTAGCGCCGCCTGGCTGCGCGGATCGGCGGATGTGCCGGCCTGGGCCGCCGCGATGTCGTCGGCCGAAGCGCCGGCCTTGCGGCCCAGCGCCGTATGCACGGCCAGGCAGTATTCGCAGCGATTGGCGTTTGCGATTGCCACGGCGATTTCCTCGCCCAGCCGCGCGCCGAGCTTGCCGCCGGAAAGGGCGCCGAACGCGCCCCACATGCTGTTGAGTGCGGCCGGCGAGTTCGCGACCGCCTTGAACATGTTCGGAACGACGCCGAGGGCGCCGTTGATCCGGTCGAGCGTCGGCTTGATCGCGTCGGAAGACGAGGCTGGATCGATGAGTTTGACGTGTGCCATAGTGAGGTTTCCTTCTCTGATGCTTGGAGGGGGATATTCGGAGCGGTCCGGCGATGGCAGTCGCCGGGCCGCTTTCGTGTTCCGGCGTCAATTGCCGGGAACCACCTTGCCCGGCAGCGACAGGTCGCCGGATGCAACCTTGAGGACGTCGGCGACGCACAGAAGCGGCGCATGGAGATTGGCGTCGACACGGAGGCCGGCGGTCACGCCGTCGAATGAGGCGCTGGCGATCGCGCCGATCTCCTCGAGCGGAATGTGGACCTCGACGATATCGGCGGCCAGCTCGGTCTTGTATTCGGGGCTGTCGATCAGGATCGGCGCGCCGGGCCAGGTTTCCGGGAGCCGGGGCGTCGTGCCCGCGGGAATGTCCTGCACCTTGAGGCCGCCGCCGCAGGCCGCATCCTCGGCGAGAACGACCCAGTGCGGATGCCAGCGGTCGCGGTTCTTGCCGCCATAGGCCGCGTCGTCGAAATCGGGGTGGAAGGTGACGGCAAGGGCGACGATGCCCTGGTCCCGCTCGAAACCGACGTCCCATGAGTTGAGCGTGGTCGGCCAGACATAGCCATAGACCTCCGAGCCGGCGAACGTCCCGGTCGCCTGCGGCGTCGCCTTTCCGGCGTCGGCGCGGACGCGCGTGCGAAAGATCGCATGGCCGTGATCGGTGACGATGCGCGTTTCGACGATGTCGAACGGGGCCATGACCGCCGGGTCGCTCGGTGCCGCGATCTCGTGCGCGGCGGCACCCGCCGTCGCGCAGACTAGCGCCGCCGTTGCGAGGCCAGGGCCCCGCATCTTTCTGATTCTCATGATGCTGTTCTCCTTCTCAGCTTTCCGGTTGGGCTTGGAGGGGCGGCGATCCTTTGGTGAAGCGCGTCCAGGTGGCAGCCTGAACGGCGGGATCG
>PHEO01000239.1 GCA_002841195.1 Alphaproteobacteria bacterium HGW-Alphaproteobacteria-11
GCGTCCGATGCCGGTTCGATCAGCGTCAGCCCGCCATTGCCGGCAATCGCGGCGAGGCGGCGGGAAAAAGCCGCGCCCGCGCCGTGTTCGATGCCATCGGCGATCCACACGGTCTGGATGTCGCCGCTGGAAAGCGTGGCTGCGTTTTCAAGATGCGCCGCAAGCGCCGGCCGGTCGGGGGCGATGGGTTGCGGCTGCATGGCGCGGGCGCGCGCGGCCGCATCGTCGGCGGCCTCGAAATTGAGTTCGGGTGCGCCGGGCGTGGGCGCCGTGCCGACGACGAGGACCGGGCGGTCGCCGCGTCCGGCATCGGCGATCAGGCCGTCCATCGCGGCGCGCCGGTCGCCCCAGCGCGCGGCGGCGGTCCAGCCATTATCGACGACGATCATCAGCGGGCCCGTGCCTGCGATGCGCGGCGCCGGGTTCCACAAGGGTTCGGCCAGCGCCAGCACGATCAGCGCCGCGATGGTCAGGCGCAGGATCAGGAGCCAGAGCGGCGTATGCGCCGGCGTTTCCTCCTCGCGCGCCAGTCCCGCCAGCAGGCGGATCGCCGGAAAGCGGATGCGTTTGGGGAGCGGCGGCGAAATGCGCAGCAGCCACCAGATCGCCGGCAGCGCGGCAAGGCCGAGCAGCATCCACGGGGCGGCGAAGGCGAGGGGGCCGAGCTGCAACATGATCAGACGCCCGGCCGTGGTGGCTTGCGCGCCTCGATGGCGCCCGAAAGCGCGCTATAGAGCGCCAGCAGCGCCGTCTGCGGTACGCGGTCGGTGCGATGCGTCGCAAAGGTGAAGTTGATGCGGCGTGCCACGTCCATGATGCGGTCGCGGTGGATGTCGAGGCGTTGGCGATAGGCTTCGCGCAGGTTCTGTGCGCGTCCCGCCATCAGCCGCATGTCCTCCTCGACGCCCTCGAATTCGGTGCGGCCCGAAAAGGGCAGGTCTTCCTCCGCCGGGTCGAGCACCTGGATGATGTGACCGCGAATGCCTTCGGCCGCGTAGCCCTTGATGCGCGCGACGATCTCGTCGGCGGGCGACAGGAAGTCGCCGATCAGCACCACTTGCGCGTAGCGTGGCAGGTGTTCGGGCGGCGGCAGGCTTTCGAACTTCATTGCCTCGCCGTCCTTGGGCGCATCGAGCAGCGCATGCGCCATGCGGCGTTGCGCGGCGCGGCCGTTCATCGGCGCGAAGCCGCCGCCAAGCAGCGCGATGCTCTCGCCGCCTTGCACCAGCAGCGAGGAAAGCGCCAGCGCCAGCACGGTGGCGCGGTCTTTCTTGGTGCAGGGCGCGAAATCGGAGGCGTAGTCCATCGAGGCCGAACCGTCGCGCCAGATCCAGACGCTTTCGGCCGCCTCGCGCTCGGTCTCGCGGACGAAAAGATGGGTCGAGCGCGCCGAATGCCGCCAGTCGACGGACGAGGCTGTGTCGCCTTCACGAAAACGGCGGAACTGCCAGAAGGTTTCGCCCATGCCGATGCGGCGGCGGCCGTGAACGCCCTGCGCCACTGTCGAGGCGACGTGTTCGGCCTCCGTCACCAGCGGCGGCATGACTTCGGCCAGCGCCTCGGCCTGCTCGCGCAGGCCGGTCGCGCCCGAAGGGGCAGCCGGTGATCCGGGAAGGCGCATCGCTCTCACTCACATTCAGCCGAAGTTGCGGCAGAGCCTGTCGATGACGCCCGACACGGTGACGCCTTCGGCGCGGGCCGAGAAGTTGAGCGCCATGCGGTGGCGCAGCACGGGCGCGGCTAGTGCTGTCACGTCCTCGATCGAGGGCGAGAAGCGGCCGTCGATCAGCGCGCGGGCGCGCACCGCCAGCATCAGCGCCTGGCTGGCGCGCGGGCCGGGGCCCCAGGCGACATGGCGTTCGACTTCGCTCGATGCGCCTTCCTCGGGCCGCGCCGAGCGCACCAGTTCGAGGATCGCGTTGACGACTTTTTCGCCGACCGGCACGCGGCGCACCAGGCGCTGCGCGGCCATCAGGTCTTCCACCGTCATCGCGGCGCGCGCCGTCGGCATGCTTTCGCCGGTCGTCGCCAGCAACATGCGGCGCTCGGCCTCGAGGTTTGGGTAGTCGACATCGATCTGCATCAGGAAGCGGTCGAGCTGGGCTTCGGGCAGCGGATAGGTGCCTTCCTGTTCCAGCGGGTTCTGCGTCGCCAGCACATGGAAGGGCGCCGGCAGTTCGTAGCGGAGGCCGGCCACCGTCACCTGCTTTTCCTGCATCGCCTGCAACAGCGCCGACTGGGTGCGGGGGGAGGCGCGGTTGATTTCGTCGGCCATCAGCAACTGGCAGAAGACCGGACCCTTGATGAAGCGGAAGCTTCTGTGGCCCTGATCCGATTCCTCCAGCACTTCCGAGCCCAGAATATCGGCCGGCATCAGGTCGGGCGTGAATTGCACGCGCTTGTCGTCGAGGCCCAGCACCTGGCCCATCGTGTGGACCAGCAGCGTTTTCGCAAGGCCCGGCACGCCGACGAGCAGCGCATGGCCGCCTGCCAGCACCGTCACCAGCGTCTGGTCGATCACCTGTTCCTGACCGTAGATGATTTCGCCGATGGCCTCGCGCGCCGCCGCGATCCGGGCGCCGGTCGCCTCGATTTCCTCGACGGCATTGCCGCCTGCTTCACTGAGTGTCTGCATTGACCTACATATACCGTATGTGCCGCATTTTGCCTCGATGGCCGGGGCGCCATTGGCGCGGGCCTTCGTGACGATAATATGGCCGGAATCGCCGGTTTGCGGCAGCAAATCGCCTTCACGTTACCGGGAGGACGCAAGAAATATGGCCGGTGTGACCGGAAAGAGCGCGGGCAAGCCCGAAAAATCCGAGGCGCGCGGCGCGCCGGGCGGGTTGAAAGGGCTGGCCGTTGCCGAGGCCGAAGGCAAAAAGGCCCGCGGGCTGCCGCCGGTCCATTTGTGGAATCCGCCTTTTTGCGGCGATCTCGACATGCGCATCGCGCGCGACGGCACCTGGTACTACATGGGCACGCCCATCGGCCGCACGCGGCTGGTGCGGTTGTTCTCCACCGTGCTGCGTCACGACGAGGACGGCAAATTCTATCTCGTCACGCCGGTCGAGAAGGTCGGCATCACGGTCGACGATGCGCCCTTTCTGGCTGTCGCGATGAAGGTGGAGGGGGAGGGCCGCGACCAGCAGCTCACTTTCACCACCAATGTCGGCGACGAAACCCTGGCCGGGCCCGACCACCCGATGCGTTTCGTGATCGACGCCGAAACCGGCGAGCCGGCGCCTTATGTCCATGTGCGGGCGCGGCTTGAGGCGCTGATCAACCGCGCCGTTTTCTACGATCTGGTCGAGCTCGGCGTCGAGGAGGAGCATGAGGGCCGGCGCTGGTTCGGCGTCTGGTCCGGCGGCGCCTTCTGGCCCTTCATGCCGGCCGAGGAGATGGCGTTCTAGGCCGCCCGCCCATGGAGCACTACCGAACCCGCATCCTATCCCGCACCGACCGGGAGCCGCCGCCCCTGAGCGCACTTCTGGCGCCCGAAGGCGTGCCGCGGCTCCGGGGCGACCACGATCTCAATGAGAACGTCTGGGTCGAGCCCGAGGAGCGGCCGAGCCTGCGCGCCGCCGCCGTGCTGGTGCCGGTCATCGAACATGACCACGGGCCGCATGTGCTGCTGACGCGCCGCGCCGAGCATCTCGGCACCCATTCGGGCCAGGTTGCATTTCCGGGCGGCAAGATCGATCCCGGCGAGACGCCGGCCGAGGCCGCCTTGCGCGAGGCGGAAGAGGAAGTCGGGCTCGCCCGCGCCCATGTGACGGTTGCCGGCTATCTCGACGCCTATGAGACCGGCACGGGCTTTCGCATCCTGCCGGTGGTGGCTTTCGTCACGCCGGGCTTCAGCCTGACGATCTCGCCGCATGAAGTGGCTGAAGCCTTCGAGGTGCCGCTCGATTTCCTGATGGACCCGGCCAATCACCAGCGCCACAGCGCCGTGTGGCGCGGGCGGCGGCGCGAATATTATGCGATGCCCTATAATGGCCATTACATCTGGGGCGCGACCGCCGGAATGCTGAAAAACATGTATGACCGGCTCTATGGCGACTAGCCACGGAGGTTCGAGGGCAGACAGGCGCCGCCGCCCGTCCTATATGTGACGGCCAGAATAAAATTCGCCGGAGTGAAACAGGATGAGTGCCGAAAAAGTGCCGAACG
>PHEO01000240.1 GCA_002841195.1 Alphaproteobacteria bacterium HGW-Alphaproteobacteria-11
GCGCGCTGAGCGCGGCAGGGTTCCCGGGGGGTTCGATATGCGTTCGACAAACATGCTGGCCGGCGCCGCCGCTTTCGCGGCGCTGGCGACCGCGGCGGCGGCCGATCCGCTCGATATCAGGGTCCGCGGCTATGTGGAGCCCGAGCTGCAGGCCTTTGTCGAGAGCGGCAACGTCCCGGGACAGCGGCGCTGGAACGCTTCCGTCGCGGCGGAAGTCAGCTTCGAGAGTTTCTGGGACAATTCGAACCAGTGGGTCGTCGTCAAACCCTTCGCACGATGGGACCTGCGCGACGACAACCGCAGCCATGTCGACATGCGCGAGGCGAAATATGCCCGCGTCATCGACAACTGGGAATTCCGCATCGGCATCGACAAGGTGTTCTGGGGCGTGACGGAAGCCGTTCACCTCGTGGACATCGTCAACCAGACCGATTTCGTGGAAAGCATCGACGGCGAGGAAAAGCTCGGGCAGCCGATGGTCATGGTTTCGACCGTGCAGGAATTCGGCACGCTCACGGGCTACCTGTTGCCTTTCTTTCGCGAACGCACCTTTCCGGGCCGGAAGGGCCGTCCCGCTTTCGACATACCCGTCGACGACAATCAGACGCTCTATGAGAGCGGCGCCAAGGATCACCATGTCGACTTCGCGCTGCGCTACGCCAACACGTTCGACATCTGGGATGTGGGCGTGGGTTACTTCCATGGCACCAACCGCAACCCGCTGCTGCTGCCGGGCCTCGATGGGGGCGGCAATCCGGTGCTGGTGCCCTTCTACGCGCAGGCCAAACGCGTTTCGACCGATGTGCAGGCGACATCCGGCGCCTGGCTCTACAAATTCGAGGGCTTCTGGCAGGAACAGTTGAACGAACAGCACCTGCAGGCGACCGGCGGCATCGAATATACGTTTTACGGGATTTTCGACACGCCGTCGGATGTCGGCCTCGTTGCCGAATATGTCTGGGACGATCGTGGCGCCAACCCGCAGAACCCGTTTGCCAACGACATGTTCATGGCGCTGCGCTGGACGCCCAACGACGCCGCCTCGACGGCGGTGCTGGCGGGAACGACGGTCGATCTCGACACGCAGGCGCTCGGCCTCTCGCTGGAAGCCGAACGCCGCTTCGGCGACGACTTTTTCGTGACGCTCGAAGGGCGCTTCTTCGCCAACGTGCCGCGCACCGACCCGCTCTTCTCCTATAGCGACGACAGCTTCGTGCAACTGCGCATCGCCCGTTATTTCTGAGCCGCGCAAGCGGGCGGCCGCGCAAATCGATCCGTCACGTTCAGAACCGGCCGGAGATCCGGATATAGAAGTCGCGATCCTCGCGCGGCCGCAGCACGCCGGCCGGAATGTCGATCTCCTCGCGCAGCCGATAGCGCGCTTCCATCGACCATTGCGGCGTGAAACGCCACTGGTAGCGTATCTCCGACAAGGCGTCATTACCGCGAAAATCACCCGAGAGCAGCCAGCCGGCATCGATGCGCGCATGGACAAGACCGAGATTGTGGCCCGGCGCGATGTCGTAAAGGCTGAGCGCCGCCTGCCAGGCCAGCCCGCCAGCATCGCCCGTATTGCCCGAACCGGTGACGGTGGCGCGCGGCGTGTTGGGCGCGTATCCGATCTCGAAACCGGGCACGAGCCGCAGCCCCGCCTCGCTGAGGCGCCAGCTCGCGGCCATGCGGCCGACCAGCGTGATGTAGTCCTCACGCCGCGAAAACACCGTGCCGTCCGACGCCAGCGCCGCCGGCATCCAGGTGACGCCGATCATGCGCTGCACGACGGGTCCGAGCGGTTCGGTCGCCTCAAGTCCGGCAAAGATCGTGACGCGGCTGGCATCTTCGGAAAAGTCGAGCGGCGCGCGCACCGCCGAGCCCGGCCCCTTGCGGTGATTGTGCTCAAGCACCAGATGGGCACGCCAGCCGGGCAGCTGGTGGCGGTAATGCAGCCCGTCGGTCCAGGTGATGTCGATATTGGGGCTGTCGTTGCGGTCGAGCCCCTTGGAAGCGACACCCTGAAGCGCGAACTGCGTCTGGAAGCGGCCAAGCCGCAGCGACCAGGGCCGCGCCTTGTCGGCATAGTCGAGATAGAATTCGTCGAGCGTGCTCTCACCCAGTTCCATGCCGGTCGAGGTCGTGGCATAGCCATGCAACTGGAAGCCGTGCCCGGTCTGGTGCTGCCCGTAGCGGACGGCGAAGCGCGTACGGAAATGCAGATGGTCGCCGAGATCGCGCTCGGCAGCCAGACGCAACCGCCCGCGCAGCGCGCGGCTGTCGCTCTGCGTACCGTTGCGGGCCTTGCGTTCACTGTCGAAATAGCCGGCGCGGATGTCGCCGCTGAAACGCCAGTCCATCTCCTCGGCCTGCGCCGCTGACGCGGCCAGCGCGGTCGCAAGCGCAACGACGACGGCACGGGCCTGCCGGTGCCGGCCGGGGCGTGGCAAAACCCTGTCGATCGAGCGTCCGGTCATCCGCCGTCCGATCCCGACCAGCGGCTCATGGCGTGGGCGTGCCGCCGATCCGCCGCAGCATTTCCCAAACCGGCACCGCCGCCGCACCGCCGACAAGGCCGCTGACATAGGACGGGATATCGGCATTGAAGAGCCAGTTCCACAAAAGACCGGCAAGAATGCTCGCCAGCAGCATTGCGCCAAGCGTGATCAGCCATCTAGTCCAGAGCGCCATGATATCCTCCCCGGCTTGTCCGGCGGGACCAGTATGGACCGGCAGACCCACCGGACAAGAGCCGGGACGGCGACCGTTTGCCGCCCCGGTGGCGCGGGCATTCGGTATGGAATGATTCAAAACCGCAATCGTGAAGGAAGCAGGATGTTCGGAGCGCAGATCAGGTTTTTCCGCCTTGCGGGATTCAATGTGAATCTCGATGTAAGCTGGATTTTCATCGCCTTGCTGATCTCGTGGACGCTGGCGACCGGCTATTTCCCCACCTTCTATCTGGACCTCGACGCCGCGACCTACTGGTCGATGGGCATTGTCGGCGCGATGGGGCTTTTTCTCTCGATCGTCCTGCACGAGCTGTCGCATTCCATCGTCGCCCGGCGTTTCGACATTCCGATCTCGGGCATCACGCTCTTCATTTTCGGCGGCGTCGCGCAGCTTGAAAAGGAACCGCCGACGCCGCGCGCCGAATTCATGATGGCGATTGCCGGACCGATTGCGAGCTATGTGCTGGCGGCCGGCTTTTATCTCATCGGCGCGGCGGCGCTCGCCGCCGGCCTGCCCGAAACCGTTTCCGGCGTCGCGCGCTATCTGGCCCTGATCAACCTGATCCTCGCGACCTTCAACATGGTGCCGGCCTTTCCGCTCGACGGCGGCCGCGTCTACCGCGCCTGGCTCTGGGGCCGCAGCGGCGACATGAACGAGGCGACGCGGCGCGCTTCGCGCGTCGGCCAGGCCTTCGGCCTCGCGCTGATCGCGCTGGGCGTTTTCAGCCTCTTTTCGGGCAACCTGATCGCCGGCATCTGGTGGGGACTGATCGGTCTTTTCCTCAACACCGCCTCGCGCGCCTCCTACACGCAGTTGCAGACCCATCAATTGCTGAAGGCGGAGCCGGTGTCGCGTTTCATGACGGCGAACCCGCTGACCGTTCCGGCCGGCATCACGCTGCGAAAACTCGTCGACGATCACATCTACGGCTCATTCCACGAGACGTTCCCCGTGATGGAGGGCGACAGGCTGGTCGGTTCGATCGGCGTCGCCGACTTGCGCGACATCGCGCGCGACAACTGGGAACGCCTGCAGGTGCGCGAGGTCATGCACCCGGTTTCGCCGCTCAACAGCATCCGCACCACCGAAAGCGGCGAGGCGGCGCTCAAGCTGATGCGCGAAGGCGGAAATGCCCGGCTGCTGGTCCTGCGGGACGGCAAACTCGCCGGCATCGTCGCCCTGCGCGACATCATGCGGCTGATCCGGCTGAAGGAAGAACTGGGTCCGCGCGCTGGCGGGATGGCGGGCAAAGGCCTATAAGTAATCCGGATAGTGAGGGGCCAGCCGTGGCCCCGGCAATGAGGAAATGCCTTGGGTACGAGCGAGATTTTTCACGCCACCTTCGACGAACACCTGAAAGTCGCGCATGAAACGGTAAAGCTGCTGGAGAAGGATTTTTCCAGCCTCGCCGCCGCATGTGCCGAAACCGTGGCGGGCGGCGGC
>PHEO01000241.1 GCA_002841195.1 Alphaproteobacteria bacterium HGW-Alphaproteobacteria-11
CATGTCCATGGCGCCGTCACCTCGACCACGTCGGGGCTGTGGATCTGGTGGACGGTGACGAGGTTTTCCGGCTCAACGCCGAGCGACCGCGCGACACTCGCGCGGTTTTTCAGCACCGCCTCCCTGTCGTCGTTCGAGCCGAGCCCGCAATTCAGCGACGCATAAATGCCTTTCGACGCGCCGCCTTCGCGGGTGAAAAATCCATGCCGGACATGGGGGACGACTTCGAGTGGCTTTGCGGTCAGCATGGGGGCTCTCTCACACAAATCCGGCGGGCGCGGGTGTATCGCGCGGCACGACTCCGAGCACCTTGAACAGGCTGCCCATCTCGCCGGGCGCGGTCAACCTTCGCAAGCCCGCATCGATGTCGCGGGCCTGGGCCGCGGTCGCGCGCAGGCGCAGGTTTGCCGCGCGCGCCTCGATGCCGATTGCCGTCAGGAACGCGCCTTGTTCGACGGGCCCGAGCGCTGCCGCGCCGCCGGCGCGAACGGCGTTTGCGAGCGCCTCGAAATCGACATGCGCCGTCAGGTCGGCCTCGCCTGGCATGTCGAACGGGTCCGCATGTTGGTGGCCCCGCAGCGCCTGCAATGTGTCGCCGGGCGCGCTTCGCGCATGGCCGTAATCGACGATCAAAGCCGCGCCGCCCTGCGCGGCGATGCGTGTGGCGATGGCTTGCGCGATTGCCGCCGATGCCGGTGAAATTTCGGCGATGGCGCCAAGGGTCGCGGCGCGCATGGCCGGCGGCAGGCTTGCGTCGCCGGCAAGCGGGACCGGCGCGAGCACCGGCACGAGGCGGCCTTCCGCGAGGCCCACATATCGCTCGCACCAGCCGCGTTCGGTGCGCTGGTACTGGACGATCGGCAGCGCGTCGAAGAACTCATTGGCGATCAGGAAGAGCGGCCCGGCGGGCAAGGTGTCGATGCGCCCGTGCCATGTTGCTTGCGGAACGCGCTCCTTTTGCGCTTCGCGCAGCACCGGGCTCGTTTCGACGAAGTGGATTTCCGCGGCATCGATCATGCCGGGCGCGGCGCGCATGGCGCGCAATGCATCGGCCATCAAAGTGCCGCGGCCGGGCCCGAGTTCGGCAAGCAGGAAGGGTGCGGGCGCGCCTTGCGCGGTCCATGCGTCGGCCAGCCAGAGGCCGGCCAGCTCGCCGAACATCTGGCTGATTTCCGGCGCGGTCGTGAAATCGCCGCGCGCGCCCAGCGGATCGCGCGTCGTGTAGTAGCCGTGATCGGGATGACCGAGCGCCAGCGCCATGTAGTGGGAGAGCGGGATCGGCCCCGTTTCCTCGATCAGCCGGGCGATGTGGCGGGCGAGCGGTGTGGCGTCCGCCGTCATTTCCGCTTCGGCTTCGGTGCCGGAGCGCTTGCGCTTTTCCAGACGATCGCGACCCCAATCAACGCCATCGGGATGGACAGCATCATGCCCATGGTCAGCCAACCGCCGGCGAGGAAACCGATCTGTGCGTCGGGTTCGCGGAAAAACTCGACGATGGTGCGCGCGATTCCATACCCCACGATGAAACCGCCCATGACGACGCCAGGCTTCTGCAGCATGCCGAAACGATGGGTCAGCAGGCGCAGGACGAAGAACAGGATGATGCCTTCGAGCGCCGCCTCGTAAAGCTGGCTCGGGTGGCGCGGGAAGGGACCGGCGCCGGGAAAGGTCACGCCCCAGGGCGCGTCGGTGACGCGGCCCCAGAGTTCGGCATTGATGAAGTTGGCGATGCGGCCGAAGAAGAGGCCAATAGGCGCCGCGGCGCTGACGATGTCCATCATCGTCAGGCCGGATATGCCCCGGCTGCGGGCGAACCAGAGCATTGCAACGAGGACGCCGAAGGCGCCGCCGTGGAAGCTCATGCCGCCCTGCCAGACATAGAGAATTTCGAGCGGGTTCTGAAAGAAGTACGCCGGATTGTAGACCAGCACATAGCCCAGGCGGCCGCCGAGAATGACGCCCAGTGCCGCCCACAGAAGCGCGTCGTCGACATCGAGCCTCGTGACGGGCGACTTGCCGGGCCAGAGCCGCGGCGTCTCGGCGAGCGCCACGACATAGCGCCAGCCAAGGATCAGACCGGCAATGAAGGAGAGCGCGTACCAGCGGATGGCGAAGGGGCCGATCTGGATCAGCACCGGGTCGATGTCGGGGAAGGGCATGCGGCTCGGCCTCGGTGTGGGGCCCGCTTCGGGGCGATGGCGCGCTAGTTTGCCCTCCGACCTCATCATGTCAAGGAAGGGCCCGCGTCGTTCGGTCCGGTTCGCTTTCGCGGCGCGAGGCGCTATCTTCCATTTGCCGATGCCGCAACCGGAGAGCCGCCCATGACCCAGACGCAGAACCGTATCCTCGACGAACTTGGACGGCTTTTCACCAATGCCGCCGGCGCCGCGCAAGGCATGCGCACTGAGGTCGAGACGCTGATCCGCGCCCAGGCCGAGCGGCTGATTGCCGATATGGACCTTGTCGGCCGCGAGGAATTCGATGCCGTGCGCGCCATGGCCCAGCTTGCACGCGAGGAGAACGAGGCGCTCAAGGCGCGGATCGAGACGCTTGAAGCGTCGCTCGCGGCAAAGAAAGCCAAACCCTCGAAGCCGTCCGCAGACGGCGCCGTTGGCGGCGGTATCTGACGACCGCCGGCGGTTTCCCACAGCTTTTGTCCCGATTTCGGCCGAGGGGTTGTCCCGCAGGGTTGCACCGACTCAACGCATCATGCAGGTTAGGTATCGTGTTCAAGGGCAGGACGCCTACTAGATATGGGGTTTCGGCCCTGTTCTGTTGCATCCGATGCGGGGGATCGAATGAAAGGCACAGTCGCCGAGACTGCGGAATTCGACGGCAATCCCCTCGATCTTCTTGAGCAGGTGGCCTCCGTCCGCGACTGGTTTTTCGAACGCAGCCACGAGGATGAACTGAACATCTGCGTGGCGGGCGACTGGCGCGACTACCAGATTTCACTCAACTGGCGCGACGACCTGTCGGGGCTTCATGTCGCCTGTGCGCTCGATCTGCGTGTGCCGCCGGAAAAGCGGCCGGTCATCCGCCATCTCCTGACATTGATCAACGAGCAGCTCTGGTCCGGGCATTTCGACATCTGGTCGGATGACGGGGTCGTGCTGTTTCGCAACAGCCTGCTGCTTTGCGGCGGCGCGGCGGCGACGCCCGAGCAATGCGAAGCGCTGCTGCGGCTCGCGGTCGAGGCGTGCGAGCGCTATTATCCGGCGATGCAGTTCGTCATGTGGGCGGGTAAGTCGGCCGAGGAAGCGATTGCCGCGGCCATGTTCGAGACGCAAGGCCGCGCCTGACGGCTTTCCGGTTCCGGCGATTTCATTCAGACGACGGTTTCAGCCATGACACTTTCTCTCGAGCGCCCGCTGGTTCTGGTGGGCGCCGGCAAGATGGGCGGTGCGCTGCTTTCGGGTTGGCTCGACAAGGGTCTTCCGGCCACGCAGGTTTTTGTCCGCGATCCCGCACCCGGGCCCGATGTCGCCGAACTGGTTGCGACCAAGGGCATTGCGCTCAACGCGACGGTGCGCGATATCGCTGCGGCGCGGCCATCCGTCGTTCTCATTGCCGTCAAGCCGCAAGCCATGGGCGACGTACTGCCGGAACTTGCGCTTCTGGTGCATCCCGAAACGCTTTTCATCTCCATTGCCGCCGGCACGAGCCTTCACCGGCTGAAAGAACTTCTCGGCGCCGAGGTGCATGCGGTCCGTGCCATGCCCAATACGCCGTCGGCGATCGGGCGCGGCATTACGGTCGCCTGCGCCAACGAGCGGGTAACGGCAGCGCAACGCGAAATCGCGCAAGAGCTTCTTGCCGCCGTGGGCCATGTCGAATGGATCGAGAGCGAGGCGCAGATCGACGCCGTGACAGCGATTTCGGGCAGCGGACCGGCATATGTCTTCTACATGGTCGAGTGCCTCGCGGCGGCGGGGGAGGCGCTGGGGCTCGATCCGGCGCTGGCAATGAAGCTCGCGCGCGAAACGGTGAGCGGTTCCGGCGAAATGCTGCATCGCTCGTCCGAGCCGGTTTCGACATTGCGCGCCAACGTCACCTCGCCGGGTGGCACGACCGCGGCGGCGCTCGATGTGCTGATGGGCGAGGGCGGGCTGTCGCCGCTGATGCGGCGGGCGGCGCTGGCGGCG
>PHEO01000017.1 GCA_002841195.1 Alphaproteobacteria bacterium HGW-Alphaproteobacteria-11
GGTCAGCGGGTCGGGCCGGCCGCGAACCAGGGTCCGCGGACCGGGCGTCCGCGCCCGTGCCGGGCGGCTCGGCGTCGCGCGGCCGGACAGGCCGAGGCGATGCACCTTGCCGATCACTGCATTGCGGGTGACGCCGCCAAGCTGCTTGGCGACCTGGCTGGCGCTCAAGCCGTCGGCCCAGAGCTTCTTCAGCAGTTCCACGCGTTCGTCGGTCCACATGATGTTTTCCCCTTGGGCCCCCTCGCTGGCCCTGTTGAACGCCTGTGACCCGTCTCCGTCCCCACTAGATTTCGTAGGCGTTAAGGCGAAATATACAATATGAAGGGCAATTCCCGCAACCGGTGGCGTGCCGGCGCGGGGCCTTATCCACAGAAAAGAACCGCCGGCGCCCATTGCCTGGGGGCGCCCGGTCGCTTAAGTCTCGCCGTTGCACAAGCCCGCCACAGGAGCGCTCCCATGACCCATACACCCTGGCCCGCGGAGGGCGCCCGCCGCTTCGGCGCCGTCAACTGGCTCGGCATGTGGACGCTCTATCTGAAGGAGGTCCGCCGCTTCTGGAAGGTGATGACCCAGACGGTCGCAGCGCCCGTCATCACGACGCTGCTCTATCTGGCGATCTTCGCGCTTGCCATCGGCAAGTTCCGACCCGACGTGCACGGCGTACCCTTCGTCGAATTTCTGGCGCCCGGCCTCATCATGATGACGATGATCCAGAACGCCTTCGCCAACACCTCGTCCTCGCTGCTGATCTCGAAAATCCAGGGCAACATCGTCGATGTGCTGATGCCGCCGCTGTCGCCGATGGAGCTGAATATCGGCATTGCGCTGGCCGGCGTCACGCGCGGCCTTGTCTGCGGGACGGTCACGGCGATTGCGATGTTGCCCTTCGTAAATCTGGGGCTGGCGCATCTGTGGGCCCTGCTTTTCTTTGCCGCCGGCGCCTCGCTGATGCTGTCGCTGTTCGGTATTCTGGGCGGCATCTGGTCGGAGAAATTCGACCATCTGCAGGCGGTCACCAATTTTGTGCTGCTGCCGCTGACCTTCCTGTCGGGCACTTTCTATTCGGTGACGCAGCTCCCCGACTTCGCGCACAAGATCACCTTGTGGAACCCGGTCTTCTACCTGATCGACGGCTTCCGCTACGGCATCACCGGCCATGCTGACGGTGCCATCGAAATCGGGGTCGCGCTGGTCATCGGCATTAACCTCTTGCTCTGGGTCGCCTGCCACATGCTCTTCCGCACCGGCTACCGCCTGAAGGCGTGAGCGGAGGCAGCCGCTCCCGGATCGGAAGGCTTGATTTTCCGGTATTTTGAGCTACATTGTAGCCCAAACAGGAGCAACAGGTATGGTCGCAAATTCAGTTGTAAGAGCGCGCGTCGACGAGCGCGTCAAGAAGGAGGCAAGCGTCGTGCTGGCCGCCATGGGCCTGACCGTGTCGGACGCCTTCCGCATGTTGCTGGTTCGGACCGCCGCCGAGAAGGCATTGCCGTTCGAGCCGCTGGTGCCCAACGACGAGACGATCGAAGCCATGAAGGCCGCCAGGCGGGGCGACCTCACGACGGTCGGCGATGTGGACGCCCTCCTGGCCGACCTGAATGCGGACGATTAGGCGTACTTCGCGCTTCAAGCGGGACTGGAAACGAGAAATGGCCGGACGCCACCGTGCCGTTCTCGAGAAGGAATTTGTCGCAATCGTATCGCTGCTGGTCAGCGATACGCCGTTGCCGCCGCGCCAATTCGACCACCCGTTGACGGGCGAATGGAAGGATCATCGGGACTGCCACGTCAGGCCCGATCTGGTGCTGATCTATCGCAAGCCCGACGCCGAACATCTCGATCTCGTCAGGCTCGGATCGCATAGCGAGTTGGGGCTTTAGGCAGCAACGCCTCAGCGCTTCAATTGCGTCCGAATTTCGTCAATTGCGGATTCCGGTTTGAGCCGGTGAGCCATCCGGTGGCAATTGGCGCACAACATCATCAGGTCTTCCACTTTTGTTTTTTCGCCGACACGCATTTGTGCGACGTGCTTTATGTGGTGAGCCTCAATGAAATCTTCGCCGACTGCGCCGTACACGTCAGCGAAATCAAATCGGCAAAGTTCGCAAAACAATCGACCATGTTGATGTTTAAATCGTGACTTAGCTTGTCGAACCAAATTGGCGCTTCGCTCCCGCATCCGATGTTCAGCATATCGGATTGCACCTTCCGGATAGTCTTCGGCAGATTCATCAAAGAGAATTTTCGATGGGAGACCCCAAAGGTCGCTAAGGCGTTTACCTTGCTCGTCCGTAAGTTTGAGATTGGTTTTCCCCCGCGCACCCCCTTTTTGGAGTATCTGCATCTCACGCAGAACGCTGTCGGCCTTGAGATACGGTACGGAGAGAATGCCGTACTCTTGAATCGGCTGTTCACCGATTATTTGAATGCCGGCAACGATGTAGTCGTCGGGTGGCTGCTGGGAGCTCCAGTACTCGTCGCCCCTGTGCTCAGGAAACTTGATTGAGGAGAAGGCCCGCGGAGCTTCAACAACATACCCCATAGCGATAACGCCGCGTCGGTTGCGATTTGAGTTCGCCCTCCAAATAAAGACGACGTCACTTAAGCCGATTTCTTTCTTATGCTGATCTATCGCCCAGTAGATATATCGATGATCTCTCAGATAAACATCGACATCGTACCGTGTCGGATTGCCCTGAAATATCCAGAAAGGCATGTCGCTCCCTCCGGCCAGACTGATGGGCAATGAATCTACCTCCCTCCTGCCACGAGCGCACCGCCCGAAACGCGGCCTCAGGCTCCTTGTCGGTGAGAGCGAGAAATGCGTTAGAAGGCCAGTCGGCCTCCACCACGGGCGCGAACATGCGAAAGTGTAATGGGCAAGGTACATACGTTGTGCATCACCCCGAATTCAGCCAAAAAACCCGGATTGACAGCCTCCGGCGCCTCCGCAATACTCCGCCGCTTCCCGGACTGCCGCCCTTTTCAGGCGGCTTTTTCTATTGGGCGAAAGCCCGGCCGGAGGGGCACCAAGGTGATCGAGATGATCCTGAACGGGAAACGACGACGCTGACAGCGAGGAAGCCGCGACCATGAGGGCCGCGGCCGCAGGAAACTGCCGTCTCGCATGGAAGGTCTGGAGCCCGTTCGTCGCGCATTGACCGCGATGTCCACTCCCGCTTTCCGCGATGACGGTTTTGACGGAAAAGCTGTGAGAAGGACAAAATTCCCGTGATTACTCCCGTTCTGCCGACCTATGCGCGGGCCGACCTCGAATTCGAGCAGGGCGAAGGCCCCTGGCTGATTACGGCCGAGGGCGAGCGCTATCTCGATTTCGGCGCCGGCATCGCCGTCAATGCTTTCGGCCATGCCCATCCCCATCTCGTCGCCGCCCTTGCCGAGCAGGCCGCGAAGGTCTGGCATACCTCGAACATCTACCGCATTCCCGGTCAGGAGCGCCTGGCGCAGCGTCTCGTCGAGGCGACGTTCGCCGACACGGTCTTCTTCACCAATTCCGGCGCCGAGGCGCTCGAATGCGCGATCAAGATGGCGCGCAAATATCATGCGGTGGCGGGCGCGCCGGATCGCTACGAACTGATCACGATGGAAGGCGCCTTTCACGGGCGGACGCTGGCGACGATTGCCGCCGGCGGCCAGCAGAAATATCTCGAAGGCTTCGGCCCGGCGACACCCGGCTTCCCGCAAGTGCCCTTCGGCGACCTGAAGGCGTTGAAGGCTGCAATCGGACCGGCGACGGCGGGGGTGCTGATCGAGCCGATCCAGGGCGAGGGCGGCATCCGTGTTATCCCGACCGAGGATCTGCGCCGCATCCGCGATATCTGCGACGAGGCCGGCATTCTGCTGGTGCTCGACGAGGTGCAGACCGGCATGGGCCGCACCGGCAAACTCTTCGCACATGAACTTGCCGGCGTGACGCCCGACATCATGGCGATTGCAAAGGCGCTCGGCGGCGGCTTTCCGGTCGGCGCCTGCCTTGCGACCGAACCGGCGGCGCGCGGCATGACGGCGGGCACGCATGGCTCGACCTTCGGCGGCAATCCGCTGGCGATGGCGGTCGCCAATGCGGTGCTCGATCTTGCGCTCGATCGGGGCTTCCTGCCGCATGTGGCCGCCCTCGGCCTGAAGTTCAAACAGAAGCTTGCGATGCTGGCCGACCAGCATCCGCGCATTATCGAGAGCGTGCGCGGCGAAGGGCTGATGCTCGGACTGAAATGCCAGGTGACCAACACCGATCTGGTGCAGGCGCTGCGCGCCGAACACATGCTGACCGTCGGCGCCGGCGACAATGTGGTGCGGCTGCTGCCGCCGCTGACAATCGAGGAAAGCCATCTCGACGAAGCGATGGAAAAGCTTTCCCGCGCTTGCGCGGCGCTTGAAGCGGCGCTCGATACGGAGACGAAAAAGACGGGAGCGGCACAATGAGCCCGCGGCATTTTCTCGATCTCCATGAAGTTTCGCCCGACGCCCTGCGTGCGATCCTCGATGATTCGCGCGCCCGCAAGCTTGCGCGGAATGGAAAAGGCCATGCCGAGCCCGACGCCGACAAGCCGCTGAAAGGCAAGCTGCTGGCGATGATTTTCGAAAAGCCCTCGACCCGCACCCGCGTCTCCTTCGACGTGGCGATGCGCCAGCTCGGCGGCGAGACGTTGTTGCTGAACGGCGGCGACATGCAGCTTGGCCGCGGCGAAACCGTGGCCGACACGGCGCGCGTTCTCTCGCGCTATGTCGACGCCATCATGATCCGCACCGCCGATCATGAAAACCTGATGGAGCTGGCCGCACACGCCTCCGTGCCCGTCGTCAACGGACTGACCAACCTTTCGCATCCCTGCCAGTTGATGGCCGATGTGATGACGTTCGAGGAACACAAGGGTCCGATTTCCGGGCGCCGCATCGCCTGGGTCGGCGACGGCAACAACATGGCGACGTCCTGGATTCACGCGGCCGGCCAGCTCGATTTCGAACTGCGCATCGCCTGTCCGCCGGAACTTGCGCCGTCGTCTGAGGCGCTTGCCTGGGCGAAGAAGCGCGGCGCGAAGGTGCATGTCACCGCCGATCCGCGCGAAGCGGTCGCCGGGGTCGACTGCATCAACACCGACACATGGGTGTCGATGAGCGACGACGCCGAAACGGCGGCGCGCCGGCACAATCTTCTGGCGCCCTACCGCGTCGATGCACGGTTGATGGCGGCGGCGGGCAAAGGCGCGATCTTCATGCATTGCCTGCCCGCGCATCGCGACGAGGAAATGACGGCAGACGTGATCGACGGACCCGCCTCGGTCGTCTTCGACGAAGCCGAAAACCGGCTGCATGCACAAAAGGGTGTGCTGGCGTGGTGTTTTCAATGAACGATGCCGCCACCGGCATCGACGATCTCGTCCAGCCGTTCCAGATCGAGGATCTCGGCATTCGCGGCCGTGTCGTCCGGCTGGGCCCGCTTGTCGACCGCGTGCTGTCGGCACATGCCTATGCCGAGCCCGTATCGCGGCTCCTCGGCGAGGCGCTGGCGCTGGCCGCGATGATCGGCTCGGCGCTGAAATTCGAGGGCCGGTTCATCCTGCAGACCAAGGGCGACGGTCCGGTCGGCATGGTGGTTGCCGATTATGAGACGCCGGGCAAGCTGCGCGGCTATGCACAGGTCGACGAGGCACGCCTCGCCGAAGCGCTGGCGGCGGGCCGCACCGCGCCGGCGGACCTGTTGGGTGAGGGCTTTCTGGCCCTGACCATCGACCAGGGCGCCGACATGGAGCGCTACCAAGGCATCGTCGCGCTCGACGCGCGGGGCCTCAGTTATTCGGCGCATGAATATTTCGCAAGCTCGGAGCAGGTGGCGACGCGCATCAAGCTCGCCGCCGGCCCGTTCTATCACCGCGAGGCGACAGGCCCCGAAAAAAACTGGCGCGCCGGCGCCATCATGATCCAGCACATCGCGCGCGACGGCGGGCTGACCGGCTATCGCGAGGGCGAGGATCAAAGTCCCTACACCGAAGAAGAGGAAAACTGGAACCGCGCGGCGATCCTGCTCGACACGGTGGAGGATCACGAGCTTCTCGACCCGGAGCTGGCGCCGACGCGCCTTCTGTTCCGGCTCTTCCACGAGGACGGCGTGCGCGCCTTCGAGCCCTCCGAGGTCGAATTTTCATGCCATTGTTCGCGCGGCCGCATGGAAACCGTCCTGCGGTCCTTCGGCAGCCATGAAATAGACGAAATGGTGCAGGAAGGTGTGGTCACGGCCACCTGCGAATTCTGCAGCGCGGTCTACGTCTTCAAGCCCGAGGAATTAAAGGAATGATTGCTTCTGCCGCCCGCCGCTTCGGCGTTCTTCTTGTGCTGCTTCTCGCCGCTTGCGCGACGCCGCCCGCATCTCCGCCCGGCGACGTCGCGCTGGTCGCGCGCGCGCCGCTGCAGCTCGACGTCGCATCGATCGTGCTCGATGAGCAATACAGCTCACCGGCGCGCGCCCCGAATGTGGAGCATCTGCACCGCTTCTCGCCGGCCGGCATCGCCAGCGCCTGGTCGCGCGCGCGCCTCGTTGCGGCCGGATCGGCCGGCACCGCGACGCTCTCGATCCTTGACGGGCGCGTCGTATCGGAGGCACTCGAAAAGAAGGGCGGGCTGACCGGCCTTTTCGGCGACCAGCAGGACACGAAACTGACGGCGCGGCTGAAGACCCGCCTGACGGTGGAGCGTCCCGGCCGGGCGGGCGAGCGCGGAAGCTGGAGCGCCGATGTCGAGGTCAACGCCAGCCGCACCATTCTCGAAAGCGCCAGCCTCAACGACCGCGACGCGGCCTATGCGGCGCTGATGCAGGACCTTACGAGCCGTTTCGACGAGGAAATGACCGCCGAGATCAGGCGTTCGATGGGGCCGGTGCTGCGATAGCGCGGATTAACACTTAGCCAAGCATTTCCAGCGATCATCGGAGACTGATTTCCATTCTGCGCCGATATCGGTACCGGAGGCAGCTTTGATTTTCCAGGCGGCATATCTGAGTTCGGCAAGGCCGGGCCTGTCCGACGGCGACGTCCACGATATTTTGCGCGCCTCGAAACGTAACAACATGCCGGCCGGAATTTCCGGCATGTTGCTGTTGATCGATCAGGTGTTTTTTCAGGTACTCGAAGGCGACAAGATCGCCGTCGAAACGACGCTTGACCGGATTGGCCGCGATCCGCGTCATAGCGGCATCATTCATGTTGTGGCGGTCGAACGACCCGAGCGGAATTTTCCGGACTGGTCGATGGGGTTTGAAAAATTCGTTTACCGCGAAGCCGACATTCAGGCGTCGGATGTCGCGCCATTCGACATTGCCGACATTGCGCGCAACCCGACAGTATCTGCGCTGGCCGGCAAGGCGCCAGAGCTGATTTCCTTCATGCGTTCGCTCTACACCGGGCGCAACATGCGCGGTGCGCCAGCACTAGATCGGCCGACCTGAGACATAGTCCGCAAGCCGGTGCATGAAGCGCTCGCATTCGGCGATCTGTGAGAGTTCCACGAATTCGTCCGGCTTGTGCGCCTGCGCGATGTCGCCGGGCCCGCAAACGACCGTCGGAATATCGGCAAGCTGGAACAATCCGGCCTCCGTGCCATAGGAAACGGCTTCGGCGGCGTTGCACTGCGCAAGTTTCAGCACCAGCGTTTCGCCCGCCGATCCCTCTTCGGGTGCAAGGCCCGGCGCCTGGGCGCGCACTTTCGTTTCGATCTTCGCGCCCGGATGCACCGCGCACATACGCGGCAGCACGGCCTCTTCCACATGCGCGTTGAAGCGGGTGACGATCTCGTCGGGGTCGAGGTCGGGGAGCGCGCGATATTCCCAGAGAAAGCTGCAGGTCTTCGGAATGATGTTGAGCGCCGTGCCGCCGCGGATTGGACCGACATTGACGGTCGTGTAGGGCGGACGGAAGCGGCCCGACGCATCGCCGCGCTGGCGCATTTCCTCGGCCATCTGCGAAAGGAACCCGATCAGCTCGGCCGCATACATCACCGCGTTGACGCCCTTGTCGGTGGCGCTCGAATGGCTTTCAAGGCCGGTGACGGTGGTCGAATAGGACTGGATCGACTTGTGTGCGTTGACGACCTTCATCGAGGAAGGTTCACCGACAATGACGACCTGCGGTCGCGGCATGCCGCGAATGATGCCGTCGATCATCGGCCGCACGCCGAGGCAGCCGACCTCCTCGTCATAGGAAAGCGCGAGGTGAACCGGAATTTGCGGACCGTCTTTCAGGAATTCCGGAACGAAGGCGAGCGCCACTGCGATGAAGCTCTTCATGTCGCTGGTGCCGCGTCCGAAAAGCTTGCCCTCGCGTTCGACGACGGTGAAAGGGTCGCTCGACCAGTCCTGTCCCTCGACCGGCACGACATCGGTATGACCGGAGAGCACGACGCCGCCGGCCGCATCCGCCGGTCCGAGCGTCGCGAAGAGATTGGCTTTCGTGCCGTCCTCATTGGTCACGCGCTGCGCGGCGACGCCGTGGCTCGCAAGATAGTTCTCGATGAATTCGACCAGCGCCAGATTGGAGAGATGGCTCGTCGTGTCGAACGAGACGAGCGTCTCGATCATCTCGCGGGGGCTGAGGCGCATGGGTGCGGGCATGGATGCGGGGCCTGGGCTCAAGGGCGGGCCGGTATCCTAGCGCGGGCGGAAGCGGGAAGCGAGGCGTCCCTAGTGCAGCAGGCGGGGGCTGTGCGGGCTGTCGAGCGAGAAGGCGGGAATGTCGACTTCGAATTTCTCGCCGTCCTCATTCTCCATTTCGTAATTGCCGAACATGATGCCCGACGGCGCGCCGAGCGGCGTGCCGCTCGTATATTCGAATTTCTCGCCGGGCTTCAGCAGCGGCTGCTCGCCGACGACGCCGGGCCCGCGCACCTCGTGCACATGGCCGCTCGCGTCGGTAATCTTCCAGTAGCGCGCGCGCAGGCGCACCGTCTCGCGGCCCTTGTTCTCGATCGTCACATGATAGGCCCAGACATAATATCCCTGCTCGGGCTCGGACTGATCCTCGAGATAGGTCGGCTCGACCAGAATATTAATGGAGCGGGTCATGGCGCTGTACATCGGGCGGTCCTTGCACGAGGGCGTCTGTCGGCCTGCGGCTCAAGGCGTCCTGCCTTAATTCTTTCCGCAGGCTTACCAGACTACCGGTCACCCTATAAATTCCTCTTAACGGCGGCGTTTTTATGACGGTTTGGCGGCATTTTCCGGTGCGTCCGGTCGCCGCACCGGCTCACGCCAGCGCCCGCTCGATGTCCTCGATCAGATCGCCCGCATCCTCAAGCCCCACCGACAGCCGCACCAGCCCCTCGCCGATCCCGAGCTCGGCCCGCGCCTCGGGCGTCAGGCGCTGATGCGTCGTCGTGGCGGGGTGGGTGATGAGGCTCTTGGCGTCGCCCAGATTGTTGGAAATCTTGATCACCTGCAACGCATTGGCGAAGCGGAACGCGCCCGCCTTGCCGCCCGCGACCTCGAAGGCGACGATGTTGCCGCCAGCCTCCATCTGGCTCATCGCCAGATTGTGCTGCGGGTGGCTCGCCAGCCCCGGATAGAAGACGCGGCCGATCCCCTTGTGGGTTTCGAGGAAACGCGCCACGGCATCCGCGCCCCGCGCATGCTCGCGCACGCGCAAATCGAGCGTCTCGAGGCTTTTCAGCATCACCCAGGCATTGAACGGGCTGAGGCTCGGTCCGGTCTGGCGCAGGAAGTTGGCGAGATGGTCGGCGATGAACGCCTGATCGGCGAGCACGATGCCGCCGAGGCAGCGCCCCTGGCCGTCGATATGCTTGGTCGCCGAATAGACGACGACATCGGCGCCGAGCTCCATCGGCCGTTGCAGCGTCGGCGTCGCGAACACATTGTCGACGACGAGCTTGGCGCCCGCCTGATGTGCGATTTCGGCCACCGCCCTGATGTCGATGATTTCGAGCGTCGGGTTCGACGGCGTTTCGAGAAAGAACATCCGCGTGTTGGGGCGCACGGCCTTTTTCCAGGCGTCGATGTCGCGCCCGTCGACCAGCGTCGAGGTAACGCCGAAGCGCGGCAGCAGCTCGTCGACGATATAGCGGCAGGAGCCGAACAGCGCGCGCGACGACAACACATGGTCGCCGGCCTTGAGATAGCAGAGCATGGCGGCGGTGACGGCGGCCATGCCGGTCGCCGTGGCGCGCGCGTCGCCGGCGCCTTCGAGCGCGATCATCCGCTCCTCGAACATCCGTACGGTGGGATTGGAGAAGCGGCTGTAGATGAAGCCCGGCTCCTCGTTCTTGAAGCGCCGCTCGGCCGCCTCCATCGTCTCGTAGACATAGCCCGAGGTCAGGAACATCGCCTCGCTGGTCTCGCCGAAAGGCGTGCGGGTGGTGCCGCCATGTACGGCTTCGGTGCGGGCCTTCAGCTTGCGGCCGTCGCGTGTCGTCTTGCTCATCCGGGATGCCCCCAATAAAAAACCCCGACCTGAAAGATCGGGGGCACGGGCGCCCGACCTCTTTAGCGGATTGTTTAACGTGGCCGCAAGCCGGTCGGCTCAAATCACCACGGTATCGGGACGCATTTAAGGGGGGAGGGGCCCCCGCGTCAAGCCGGGGCTTCCCGGCGGCGGACGGGCGACCTATAACGGACCCCCGGAGACGCCCCAATATGCAAGGGACCATGACCAAACCGGCCGACGATCTCTTCCCTCATCGCGACGACGAGCCGCGCCGCCTCGGCGCCGGGCAGATGCACGCGACCGGCATCCTGCCGGCCCACGGTATCGAGGCGCTGATCCGCGAGAAGGAAATCTGGGGCGCGGCCGAAATCGAACCGTCGCAGATCCAGCCGGCGAGCCTCGACCTGCGGCTGGGGCAGGTTGCCTATCGGCTGCGCGCGAGCTTTCTGCCGGGTCCCGACCGGGGCGTGATGGAGCGCGTCGAGGAGCTGATGCTCCACAAGATCGACCTGCGCGAAGGCGCGGTGCTCGAAACCGGCTGCGTCTATCTGGTGCCGCTGGTCGAGGCGCTGGCCTTGTCGGAACGCACATCCGCATCCGCCAATCCGAAAAGCTCGACCGGCCGCCTCGACGTCTTCACGCGGCTGATCGCCGACTTCGCGACCGAGTTCGACCGCGTGACGGCGGGCTACAAGGGTCATCTCTATCTTGAGATCAGCCCGCGCACCTTCCCGATCCTGGTGCGCCCCGGCTCGCGGCTGGCGCAGATCCGGTTTCGTCGCGGCACGCACACATGCACCGATGCCGAGATGAAGAGGCTACACGACGAGCTGAAGCTGGTCGACGGCGAGGCGGATATCGACGGCGGTATCGCGCTGACCGTCGATCTCGCGCCGGCGCGCGAAGGCGACATCGTCGGTTACCGGGCCCGGCGTCATTCGGGCGTCGTCGACATCGACAGCATCGGCGCCTATGACGTGCTCGATTTCTGGGATCCGCTGACCGCACGCCCCGGTCGCAACAATCTTATTCTGGACCCGGACGAATTCTACATTCTGGCCTCACGCGAAGCGCTGCATATCCCCGCGACGCATGCCGCCGAGATGGTGCCCTACGACCCGCTGGTTGGCGAGTTCCGCGTCCATTATGCGGGCTTTTTCGATCCAGGCTTCGGCGCACGCGAGGCGGGCGGGGCAGGGAGCCGCATTGTTCTCGAAGTGCGCTCGCACGAGGTGCCCTTCATCCTCGAACACGGCCAGATCGTCGGCCGTTTCGTGCTCGAACGCCTGACCGACCGCCCGGCGCGGCTCTACGGCGCCGGCCTCGGCTCAAGCTACCAGCGCCAGGGGTTGAAGCTTTCAAAACATTTCAAGGCGCCCTGAGCGTCGAAGCGAGTTTCGATGAGTCTTGCCAGCTGCCGCAATTTCAAGGACTTCCGCGCGCTTGCCCGCCGCCGCCTGCCATCCCCCATCTTTCACTACATCGACGGCGCGGCGGACGACGAGGTGACCTACCGGCGCAATACGGAAGCTTACGAGACCTGCGACCTCGTCCCCAGCGTGCTCGCCGGCGTCGAGACGGTCGATATGTCGACCACCATCTTCGGCAAGAAGCTCGCCATGCCGCTGTATTGCGCGCCGACCGCGCTGCAGCGGCTGTTCCACCCGGACGGCGAACGGGCCGTGGCCCGCGCGGCGCAGAAATACGGCACCATGTTCGGCGTCTCCTCGCTCGGCACGGTGAGTGTGGAAGAAATCGGCGCGATGATCGACACGCCTAAAATGTTCCAGTTCTATTTTCATAAAGACCGCGGCCTCAACGACAGCATGATCGAGCGCGCCAGGGCCGCGAAATTCGACGTGATGGCGCTCACCGTCGACACGATCACCGGCGGCAATCGCGAGCGAGACCTTCACACCGGCTTCACGTCGCCGCCGAGGCTCACCTTCAAGAGCCTGTTCAGCTTCGCCGCGCGGCCGCGCTGGGCGGTCAACTATCTGATCCATCCGAAAATGGAACTGCCGCACCTTCAGGAGCATGTGCAGGAGGGCACCAATCTCGCCACTTCGATCGGCAGTTATTTTTCCACCATGCTGGACCAGTCGATGAGCTGGAAGGATGCCGAGGCGATCCGTGCCAGATGGGGCGGGCACTTCGCGCTGAAAGGCGTGATGAGCGTTGCCGACGCCAGGCGCGCGGTGGATATCGGCTGTACCGGTATCATGGTGTCGAACCATGGCGGGCGCCAGCTCGACGGCTCGCGCAGCCCGTTCGACCAGCTGGCCGAGATTGTCGATGCGGTGGGCGACAAGATCGACGTGATCTGCGAGGGCGGCATTCAGCGCGGCACCCATGTGCTGAAAGCGCTCTCGCTCGGCGCCAAGGCGTGCTCGGGCGGCCGACTCTATCTTTATGCGCTGGCGGCCGCCGGCCAGCCCGGCGTCGAGCGCGCGCTCGGCCTGATGCGCGATGAGATCGAGCGCGATATGAAGTTGATGGGCGCCCGCAGCGTCGCCGATCTCAACCGCGGCAATCTGCGGTTTCGCTAACCGGCCGAACAGCTCGCGCCGCCCAGCACGCAGAACTTCGCGCAATGCCGGTGATTGAGCTTCACCGGCCGCAAACTTTCGGCGAGCGTTTCGCCCATCTCGAATTGCGGATCGTCGGGCAACAGCGTGCAGGCGACGAAGACCGGCCGCGCCGCGCCCTTGCGTTTCACCACCATGCGGCTCGTCGCGCACATCATGTCGGTGGGGTTCACATGCAATATGTCCCAGCAGGCGGTCGTGATTTCGGGCACATCGGCGCGCTCGTCCATCTCCGGGAAGATGACCAGCACCGAGCGATCGTCTGTGTCGAGCCGAATTCCCTCGCGCGCGAAGAGCGCCGCATAACCCGCCCGGGCACCCGCTTCCGCTTCGTCCGGCACCGCGCGCCCGGCAACGGCGATTGAAAATCCTTCATTGGCGAGCCAGCGAAGACCATCCATCGTCTTCGCGAAAGCCCCCGATCCGCGCTCGGCGTCGTGCAGCGCCGCCGTGTGATGGTCGAGGCTGACCCGCAGCGTCAATCGCGCGCCGTGATGCGCCTTGAGGTCGAGCAATCCCCGTTTGATCCCCGGCCGCATCATCGGCTGCATGGCGTTGGTGAGGATCAGCACCCGGTGGCCGCGCTTGAGCGCGTCCGCCGCCATCGCCAGCATGTCGGGGTTCATGAATGGTTCGCCGCCCGTAAACCCGATCTCGACAGGCTCAGGCCCGGCCATATCGAAAACATGCGCCGCCTCCGCCGCCGTGATGTAGACGAGGCGGTCGTCGGTCGGGCTCGACCTTATGTAGCAATTGGCGCATTCGATATTGCAGAGCGTGCCGGTGTTGATCCACAGCGTCTTCAGCGCGTGAAACGGCACCTGCGCGCGGGTCTCGCCCTTCGCGGTGATGTCGGGATGGCTGAATTTGATCGGTGTGGCGTCGGTCATGGCGCAAGCCTAGCACAGGGGCGCGCCTCACTTCCGCTCACGATCCCGCGATTTTCGGGACCTTTCCGGGCCTTTTCGGCGGATTGCGCCCATGCTAGAACCGGCTCGCGCGGGTGTAGCTCAATGGTAGAGCAGAAGCTTCCCAAGCTTACGACGAGGGTTCGATTCCCTTCACCCGCTCCATCCCGCCGCAATTTTCCAGGCCGCCTTGGCCCATATGGGTCATGCGCCAGTCCCTGCGTCGCGCCATCCTGCAGGTCTCGAACGCGGACTTCCAGGACGGAAAACATGCCGATCGCTCGACATCTTGCCGCCGGCGCTCTGGGCCTTCTTCTCGGATTGATGCTCTTTGCGGCGATTACGCTAGGCTCGGTTCTGGTCTAGCGCGGGATCGTGGACGACGGCATGCCCGCCGGCATTTTCGTTGCCGTCACGCCGTCGGGCAGGCGAAACAGCGCTGCGTCCTGCGCCCCTCTCTGAAGGTCGCTCAGCGCCATCGAGAATTTCCCGGCGGCGCTTGCGCCCTCGGCCTTAATCGGAATGCCATCGCGCGTCAGCCAGACGAAAACGGTCGCGGCATCTTCGGCGCGGTCGATGCGGTACTTGGTCGTCCGCTCGCCTTCCACGGTTTCCTCGCCGAGCTTTTCGGCCTCGACGCCCTCATCGTATATCTCGCCGATCCCGTAATCGGCGACATCGTCCATGTTCATTTCCATTGCCACGTCCATGTCCGGCATATACATCAGCATCATCTTTTCGCCCGGCAGCAGGATCGTTACCTGCCGCACACCTTGCATCGTCGTTTCCCAGCGCTCCGTGCCGCGGTCGTAATAGACCTTGCTGTTCATCGTCATGCCCTGCGCCTCGACCGTGCGTACAGCGCTATATGCCGTGTCCGGCGGCGTGAGCGTTGCGGCAGATGCGAACTGGAACGAAGCCGCGGCCATGAAGAGCGCGGTGAACAAGGTCGAGCGCACGGAAAATCCTCTCTGAATTCAGGATCGAAAGTGAGTGCGGTCGAGGTTAGCTCGTTTTGGCACCTGGCGAAATGCCGGCAAATCCGGGGGCCTTTGCGGGTTGGCCCGGCGGGCGAGCTGTGCAATGCTTGCCCCGAAATCACATAACCAGCCGATGCACCGCAGCGCGTTTCTTCGCTGCTCCACATACCATTTACGCATTTCAAGATCGCCCGGGAGGACGCTGGCAATGGCAGGCAGGGAACAAGGCCGGGAAAAGCCCCGGCTCTTTCAGGCGAATATCCCGGTATTTTTGGGTTCTGCCGCGCTGATCTTCGCCGCAATCGCATTCGCCGCCTCCGCGCCATCCTTTGCGGCCACGATCTTTGCCGACATTCAGTCCTTCATCGTCCGGGAATTCGGCTGGTTCTATGTCGCGGCCGTTGCCACCTTCCTGATATTCGCCGTCGGCGTCGCGCTGAGTTCGATGGGCCGGATCAGGCTCGGGCCCGACGATTCCGAACCCGATTTTTCAACCCGCTCGTGGTTTGCGATGCTTTTCAGCGCCGGCATGGGCATCGGCATCATGTTCTACGGCGTCGCCGAACCCGTGCTGCATTTTGCGTCGCCGCCCGACGGCGAGGGCGGCACGGTCGAGGCGGCGCGCAACGCCATGCAGCTTTCGTTCTTTCACTGGGGACTGCACGCCTGGGCGATCTATGCGGTGATGGGGCTGGCGCTTGCCTATTTTTCGTTTCGACAGGGATTGCCCTTGTCGCCGCGCTCGGCGCTCTATCCGTTGATTGGCGAGCGCATCTATGGCTGGCCCGGCCATCTGGTCGACATCTTCGCCGTGCTCGGCACAATGTTCGGCGTCGCCACCTCGCTCGGTCTCGGCGTGATGCAGGTGAATGCCGGCCTCAACTATCTGCTCGGCATCCCCATCGGCATCGACATTCAGGTGGCGCTGGTCGCCGGCATCGCGCTGCTCGCCACGATTTCGGTCGCCTCCGGTCTAAACCGGGGCATCCGGCGGCTTTCGGAACTCAATCTGACGCTGGCGGTCCTGCTGGTCGTCTTCGTCTTCGCCGCCGGCCCAACCGTCTTCCTGTTGCAGGCCGCGATGCAGAATACGGGCGCCTATCTCAGCGACATCGTCGGCCGCACCTTCACGCTCTACGCCTATCGGCCCAATGACTGGATCGGCGGCTGGACGCTTTTCTATTGGGGCTGGTGGATTTCATGGTCGCCCTTTGTCGGCATGTTCATCGCCCGCATATCGCGCGGCCGCACGATCCGCGAATTCGTGGTCGGCGTCCTCCTGGTTCCCTCGGGCTTCACTTTTTTGTGGTTCACTGCCTTCGGCAACACGGCGCTCTCGATGGAGCTGTCGGGCGCGGCGTCGATGGTCGCGGCGGTCGAGACCGATGTCGCGGTGGCGCTCTTTCAGTTCCTCGAGCACTTGCCTTTCGCCACCGTCACCATGACCATGGCCACGGTTCTGATCATCACCTTCTTTGTCACGTCCTCGGATAGCGGCAGTCTCGTCATCGACATCATCACGGCGGGCGGCAATGTCGAGCCGCGCGTCTGGCAGCGCGTATTCTGGGCGCTGACGCAAGGACTGGTCGCGGCAATTCTTTTGCTGGCGGGCGGTCTCGCCGCGCTGCAAACCGGCGCCATCGCCGGCGGCTTTCCGCTCGCGGCGATCATGCTGCTGATCTGCTACGGGTTGTTCACCGCGCTCCGGCAGGAGACGGCACGGCAAAGAGCCCTGCAGGACACGATGCCTGTCGCACTTGGCGGCGGTCATCCGCCGGTTCCCTGGCGCCAGCGCCTGAGCGCGCTGCTCCTCCAGCCCACGCGCGAGCGGGCCGTCGCCTTTATCCGCGCGACGGTCGCCCCCGCGCTGGAAGACGTCGCAACCGAAATACGCGGGCGCGGCATGGAAACCGAGCTCACGGTCACCGACAGCAAGGTCTCGCTCACCGTCGGTCATGGCGGCGAGGACGAATTTCGCTACGATGTTTCGTTGCGCGGCGTCGTCTTGCCGGCATTTGCCATGTCGATGCTCGAAGGCGAACGCGAGGGGCCGGATCGGACATGGCGCGCCGAGGTGTCGTTGCGCGACGGCGGGCAGGGCTACGACATTCTGGGCTACACCAAGGACCAGATCATCGCCGACCTCCTGGGCCAGTACGAGCGCCACCTGCATATTCTCCACATGCAGCGCGCGGGGTAATGCGGAGCGCCGCTGCTTCTTGTATAAGTCGGGCATCCGCTGTTCCGCCCGAGGTCCGAATGAGCCTCTCCCTCTATACGCTGATCGAATCGTCCTTCCCCGACGACCGCACGCGCCTTGCCCTTGAGGTGCCGGGCCGTACCCATGGGCCGCGCGACTGGTCATTCGACCGCCTGTCCGCCTATGCCGCGCGCTATGCGGCGCTCTTTGCACAGCTTGGCCTGAAGCCCGGCGACCGCGTGGCCCTGCAGGTCGAGAAATCGCCCGAAGCGCTGGTGATCTATATGGCCTGTTTGCGCGGCGGCTTCGTGTTCCTGCCCATGAACACCGCCTATCGCGTCGAGGAGGTCGACTATCTTGTCGGCGATGCCGAGCCCGCACTGATCGTTTGCGACCCCTCGGCGGAAACCGCCATCGCCGGCATCGCCGCGCGGCGCGGCGTGCCGCATGTGCTGACGCTCGATGCCAACGCGCATGGCAGTTTCATCGACGCGGTCGCGACGGTTGCGGATGCGGTTCGGCCCGCCACCTGCGGCGCGGACGATCTAGCGGTCATTCTCTATACGTCGGGAACCACCGGAAAGCCGAAAGGCGCCATGCTGACGCATGGCAATCTCGCGGCCAATGGATTGGCGCTGCGCGACGCCTGGCGTTTCACCGACGCCGACGTGCTGGTGCACGCCCTGCCGATTTTCCATGCGCACGGACTTTTCGTCGCCTGTCATTGTGCGCTTCTGTCGGGCGCGAAAATGATTTGGCGGCAGAAATTCGACCGCGCCGATGTGATCGCCTTGTTGCCGCGCGCCACCACTTTCATGGGCGTGCCGACTTTCTATACGCGCCTGCTTGCCGGGGACGACTTCAATGCCGCGCTGGTCGGGCATATGCGCCTGTTCACCTCCGGTTCCGCACCCTTGCTCGCCGAAACCTTCGAGGCATTCCGGGCGCGCACCGGTCATGCGATCCTTGAACGCTACGGCATGACCGAGACCGGCATGAACACATCGAACCCCTATGACGGCGAACGCCGCGCCGGCACGGTGGGCTTCCCGCTGCCGGATGTCGAGCTGCGCGTGACGGACGAGGAAGGCCAGCCGCGCGGCCCCGGCGAGATCGGCGGTCTCGAGGTGCGCGGCCCCAATGTCTTTTCCGGCTATTGGCGGATGCCCGAAAAATCGGCGGCCGAATTTGCGGAGGGCGGCTGGTTTCGAACCGGCGACATCGCAATGATCGACGCCGACGGCTATGTGCATCTGGTCGGCCGCGCCAAGGACCTCATCATCTCCGGCGGCTTCAACGTCTACCCGAAGGAGATCGAGGAACTGGTCGACGACATGGCCGAAGTTCTGGAATCGGCCATCGTCGGCGTACCGCATCCCGATTTCGGCGAGGCCGGTGTCGCGGTGGTCGTGCTGCGCGAAGGCGCGGCGCTCGACGAGGCGACGCTCATTGCGCGGTTGAGAGAAAAGATCGCCAACTACAAGGTGCCGAAGCGAGCCTTCTTCGTCGAAAGCCTGCCGCGCAACACCATGGGCAAGGTTCAGAAAAACCTGCTGCGCGAGGACTACAAGACGGCCTGCGCCTGAACGTCAGCTCTTGCGATCGGCTTCGCGACGCTTCACCGGCGCCTTGCCGTCGCGGCGGCGGCGGTCGGGCCCGGTGAATTCCGCCGAGCGCACGATTGCACGGGGCCGGGTCAGAACCGTCTCGATGCGGGTTGTCAGCTGCTGCGCCGAGAAGGGCTTGGAAAGAATTTCGGTTACGCCCGCGTCCCGGGCCGCGATGATCGCGCCGCGCTCGCGCTGCTCGGTCACATAGATGACCGGAATGGTGCTGAGTTCGCTTTCGTCGGCGGTCCGAATGGCGCGCACGACGGAGAGCCCGTCGAGCGGCGGTTCGAGATCGTCCATGATCGCCAGATCGACCTTGCCGCGCATCAGCGCGCTCAGCGCTTCTTCGCCGGAGCGAACGCTCGTTATGTTGCGAACGCCGAGGCCCGACAGGATGCCGCGCAGCAGGTTGGCCATGTACTGCGTGTCTTCGACGATGAGCACGCCCAGTTGCGCGTATGTTTCGGGGCCGATGGTTTTGGTATCCGGCGCCGTATTGTCCTGTGCCATATTTGTCTCTCGTTCGCTCGCCCGCCGCTGCCCGGCGCCTGTCCCGACTATGGCCGAAACTCTTTATCGATTCGTTAGTGCGGTCCGCTTGAGGAGTTGTTTCCGTGTGGGATTTCTGCCGGATTCGGGGAAGTTTGCAGCCGCGCGAGCTGTGCCGCCATCATGCGGCTGAGGCCGTGGTCGGTCTTTTCCCAGTGGAAAGGCTTGGTGGCGAGCTGCCAGATCGCCTTGTAGGCCGCGACCGAAATCAGCAGCCAATAGGCCGGCATCATCAGCGTCTGCACGAAGAGCGGCGCCAGGCCGCGTGAGGCGACGGCTGCCATCCCGGCGGCGATGGAAAAGGAATAGCCCGACACCAGGACGGCGGCATTGAAAAACGCCAGTACCGTGCCGTGCTGAAATCCGCTCGGTCCGCCGGCAAGGATCAGCGCCAGCGCCATGCTGGCGTAGAACATCGGGTGGAGCAGGTTCGACAACGAAAACCCGCCCATCACGATCTGGAAACCGACAAATCCCCGGAAGCCCAAGGCCCGGTAGAGCCGCACCGGGTGGCGCATCCGGACCAGATAGGTCTGCATCCAGCCTTTTACCCAGCGCGAGCGCTGGCGGACCCAGTTGTTGAGGCGGCAATTGGCTTCTTCCTGCGTCGTCGAACGTATGATCCCGCAGCGATAGCCCATCAGGGCGAAGCGCTGTCCGAGGTCGGCATCTTCCATCACATTGTTTGGGTCCCACGCGCCCACCGCGCGCAATGCGTCGATGCGGAAATGCGTCGACGTTCCGCCAAGCGGGATCGGCAACCCGAGCCGCACCAGCGTCGGCAGCAGCAAATCGAAGAACGCGGCATATTCGATGGCGAATTGCCGCGTCAGCCAGTTTTCGTTCCAGTTGTAATAATTGAGCTGCGCCTGCACGCAAGCCAGCCTTTCGTCGCCCAGCGCAAACGCGGCAACCGCCTTCTTTAGTTGCAGCGGCTCAGGCAGGTCTTCCGCATCGTAAATGACGAGAAGCTCGCCACGTGCAAAGGGCAGTGCAAAGTTACAGGCTTTCGGTTTGGTCCGGGGCAGGCTCGTTGGCACGCGGATGAAATCGAAGTGGTCGGGCAGCTTCAGTGCCTTGGCGGCCACCCATGTCGCAACGTCGCTCTCCTCGAAAATGAGCTTGATGTCGAGTTTCGAGGCTGGATAATCGAGGTCCTGCAGCGCCCGCGCAAGGATCGGCAGCACGCGAGCCTCGTCGTAAAGTGGCACCATCACCGTATAGATCGGCAGCGCGGCATCCGGCGGTGCGCCGCGGCTTTCATAGGCGCGCTCCTCCTCCGTCGGTTGCGCCATCAGGCCGACGAATATCGAGGTGTAACGCAGCGCGGCCACAGCGGAAAAACACAGCCCGAGCACAACGTTGAGAACGACGAGCGCGGTCGTGGGGATGGCGATGAGGGCGGCAAGCGCAACGATTGCGATTCCGGCCAGGACGATCGCCTGCCGGCGTGTGATCGTCGTCGCGGCCGAGCTTTCCGGCATCTGCCGTGCAAGATCGAATATCGCGCGCTCGCTCAGCACGTCGCTGAATTCGCACATGACCGTGCGGTCGATATCGCGCGGCGAAGTAACGAAGACCGGCTGGGGCCGTCCTTCTTGTTGCGCGATTGCCGCGCGCGCCGCCGGCGGATCGGCCGCGGCATAGATCGTCTCGGTGCCGTGCCGTCGCCACGGCAGGCACTGCGCGCGCAGGTAGAAGTCGATTTCCTCCGCCCGCCGCAGCGCCCGATCCCGCGGATCGGTCAGCAGGTTGACGAACGGGATGCCGTGCTGCGCGGCGTAGAGACGCGCCATGTCGACCAGCCGCGCCGCGCCGGTGCTCACCATCACGCGGCCAAGCGATGTTCCCCAGTGACGCTGCCGGTCGAGCGCCGTTGCAATGACCTCAGGCAGCGTCAGGCCAGCGGCCACCGCCAGTTCGCCGATCAGCGGCTTCGCGCCACCCGGCGTCCGCTGTCGCACCGGGCGTCGCCGGCGGCCGGCGCGCTTGGGCGCGGCCGCAACTCCCTTGGCGGTCTTCTTGTCTTTCAAGCGGGGGTTCCCCGAAATCGGTTTGCGACGGAACGCAGGACAACTGGGTCTTGGACCTCGGAACTGACCTCTAATGCAGCCTATGAAAGAATTTCGTTTACCATAATAGACCAAAAGAACAGGGTATGTTCTTTGCTTGAAGAGAGGCGGACGCGGCGCAATTCCGGTGGCGGCACGGGATCGGGCCGCTTGATGTGTCATACTGAGACGGTCGCTGAGCTGACGGCAGGGAAATGGTTGGGGCGTTTATGCGGTTTCTGCTCTATCTCAACACGATTGCGATCATCCTGCTGGCAGGCGCGCTGGTGCGGCTTTACGAGGGGGCGCCCCTGCCATGGGCCGAGCCGCCGGTCGCGCTGGCGGCCGATCCTGCGCCGTCTGCACCCGCCCCGTCGCCGCCGCTGACGGCCGAGCAATATGCGGCCTTGCAATTGCCCTTGCCGCACCCGGCGCGCGCGCCGGCCGTCGCACCCGATGCCGGGCCCGTGAAGCTGCGTCTGTTGACCGAAGGCGATTATCCGCCCTTCAATTATCGCGGTGCCGGAGGCGGGCTCACCGGTTTCGACGTCGAAATCGCCAATGCGCTATGCGCCCGCCTGCGGGCGGAGTGCAGCTTCGAGCTTCGGCCCTGGAACGACCTCGTCCTGGCGCTGAAGCGCGGCGAGGGCGATGCGGTCGTCGCCTCGATGCTGATCCCCGTACCCGGTCGTGAGGCCCCGGCCACGGATGACGGCGTTGTCTTCACCGAACGTTATTATTCGACACCGGGCCACTTCGCGGCACGGCGCACCGGCGCGCCGGTCGCGGCGACCCCGGCCGCGCTTGCCGGCAAGCGCATCGCGGTACAGGCCGGCTCCGTGCATCATGCCTATGTCCGGCATCGGTTTCCGGAAGCCCGGCCGCTCGCGCTGCCGACGCTTACCGAGGCGCAGGCCGCGCTCGCCGGCGGCGACGCCGATCTTCTCTTCGCCGACCGGAACGCGCTATTGCGCTGGACGGCTGCGGGCGAGGGCGCCTGCTGCCGTCTCGCCGGCTCGGGCTATGGGGATCCGGCATGGTTCGGTGAGGGCGCGGGCATTGCCTTGCGCGCCGGCGACGAGGCGCTGCGCGACAGGTTCAATGCCGCGCTTGAGGAACTGGTGGCTGACGGCACCTATGCCCGCATCAGCGCCCGCTACTTTGCCAACAATATTTATTGAGGCCCGCTCAGCTTTTGTTCTCGGCCATCAGGTCGCGCGGCCGTCCGAAGAAGACGCTGCGGCCCTTGCCCTCTGCAATGTCGCCCCAGTGTTTGACATCGAATTCCAGCACGATGAAACCGCCGGTCGGCACGCCATGCGCGATGCGCAGCGCCGTCTCCTCGTCGGGATCTTCGGCCAGCGCCATCGCCAGCAGCACCAGCCCCGGATTGTGAGCGACGACCAGCAGTGTCTGCGCCGTATCGGGAGCCTGGCGGATTTCGTCGAGCATCGCGTCGGGCATCGCATGATAGAGCTCGTCGCGAAAGATGACGGGAACATCCTTGCCGAGCCGGAGGCTGAGCGGCGCGCAGGTTTCTCGTGCCCGCGCCGCCGTCGAGCACAGAACGGTGTCCGGCCGGTAGGGGCAGGCGGCGATATAGCCGGCCATGAATTCCGCGGCCTTTGCGCCGCGCGCATTGAGCGGCCTGTCGAAATCGTCCTTCGCCGGATCGCCCCAATCCGACTTTGCGTGGCGCAGCAGGCACAACTGTTTCATGGCCGTTGTTCCTCCCCGCGCCGCGCGCTGCCTGAAAACGGATTGACGAGGCTCCAGCCGAGACCGGCCGGCGCGGGTGCCGGAAAATCCGCAAGCCCGATCCGCATGGTCTCGTGACCGTCGCGCGGTTGTGCGCGATAGGTGCCGAACACCCGATCCCAGAGCGACAGGCTGAAGCCGAAATTCATGTCTTGTTCGTCCCGATGGATCGAATGATGCACCCTGTGCATATCGGGTGTCACGACGGCGCGCCTCAAAATCCGGTCGGCTGCGACAGGCAGCCGCACATTCGAGTGATTGAACATCGCCGCCGCGTTGAGCAACACCTCGAACAGGATCACCGCAACGACAGGCGCACCGATCAGCGCGACCGCCGCGATCTTCACGCCCATGCTGATCAGGATTTCGACCGGGTGAAAGCGGATGCCGGTGGTCACGTCGAGTTCGGGGTCGGCATGATGCACCCGGTGCAGCCGCCACAGAAAACCGACATGGTGGAAAACGACATGCTGGCCATAGATAAGCGCGTCGAGCGCGAGCATCGAAAGGGGGACGGCGATGATGGCCGGCGTCTGCATCCAGTTGAAGAGCCCGAAGCCGCGCCGCTCCGCTTCCACGGCCGTCGCCGCCGCGACGACCGGTAGCGCAATGCGCACCAGCACGGCGCCGAGTGCCGACAAGGCGATGTTGGTCGGCCAGCGCCGCCACCGCGTCAAGGCTTGCGGCCGGCGCGGCGCAGCCAGTTCCCAAAGCGCCATCGCCGCCAGCACCGCCGCGAAGGCGGCAAGCCGGAGCTGGGGTTCGTGGTTCGACAGAAATTCGGTCATTCGCCTCGGTTCGGTCCTGCGCGGGCTTTCGGGCCGCGAAAAGGCCCCGCACAATGGGCCCCGCACAATGGGCCCGGTGCGGATGGCAACTATAGTGTCGCTTTGTGGTCAAGAAAAAGGGCACGTCGCGCGGCATTGAGATAAAATGGCTGCGCGGAACCGGGATCTACGAGGTTCGGAAGGGACGGCGGCGATGCGTGGCGGTGTGTGGTCTGCTTGCTTGATTTTGATGCTTGTCGTGGCACCCGCCGGGGCCGAGCCTGCACCGGATAGCGGCCCGGACATGACCGCGGAAAGGGATGACGGAGGCGGCCGGGCGTTCGGCGCGCCATGGGGCAGGGCGCCGGTGGAACCTTCCGTTACCGGAGACGAGACCTTTCACGGAGGCTTCAGCTGCCGGGCGCCCGCAAGCGCCGCAGGGTCCGGGCCGATCGCCTGCCAGAGCCGGATCAATCCGGTCCTGCCGGACTTCCTCTTCAGCCTGCGCTGGTATCTCGATCCCGAGACCGGCGAACGCGTCGTCACCGGCATTTCGATCCGCCGCGAAGGCCGGGCCGAACCGTTCCAGGTGATCGCCGGCCTTGAGGCGCGCACCGCGCCGGAAATCGCCGATGGCGGCTTCGAGATCATCGACATGGATTTCGACGGCTATCTCGACATGCGTCTAATCGCCGGGGGAACGGCCGGGCCCAACATGCTCTACCGCAACTGGCTCTGGGTCGCCGACAGCGGCCGCTTCGTCGAAAGCGCCATGCTCGACGAAATCGTCACGCCCGAATTCGATCCGGAGACGCGGGAGATCGTCAGCCGCTGGCGCTCAAGCGCGGCGGAAGGCGGCGTCGACGTCTACACATGGGATGATGGTGCGCCGGTCATGATCCATCGCGAGATCGACCGGTTCGATGGGCCGTCACGCTGCACCCGCACCTTTTTCGACCGCATCGACGATGAGATGCGCGAAACCGGATCGGGCGCGTGCTCCTGAGACCTGCCGGCAATCCTCAGAGCGGCATGTGCCGCGCCCGCGCGCCGCGTTCGATGGCGGCAGCGGTCAGCTTGTCGATGTCGAGCGCGTCGCGCAGCAATTGCAGCAGCCGGATTTCCTCCGCGCCGACAGCGAGATCGGACGTCGCGATTTCGACCGCCAGCGCATAGCCCGTCTCGCGCAGATGCGGCGGCAGCGCGTCCTTCACCAGCCCGAACACCGCGTCGAGCCCGCCATCTTCCTGCAGGATCGCGGCGCATTCCTTCGCCACCGGGATCAGCCGTTCGGCATTGAAATTGCGGAAGGCCGGCAGCGTCTGGACGATGGTGCCGATGTCGCGCAACTCGTTGTCGCTCATCGCGCGATCGACGGCGCTCATCGTCACCATGATGTAGATCAGGGCATTTTCGGGAGAAATCGTCGACATGAGGCTTCCTTGGCTCGAATTTGCGGGCGAGCTTAGAGTTTGGTCCGGTTGGGGGCAAGCGCGTCGCCGAGAAAGGCCCGCGTTTCGGATATCGCCTCGGCAAGCCCCACCCGGTGAATTGTGACGCCGGGCGGAAAGGCCGAGGTCAGTCGTGTCGGCAGTCGTGAATCGAGCGCCACAAAGACGCCCCGGTCGCTGGCGCGCCGGATCAGCCGCCCGAATGCCTGCTTCAGCCGAAGCCGCGTCAGCATGTCGTCATAGCGCGCCTTGCCAAAAACCTCGCGCCGCGCCTTGTGCAGAATGTCGGGCCGGGGCCAGGGCACACGGTCGAACACGATCATCCGCAGCGCATCGCCCGGCACGTCGACACCGTCGCGCACCGCATCCGTGCCAAGCAGGCAGGAATGTTTCTCGGCGCGAAAAACATCGACCAGCGTGCCCGTGTCGAGCGCGTCCACATGCTGCGCATAAAGCGTCAGCCCCGCTTCCTCCAGCGGCACGACGATCCGTTCATGCACCGCCCGCAAGCGGTGAATGGCGGTGAATAGTCCAAGCGCGCCGCCACCCGACGCGCGAAAGAGTTCGCGGTAGGCCGACGCGACCTGTGCAAGGTCGTCGCGCGCCACGTCGCGCACGACGAAGATGCGCACCTGCTTGTCGTAATCGAACGGCGATGCCATGAAGGCCCGCCGTGCGGGCAACGCCAGATGCGCTGCGCCGGTTCGGACCTCCGCCGTCTCCCAGCCCTCATTGTCTTCCGCTTCGTCGAGCAGCCGGTCGCGCAGCGTCGCCGAAGTTATGAGCACGCCATGCGCCGGCTCGATCACGGCATTGGCGAACGGTATGGTCGGATCGCGCCAGTGCCGGTGCATGCCGACATCGCCTTCGCGTCCGAAAATCCGTTCAATCGAAAACCAGTCGACGAATTCCGCCGGCGTCGCGGCGCTGAGGCTCGCCAGCATCGCGCGCCAT
>PHEO01000242.1 GCA_002841195.1 Alphaproteobacteria bacterium HGW-Alphaproteobacteria-11
CGCCGCCTCGCCTATGTCGGCATCACGCGCGCAAAGCATCGCGCCTATATTTCCTTTGCCGCCAACCGCCGCATCCATGCGTTGTGGCAATCCTCCCTGCCCTCGCGCTTCATCGACGAACTGCCGAAGAATCATGTCGAAGTGACCGAAAGCGCGATGGCGGGCGCGAGCTACCAGAATTACGGCCAGAGCCGCTTCGCGCAGGACTTCGCCCGCGACAGCAACTACACAAGCCCCGGCTGGCGCCGCGCCAGAGAAAACGCCGAGGCGGCATCGCGCGTCCGCCCGCCCGCCTATGAGACCCATGCCGAACTGGTGGCGACCAGCGACCCGGCGGCCGCCAGCTACAACACCGGCGAGCGCGTGTTTCATCAGAAGTTCGGCTACGGCGAGGTGATCTCGATCGACGGCAACAAGCTGACGGTCGATTTCGACAAGGCGGGCCGGAAGAAAGTGATCGACAGTTTTCTGGAGCGGGTGTGAGGGCGTGGCCGCGTTCGACATGACATCTTCCATCACCACAATGTCATCCCGGCGAAAGCCGGGATCCATCTGCCGTTCGGCAAATACGGCGCATGGCGAGAGGCCCATGGACCCCGGCTTTCGCCGGGATGACACATCTGGTTTGGGTGGAACAAGGAATTGACCGCCCCGCTCTGGAAATTCTCCTTCATCGTTCCGTACGAGGCGGCCGAGGCGTTTTCGGAAGCGCTGGAAGCCGCCTTTGCGCCGGAAGCGCTGGCGGTGTCGACGGTCGAGGCCGAACCGGGTTCGTCGCCGCTGGTCAAAACCGCGTCGGACTGGAACGAGGTCGAGGCGCATGGGCGCTGGCGCGTGGAATGTCTCTATGCGGAAGAGCCCGACGAGGCCGCGCTGCGCGCCTTGCTGGCGGCGCCTGAAAACGCGACCGGCGCCAAGGCCGAAGACCTGCACATCGAACCGCTGCCCGACGCCGACTGGGTGGCAAAATCGCTGGAGGGGCTGGCGCCGGTGCGCGCGGGGCGTTTTTTCGTCTATGGCCGCCACGACGCGGACAAGGTGCCGGCGGCATGCATCCCCATCGAGGTCGAGGCCAATCAGGCCTTCGGCACCGGCCATCACGCGACGACGGCGGGCTGCCTTGAATATATTTCCGAACTCATCGACGAACGCCCGCCCGTCAACGCGCTCGACATCGGCACCGGCACCGGGCTGCTCGCCATCGCCCTCGCAAAGGCGACACGCCGCGCGGTGCTGGCCTCCGACATCGACCCGGTCGCGGTCGAAGTGGCGCGGGCCAATGCGCGGGCAAACGGCGTCGGCCCCTGGGTGACGGCGGTGACGGCGGCGGGCTTCGACCATCCGGCGCTGGCCGCCCGCACACCCTACGACCTGATCGTCGCCAATATCCTCGCCCGGCCGCTGGTGCGCCTCGCGCCGGCTTTCGGCAGGCATCTGGCGGCGGGCGGCACGCTGATCCTGTCGGGCCTGCTCGGGACGCAGGAAAACATGGTGACGAGCGCTATGACGATGCAGGGGCTGCGGCTCGTCTCGCGCAAGCCGAAGGGCGATTGGGTGACGTTGAGGCTTAGGGGGTGACCCCATTGCCCCGCCCCCCGGCGCAACTTACATTCATTCCATGTTCCAGACCTTCGACGACACGGCGAACCCCTCCCTCGGCATCGAACGCGCCGCGCGGCTGCGCGCCGAGCTGAAGCGGCGCGGGCTCGACGGCTTTCTGATCCCCCGCGCCGACGAGCATCAGGGCGAATATGTGCCGGCCCATGCCGAGCGCCTGCGCTGGCTGACCGGCTTCAACGGCTCGGCGGGGCTTGCCATCGTGCTGATGGACAAGGCGGCGATCTTCATCGACGGGCGCTACACGCTGCAGGTACGGTCGCAGGTCGATATCGACACCTTCGCGCCGCAGCACTTGATCGAGGAGCCGCCGTCGCGCTGGATCGAGGAAAATCTTCCGAAGGGTGCGCGGCTCGCCTACGACCCGTGGCTGCACACGATCGACGCGGTGGCGCGGCTCGCAAAGGCCGCCGAGAAAACCGGTGGCACGCTGGTGCCGGTGGACAGCAATCCGCTCGACACGATCTGGACCGACCAGCCCGCCGCACCGACGGCGAAGGTCGCGCCGCATCCGCTCGACTATGCGGGCGAGGCGGCATCCGACAAGATCAAGCGGCTGGCATCCGGCCTGATGAGCACGGATGCCGACGCCGCGATGCTGACCATGCCGGATTCGATTGCCTGGCTCTTCAACATCCGGGGCGCCGACGTGCCGCATACGCCGCTGCCGCTCTCCTTCGCGCTGCTGCATGAAGACGGCCACGCCGAACTCTTCATCGATGAACGCAAGCTCGACGACGCGGCGCGCGCCCATCTCGGCAATGTCGTGCGCATTCGCCCGCGCGACGAACTGGGACAGGCGCTGGACGAACTGGGCGGCAAGAACAAGACCGTGCTGGTCGATCCCGCGACCTGCGCCTCATGGATCGACGACCGGCTGCGCGCCGCCGGCGCCGAGGTGAAGCGCGGCACCGACCCGTGCGAATTGCCGAAGGCCTGCAAGAACGAGGCGGAAGTGGCCGGCACCCGCGCCGCGCATCTGCGCGACGGGCGGGCGCTGACGAAATTCCTCGCCTGGCTGGCGCGCGAGGCGCCGAAGGGCAAGGTCGACGAGATCGAGGCGGCGCAACGCCTCGAAGGCTTCCGCTCGGCGACCGGCGAATTGAAGGACCTGAGCTTCGACACGATTTCGGGCGCCGGCGCCAATGGCGCCATCGTTCATTATCGTGTGACCGAGGGCACCAACATGCCCTTGAAGCCCGGCGAACTCTTTCTGGTGGACTCCGGCGCGCAATATCTGGACGGCACCACCGACGTGACGCGCACGGTGGCGATCGGCACACCCGACGCCGATCAGCGCGACCGCTTCACCCGCGTGCTGAAAGGCCATATCGGCATCGCGACCGCGCGCTTTCCCGAAGGCACGTCCGGCGCGCAGCTCGACGCATTTGCCCGCATGGCCTTGTGGAAATCCGGCCTCGACTACGACCACGGCACCGGCCACGGCGTCGGCAGCTATTTGTCCGTACACGAAGGACCGCAGCGCATTTCGAAAATGGGCCACCAGCCGCTGAAGCCCGGCATGATCGTCTCGAACGAACCCGGTTACTACAAGACCGGCGGCTACGGCATCCGCATCGAAAATCTCTGCGTGGTGACGCCGCCCGCGCCTATCGACGGCGGCGAACGGATGATGATGGGCTTCGAAACGCTGACGCTGGCGCCCATCGACCTTGCGCTGGTGGAAAAGAACCTGCTGACGGAAGAAGAAGTAGCGTGGCTCAACGCCTATCACGCCCGTGTGCGCACGGCGCTGGCGGACGGTCTCGACGCGGAGACGAAAGCCTGGCTCGAAGAGGCGACGTGGGCGATTTGAGCGCTCAGCCGCGACCGGCGCGCAAGCCCTGCCTCAGCTTCAACGGCAGGCGCGCGTAAAGCGTCTTGAGTGCGGGGCGCAGATGCGCGGCGTAGAACCACGACGCGTAGCCCGGCCAATCCAGCACCACCCCGTAGTCGCGCACCTTCACGCGGCGGTTCGACCAGGCGAGCTTGTAGTCGTCGGCGGGCGGCAGCGGATCGTATTCGCCGACATCCGCGGCCTCGACACAAGAGCGGATCGTCAGTTCGGTGACGACGAAGCCGGGGCTGTGCTTGGCGAAGTCCGGCGAGAAGGCGCCCATGAAAGCGTAGTGGACGCCGCCGTGGCGGAAGCCGACTTCGATGGCGGCCGTCTCGCCGCCGACCGCGAGATGCGAGACGACGAGGCCGGAATGCAAGCGCGTGTCGCCCGCCAGTTCCGTCAGGCAGGCTTCGAGCCGTGCGTCGATGAAGGCGCGGCCGAAATGGCCCTGCCGGTCGAGCCAGGCGCGCTTGAAGCCGAAGGCAGCCGCAACAAGCCCCTGAGCTTGTTCGCCCGGTCCGAGCGTTTCGAAGTCCATGCCGCCCATGCTTTCGAACTTGCGGATGCGCTTGGCATTGCGTTTGGCCTGCGGCCAGCCGGCCCGCGCAAAGGCGTCGGCATTTTCAAATGTCGAATGATCGAGCGCCGGCGCTTCCTGCGTCGGCCCGATCTTGCGGCC
>PHEO01000018.1 GCA_002841195.1 Alphaproteobacteria bacterium HGW-Alphaproteobacteria-11
GGAAACGCCCGCCGAAACGGCCAAGGCGCCGCCGCTGGCGATGCTGACGGTGATCGAAGGCGCCATCGGCCCGGCGACGGCGAAACAGGTGGCGGACGCGGTGGAGACGGCGGAAGACGCCCGCGCCGATGTCCTGATCCTGAGAATCGACACGCCGGGCGGGCTTGTCACCTCGACCCGCGAAATCATTTCTTCGATCCTGGAATCGCAGGTGCCGGTGGCGGGTTATGTCGCCCCGGCCGGCGGACACGCGGCCAGCGCCGGCACCTACATCATCTATGCGACCGCAATTGCCGCGATGGCGCCCGGCACCAATATCGGCGCGGCGACGCCGGTGACGATCGGCGGCGGCATGCCAGGCCTGCCCGCGCCGGAAGACGCGGCACCCAAAAAGGAGGACGGCGCGGAAGACGAAGCGCCGGCGCGCGCGTCCCAACGCTCCAACGAGGACGCGATGGCCGCCAAGGCGACCAATGACGCGGTGGCGCATATAAGGAGCCTTGCCGAAATGCACGGCCGCAACGCCGACTGGGCCGAGAAGGCGGTGCGCGAGGGCGCGAGCCTTTCGGCGCGGGCCGCGGTGGAGGAAGGCGTCGTCGAATTCATCGCCGCCGACATGGGCGAATTGCTGCGCCAGATGCATGGCCGCGAGGTCGCGACCGCGGCGGGCAAGCGTGTGCTCAACACCGAGGGCGCGAGCATCGTCGAGATCGAGCCCGGCGCGATGACGAAACTGCTGGCAATTCTCAGCAACCCCAACGTCGCCTTCATCCTGATGCTGATCGGCATTTACGGATTGATCTTCGAATTCTCGAACCCCGGCACGATTGGCCCCGGCGTCATCGGCGCGATTTGCCTGTTGCTCGGGCTTTATGCGCTCAACCAGTTGCCGCTCGACTATGCGGGCCTGGCGCTCATTCTGCTGGGTCTTGCCTTGATGATCGCCGAGGCCTTCTCGCCGAGTTTCGGCGTGCTGGGGCTTGGCGGCGTCGTCGCCTTCGTGCTCGGCGGCGCCATGCTGATCGACAGCGACCAGCCGGAATTCCAACTGTCCTGGGGCACGATCGGCGGCACGGCGGCAGTCAGCGTCGTCACGCTGGTGTTGATCATCGGTTATGCCTGGCGCGCGCAGCGAATGCCGGTGGCGACCGGCAGCGAGGAGCTGACCGGCATGGAAGCGCAAGTGATCGACTGGGCGGACGGCCAAGGCCATGTCTGGGTGCACAGCGAACGCTGGCGCGCGCGCGGACCGCACCAGCTCGCGCCCGGCGAGAAAGTCCGGATCGAGAAGCTCGACGGATTGACGCTGGTGCTGAGCGATGCCCCGGCGGTGCATGGGTGAGCGGAGTGGCACCTCAACGCTTGCGAGAATGGGCCACCCGCCCCTGGGGGGCGGGTGGACGTTCACAATCATCGGTTCGCCGTCATTCGGCCCGGTGGACCAAACAGAACGGAGAGGCCTGATGGGAAATCTTGCATTCTATGTCTTCATTGCCGTGCTGGTTGTCGGCTTTCTGAGCTCGGCGATCCGCATCCTGCGCGAATACGAACGCGGCGTCGTCTTCACGCTCGGACGCTTTACGCGCGTGACCGGGCCCGGCTTCATCATCATCATCCCTGTCATCCAGCAAATGGTGCGGACCGACCTGCGCACCTTCGTGGAAGACGTGCCGACGCAGGATGTGATTTCGCGCGACAACGTGTCGGTGCGCGTCAACGCGGTGATCTATTACCGGATCGTGGAGCCGCAGAACGCCATCCTCAATGTCGAGAACTACATGGAAGCGACGAGCCAGCTCGCCCAGACGACATTGCGCTCGGTGCTCGGCAAGCATGAGCTTGACGAAATGCTGGCCGAACGCGACAAGCTCAACAGCGACATTCAGGAAATTCTCGACGCCCAGACCGACGCCTGGGGCATCAAGGTCGCCAATGTCGAGATCAAGCATGTCGATATCGACGAGAGCATGATCCGCGCCATCGCCAAGCAGGCCGAAGCCGAACGCCTGCGGCGCGCCAAGATCATCAATGCCGAGGGCGAACAGCAGGCGGCCGAGAAGCTGGTGGAGGCCGGCCGAATTCTTGCCGGCGATCCGCGCGCCATGCAGCTTCGTTATTTCTCGGCGCTGCAAGATATCGCAAGCGAAAAGACCAACACCATCGTCTTCCCGCTGCCCATGGACCTGATGGACACGATCCGCCGCCGCGACTGATCCGGCGCCGAAGACAGGCATCGACACGAACCCGCGCCGCGAGGCGCGGGTTTTTCCATGCCGCGCGATAGCTCCAATCAGGACCGATCCCCGCTCCCCTTGCGCGGGGCTTGCCCGAATAATGCAACCCGGCACACGCGCGGCAAAGCGAGTCGCGATCCGCGCCTGCGGGCGCGTCAACCGGGGAGCGGGCAAACCATGATCAACATCCGATATGTTTCCGGCTGGCGGAAGCGCGATCCGAAGATCGAGGCCGACGTCATCGCGGTCTGGCGCGAGCGCGGCATCCTGCCGCCCGATACAGCACCCGAGGACCGCGCGAAGCAGATCTGCGCGGTCGCCTATGACGGCAAGAAGGTCTGCGGCATCTCGACCGTCGAGATCGCGTCTTACGCGCCGCTGCGCAACAAACGCTTCGGCTTCCTGCGCGTCTTCACCCTTCCCGACTACAGCCAGCAGACGGTGGCGATCGGTCTTGCCACCGAATGCCGCGAAATCCTGCGCGCCTGGTCTGTCGCCAATCCCGGCGAGCGGCTCGCCGGCATGGCGGCGGTCTATCAGTCGCCGAAGCTTGGCCACTACCCGATCGGCGAAAGCGGCCTGACGCTGATCGGCTATACGCGCGAGGGCTATCAGATGCGCGTGATCTGGTTCAACCACCTGCCGCTCAATGAAGCGGCGGCCACAACAAGCGGAGCAATCGTCGCATGACCGTTACCTCTTCCAGCCTTTCGCAGCCGGCGCATCTTTCCTATGCGGTGATCGCCGCCGGCACCATTGTCGCCATCGCGCTTGTCGTGACGGCGCTGATGGGCCCTGACCGGGGCCCGCGACTGATCGCCAACCCGCAAGGCGGCATTTGGGTGCAGAAGGGAAATTCGCTCTTCCTCTGCCGCGCCTCGACCAACGGCGCCGCGCCCTGCGTCAACCTGACGGACGGCAGCGCCCTTTCCTTCGCCGACATCGCGCGCTGATCTTCCCGGCTCCAAACGGAAATGGCGCCCCTTGCGGGGCGCCATTCTTGTTTTGCCGACGGCGGAGGAGCGCCGCCCGCACTCAGAAGCCGAAGCGGATCGAGGCGGCGAGGCTCTGCTCGTCATAGTCGCTCTGGAATTCGCCATCGTAAGTGACGCGGAGGCTGAACTTGTCGGAGGCCTCCCAGGTCAACCCGCCACCGATGCCGAAGGAAAGATCGTCGCGCGGCGTCTGCCGGGTGACGAAGGCACCGCCGCCGACAATCGCGCCGGTGATCGCCTCGTCGGGATCGGCAAGCTCGTTGAGAAGCTTGACGCCGAACTCGGGGATCAGCTTGCCGCCGCCCTCGAGCACCGTCGTGTGGCGCAGATTGACGCCGGCGACACCCCGGACCGACTCGACCGTGCGGGCATTGACCGCGATCGGCAACGGACCCGTCTCGGTGTAGGCGTCGATGTCGACCCGGTTGTAGCGCAACCCGACATTGGGCGTGATGTCCCATTGGCCTTCGATGAACATCCGGCCGACTTCGCCGCGGGCGACGAACTGCGTGCCGTCGAAGCTCGCGACATTGACCCCGCCGAGCGAATTGCGGCGGCTGTCATAATCGTTGATGCCGTAGCCGAGTGTGCCGTTGACGTACCAGGCGCCGGGGCGATAGCTGACATAGCCGGTAACGCCGTGGCTGACGATGTCGACGCGCGAATTGGCGCCGGCGCCGTTTTCCTCGACCTGGCTGTCCATGTAGAAGTAACCGAAGCCGGCGCGGAGATTGGGCGCGAGTTCGCCGTCGATGCCGACGGTGCCGCCCCAGGTGTCGGCGTCGAAGCCGTTGACGGCGCCGGGCGTGTATGTGGCGGTCAGGTAGCCCATGCGGCCCCAGAGCGCCCAGTTGCCGCTGCCGCCAAGCGCCGCCTCACCGGCCGCGACGCCGGTCTCGCCGCCTTGCGCGACCGAGAAACCGCCGCCCGAAAGCCGGTCCATGATCATGTCGAAGACGAGATCGGTCGTCGTGATCGTGGCGCCGCCGGTGGCGTTGCTTTCATCCGGAAGCGTGTCCTGGATGACTTGCAGCAGCGCCGCGAGCTGTTCTTCCTCGGTCTCGAACTGCAGCAGGTACTGCACCAGCGGATTGTCGATCGGCTGCGACTGGATATAGACGTCGAGCGCCGCAGCCATGCTGAGATTGTTCTGCGTTCCCGCCGCCTCGGTTTCAACATCGAAGGCCGTGTCCTCGACCTCGATCCGGAGGAAGAGATTGTCGGCAGCGCCTTCGGTGACCACTTCGTCGTTCATCACCTTCAGGAACTTGAAGAGGATGAGGTTGTCGGTGACGGATGCGCCGTCGTCTGTGACGCCGTTCTCGCTGACGGCCGAAGCGACCAGCACATCCTCACCGACCGTCTGCGTGAAGCCGGCGCCCGCATTGACATGGATGGTCGCGCCGGCATCGAAGTGGACCGTGTCGCCCGCGACGACGCCGCCGCCGAGACCGGTGAGACCGGTCTGGAAGGTGCTGCCTTCGTTGAAGGCGACGGCGCCGGAGAAACCGAAGGTGCCGCCGGCGGCAACCCGGAGGCGTCCGTCGATTTCGGCCGCGTCCGCGATCGCATAGGCACCTTCCGCCGTGGTGGCGAGAACGCCGTCTTCGCCGACCAGGATCGTGCCTTCGTCGCGCGTGTGGATGTCGACGCCATCGAAGACCGTGGTGCCGTCGTAGAAGCCGACGAAGTGGGCGTTCGAGATCGCGTAGCCTTCGACGCCATCGGCGAAGGTGACGGTATCCTCCTGCTCGAAATAGACGTGCAGGTCGCCCTCGTATCCGCTGCCGCCATGGATGCCCTTGGCGATCGAGACGCCGGTGCCGGAGACCGTCACCGTATCCTCGCCCTCGCCGGTATAGATCGCGCCGCCGACTGTGCCGCCATCGACGATGATCGTGTCGTCGCTCTCGCCGAACGAGGTGTCGATGTCGCCCGAGACGCTGCCGCTGTTGAGGATGTAGGTCGAACCGAAATCCTCGAACTCATAAGCGCTGACGTGAATGTCGCCCGTCACCGTGCCGTGATTGATGATGGAGGCGTATTTGGTGTCGAAGACGTTGATCGCGACGCCGTCGCCGGACGAAATGACGCCGTCCTCGATGTTGGTGATGAAAACCGTCGGACCCGACGCCTGGATGGCATCGGCATATTTGCCGGTCGCCTCGATGGTGCCGGAATTGTAGATCGTCGTCGTCGCGATGGCGTTGGAATTGGCGACCACCGCATGCGCATTGTCGCCAGAGGTCGAGATGCTGCCCGAATTGTCGAGCGAGACGGTGCTGCCCCGGAGCTGGACACCTCTGGTGCCGTCGGCCGTCGTTTCGATGCTGCCGCGGTTGACGACCGTGGCCTCTTCGAAGGCAAACAGGCGCACGCCCGCCGCTTTCTCGTTTTCAACCAGAACCGTCGCGTCCTCGTCGTTGAGGAAGTAGGCGCTTTCCGCCTCTTCGATGTCGACGCGGCCGACGATGGAGCCGTAATTGTAGACCGCGACATCCCCGGAATCGTCGATTTCGATGGCGGATTCGGAGCCGTAGATTTCGCCCGAGTTGTAGACGCGAACGATGTCGGACTCGCCGATTTCGATACCGTCATTGTCGTCGGAAAGGATTTGGCCATCCACGGTGTTCGTGACCGTGACGGCGTAGCCGAAGGCCCGGATCGCATCCGACGCCTCGCCCGCGCCATGGATCAGACCGGAATTGACGATTTCAACCTCGCCATATTCGCCCCCCGCGTAGGCGAGGATGCCATCCGCTTCGTAGCCGGTGGTGACGATAGAGCCGCTGTTGGTCACGGTCGCATCGCCGCCGGCATCGATGTGAAGGCCGTAAGCATAGTCGCCGGACGTGTCGATAGAACCGGCGTTCTCGACGTCGGCGTCGTCGTCCGCCTCAGCCCGGATACCGACGGCATCCTCGCCATGGGTCACGATTTCGCCGCCGTTATAGGCATGGACATCGTCGCTGTGGGAATAGACGAAAATGCCATGCGCGTCGTCGCCATGCGTCACGATGCGGGCGACGATAATTTCGTCCTCTTCGCCCTCCTCGCCTTCGTTGACGATATTGGCGTTGACGGCGATGGCATCGCCCTCTTCCGAATAGGCGTAAATGCCGTGAGAGCCCTCGCCATAAGTGGTGATCGTCGACCCTATGTTGTACGCCAGACCGTCGGCGCTGCCGTATTCGTCGCTCTCGCCGTCGCTGGAGGCAAAGAGGCCGTGGGCTTCGTCGCCATGCGTGACGATGCTGGACGAATACTTGTTGCTGGCGACGGCGTCGCCCTCCTCGCTGAAGGCCGCGACACCGTAAGAGTAGTTGCCGAATGTCTGGACCGTCGACGACATGACGTTGGCGGCAACCGCCTCGCCATCTTCGCCGCGGGCCAGCACGCCGACGGCCTCATGGCCATAGGTCGTGACATGGCCGTAATACTTGTTGATGGCATAAGCGTCGCCGTCTTCACCCGACGCGTAGGCCGCGATGCCATGCGCCTCGCTGCCGCTGAGCGGATCGCTGTATTCGTCGAGCGTTCCGGTGGTGACGGTACCGTAGAAATTGCCTGCCTGTGCGTCGCCGCTCTGGGCACTCGCGAGTACGCCGATGGCACCGTCGCCCGACGTGACGATGGTGGAGCGGAAATCCGCCGCCTCGAAATCGCCGGCATCGACGAAATCGGCGATGTTGACATGCCCTTCGGCATATTCTCCGATACCGAATCCGAAACCTTCGCCGAAAAATTCGCCCGGGATGCTATTGATCGCGATGGCATGCCCGCCGGCCTCGGTGCCGTATTCACCGATGTCGTCGATATCCCAGCCGGTGATGGCGACAAGACCGTGCGAACCTTCACCGCTTGTGACGATCGAACCGCCCAGCACGTTGTAAGCAAATGCATTGCCGTAGCCGGACGCCGCCGCAACGCCGAAGGCATCCTCGCCCGTCGTCGTCACGCTGCCGGCATTGCTCGCAATGGCATTGCCCTGGACATACTCATAGACGTAACCTTCGTCGTAGCCGACATAGATATTGCCGTCCGACGTCGCGGCAAGGACGCCATGTGCCTCGTCGCCGGAAGTCTCGATGGTGCCGGTGTTGACCGCCTGCGCCGTGCCGTCCGAGGCCTCGGCGAAGATGCCATAAGAGCCCTCGCCGACCGTCTCTATGCCGCCCGCATTGACGACGACCGCACCGTCGAAACCATAGGCGACGGCGCCCGACGAATAGACACCCATCACCTCGTCGAACTCATCGACATAGCCGGTCGAAATCTGGCCATGGTTGCGAACGTCGGCGATGCCTTCCTCGGCCGACGCCTGGATCGCATGGGAGTAGTCGGCGAGCGACGTGATCGTGCCGTCTTCATGGTTGACGACAACGGCGTTGCCCTCCTCGACATCGAGATAAACGACGGCTGAGTATTCGCGGTCCGCATAGATGGAGCCGCTGTTCTCGACCAGCGCGTATTCGGCCGCATGGATTTCGATGTTGCCGTAGATTTGGCCGTTGTTGTAGACGCGTGCGTCGTCGGCTTCGGATACGTAGATCGCTGCGCCTTCTTCGGAGTAGATGACGCCGGTGGCAACGATCTCCTCGTCTTCCGTCACGACATCGTTGGTAATGCGCACGGTCGGGCCGTCGGCGCGGATCGCATCGGACTCCTCGCCATAGGCCGCGATGAGGCCCGTATTGACGATGGTGGTCGTCAGATCGCCATAGGACGACGCCACGACCGCATGCGCGTATTCGCCATAGGTTGCGATGGTGCCCGCATTGTCGAGCGAGACCGTGTATCCCTCTATCCGCACGCCATCGGATTCGTCCTCGTCGGTAACGATCGTTCCGTCAACCGTATTGACGACCGCGACACTGTCGCCATCGGCGACGATGCCGTGAGCGGCATATCCCTCGGTCGCGATGCTGCCGCTGTTGACGATGTCGACCGCCGCTTCCCCGCCTTCGACCGAGATGCCGCGCGCATATTCTCCGGTGGTTTCGATCGTGCCGCTGTTGTCGATTTCGACCGTACCGCCCTCGGCCCACTCGTCGTCGATCACGGCAACGATGCCGTGGGCATCTTCGCCGGATGTCTCGACGGTGCCGCTGTTGTCGATGACGATGTGGTATTTGGAATAGGCATAGAGGCCGTGGCCGCCGTCGCCGCTGGTCGTCACATCGCCGCTGTTGTCGACCGACGCCTCGTATTTGGCGACGGCCGCCAGGCCAAAGGAGTCTTCGCCGGCCGTTGCAATGAGGCCGGCATTTTCCGCCGTCGCATAGCCGCCCCATTCGCCTTCCTCGTCGAGGGCGACGGCGATGGCGCCGTGCGATCCGGGCCGCGTGGTGACGATGGTGCCGAAGGCCGTGTTGGTGACCGACGCATTGTCGTCGGAATAGGCGGCGATGCCGTGATGACGGTTGCCACCGAAGTAGGGACCGAATTCCTCGACGAGGTACCCCTCGTCGCCGGTGACGATCGTGCCGTTATTGACGATCGAAAGATCGCCGTCGCCGGTGATGAAGATGCCGGCATTGTCGAAGTCCGCCTCCGACACGTCATCCCTCGTATCGATAACCGTTCCAACCGGCACGACGACCGAGATATCGTGAACGCCGGTTCGGTGGTCGGGCTCGGAATTCGAATTGGGAACGAGAATGACCTCGTCGTTGACCTGGACGCTGTCGGCCGCGACTGCATGCCCCGTGCCAGCGAGCCCCACCGTCATGATCGATGCACCCGAAAGCATCGCGGCGGCAAAGAGGCGTTTGATGCCACGCGCGCTTTTCGGCGCATCGCTCGTCGTCTGTACGACGCCGCCGTAGTAGGTGTAGGCCGAACGGGCGAGCCGCTCGCTTGCGTTGTTGCGAATTCCGGCGGGTTTGATCTTCGACGTCGACATGCAGTCCCCCAAAAAGCGAGAATCGTTTCAAGGGGATACGTTGCGCGCCGACTCTTGTTCTCACCACTTGAGTCGCAACCAAAACGCGACCGAACTTCCCGCCAAACTGGCGCTCAATCCATCCGTTGTGAAATGCAATTGCGGCGCGCGGTGAAGTTGAACCGCGGAATTTCACGCGCGCGTGAACGCACATGCCGTCACGCGCCGAAGTTCTTCATGCTTCGTTAGATTCGTTTCGGATGCAATCGGAGACGCGGCGGCGTCACGCCCCGGCGGCGGCGAGAACTTCCGGCGCTGGCGCCGGCGCGCGCTTGTCGGCGGGCGACCAGTCCTCGATCGAAATCTCGTTCTGGATCGTGCCGTCGAGAAGCCCGGTCGCTTTCGGGCAGCGCACGCCCGGCAGCACGAAGACGTCGAAAAGTTCGCGCACCTCGCCGGTGAGCCGGATCCACTGCACGATGTCACCCGAACGCGTGTCGACGATCTGGACGCCGCACCACGGCTCGCCGTCGCGCCTGGCAAGCTCGCCGTCGAGTTCGAGCCCGGAAAAGCTGCCGTCGCGCGGCAACGACAACCCGACAAAGGCAAAATGTCCATGGAACGCGAGGCCGCGCGCGAAACCGGGCAGGAAGGTGACGGTTTCGGTGGCGCCGGTCTCGGGATCGACACGGGCAAGACGGCCGCGCCCCGAATCGAGCACCCAGAGCTTGCCGTTGTGGAGGCGCGGCGAATGCGGCATCGAAAGCTTTTCGGTCACCATGCGGTCGTTGCGCACATCCATGATGCAACCGCCCTCGGCGCGCCGGTCGCGCCAGCCGGTGATGACATCGCTCTTGCAGACCGCCGTCACATAGCGCGGCTCGCCGTCTTCCATCGCAAGGCCGTTGAGGTGGCAGCGGTCTTCGGGTGCCAGCCGCGAGATGAAAGGCGGTTTCCAGATCGGCTTGAAGCTGTGGGTCAGGCTGAAGGTCGAAAGACAGGAAAAGCGCGTGTTGACGAAGATAACCCGGCCCGACTTCTCGACGCCGAGTTCATGCACATCGAGATCGCCGGTCGTCTGCGCGTTGCGCGGCACGTAGTTGCGGTCGAAGCCGTCGGCAACGCGCCCGCCCATCACGTCTTCGAGACGCCAGACCTGGAACTGCCCAGCGAGATAGAGCCGTTGCGGCGTTGCGGCGACGCCCATGGCGCGCATGAAGTGGCGTTCGTGAAAGCTGACCTTGCCCTGCGGCAGCCGTCCGACGAGATAGAGACGGCCGCTCTGATAGGAGGTAAAACCGAAGCTGAGCTTGTTGTCCGCCATGAAGGCCGACAACCCGCGCGAGCAGGAGATCTGCGTGACCTTCTTCGGCGCCGCTTCCGCTTGCGGCGCGGCGGCGGCTTCGGGCTTCGCGGCCGCGGATTCTTTTGCAACCGGCCTTGCCGGTTTGCGCTTCGTTTCCCCCACCACGGAAATTCTCCCTTGCGAGCGGCATGCGCCGCGTTTGCTTCCTGATTGGACGAGAAAGAAATTCGCGCCCTGCCCGCTTCGTTTATCAATCGGCGAAGCGGCGCCGGAGGGCGGCTGCTTCGTTACAACCGATTGCAACACAGCCATGAGCGGAAACTCGACCTCTATCGTCTCCATTTCCGTTCATCTTGCGCGAGGGAACGCCGCATGACCGGAAAGAAAAAGTCCGCCGCGAAAAAGGAACCGGCCGCCGCGCCGGCGCCGGAAAGTGCCGCGCCGGCGCTGGCAATCAATCCCGGCTTCCGCCCGGAGATCTGGTTTCCCGCGCCCGTCTGGGCCCGGCATGTGCCCGATCACGAACGGATCGACGCGCATATTCTGTCCGTTCTGGAGGAACTGGAGCGGAACGGACGCGCCATCACGCGCTCCAACGTGGGCGGCTGGCACAGCGCCGCCAACCTTCATCTCGGGCCAGAGCTTGCCGAGATCAGGCGAATCATCGGCAATGCCTGCGCCGGTTGCGCGACCCATCTGTCGTTCGACTTCGACCGTTTCGAGATGTTCTTTCAGGAGATGTGGCTCAACAGGAACGGGCCGGGCGACTTCAACAAGGCCCATGTGCATCCGAACTCGATCCTCTCGGGCGCCTATTACGCCAAGGTGCCGGCGAAAAGCGGCAACATCGAATTCTACGACCCGGTGCGCGAACGCGTGATGAGCACATTTCCGGTGAAGGCGCGCACCCGCATCAACAGCCAGGCCATGGAATATCGTGGGCGCGAAGGGCTGCTGCTGATCTTCCCCGGCTGGCTGCAACATTCGGTGCAGCCGAACCGCAGCGAGGATTTCCGGGTCTCGATCAGCTTCAATATGGGCTTCCGGCCCAAGGGAACGGGGCGTCCGGCCGCTTGAGCGGCCCCTTGAACTTATGACATAAATCGTGCCAATATATTCGCAAGACCCCGCCATTCCGGCGGGCCTGTGAAGAGGCGCGACATGCAAGTAATCAACGAAGTGATGCCGGGCGATCCGGCGCGAATCCAGGAAATGATGGCGCCGGGCCCGGCCGGCCCGATTTTCATGGTCAACCTGCTGAAGTTCAAGGAGCGCGCCGAATACAAGGACGGACGGCCCTGCGACCTGTCGGGCCGCGACGCCTACATGATCTACGGCCGCGCCGTGTCGAAGCTCCTGCCGAAATTCGGCGGCGGCGCCTTTTTCGCCGGCGACGTGACCTTCCTCGCGCTCGGCCAGGTGGAAGAACTCTGGGACGAGATCGCGATTGCCACCTATCCGAACCGCAAGGCGCTGTTCGACATGTCGACATCGCCGGAGTGGCAGGAGATTTCGGTGCACCGCGAGGCCGGCCTGAAAGGCCAGCTCAACATCGAAACGGTGCTGCAGGACGGCGTGCTCGGCCGGCTGCAACCGCTGCTCGAAGCCATCGCGAAAGGCTGACGCGGATGCAGGTGCTGCGCACGCCCGACGACGCATTCATCTACTGGGCAGGCTGAACGGCACCGCATCGGCAAGCGAAAACCTCATCGACCGGAGAACGGACATGGCGGCCCTTCTGCCCGACAGCACCAACGATGCCTATGACGGCTGCCGCGTTTCGGCCTGGGGGCTGACGGCGCTCGGCATATTGACGATCGTTCCCGGCGCGATCCATGCCTTCCTGCCCGATGGCGGCGCCGGTGTCATCGCCGGGCTCGACCTGACGCATAATGCGACAACGATCATCGGCGTCTTTGCATGGGTCGGTGCGACGCAGATCGTCTGGGGACTGACGATGCTGGCGGTGTCGCTGCGTTACCGCAGCCTGGTGCCGCTGCTGCTGGCGCTGATCCTTGTCGAACGGACAATCATCGCGCTCAACCAATGGGTGCTGAAACCGGGCGAGGGCCCCGACCGGCCGCCCGAGGCTTACGCGACGCTGGTGCTGCTGCCAGTGGTCACGGTGTTGCTGGCATTGGCGCTGAAGAGACGCGGCTAGGCTTTCTCGCAAGCCGCGCGCAATTCCTCCTCGACGACCCAGAGCCGGTCCTGACCCCAATGCATCGCGCCGCCTTCGACGCGGAAGGACGGCACGCCCCAGGCGCCGCCGGCGAACATGTCGGTGCGGTTTTTCTCGGCAACCTCGCGCCATGACAGATCGGCCAGCGCCTTTTTGACAAAGGCTTCGTCGAGGCCCGCCCGCGCGGCGAGACGCAAGAGTCCGGCATCCGTTGCTGCATCAATACCCTCGGCGAAGACACCTTGCAGAAAGGATTGCGCGAAGGCGGCGCCCTTGCCCGCCGGGATCGCGTGATGCAGCACCGAAAGCCCGCGTTCGGCGCCGGCGCCGACCGGATCGGCAACGCGGCCGAAGGAAAGCCCGAGACGCTCGGCCTCGCGCTTGCAGTCGCGCACGATGTAAAGCTGCTTGGCGAGCGGCACAGGCAGCCCGCGCATCACCATCGGCAGCACGAAGCGCCATTTGAGATCGGCGCCGTAATGCGCGGCGAGATTCGTGACGCGCTCGATGGCGAGGTAAGTGTAGGGGCTGCGGAAGGAGATGAAGGCTTCGAAAACCGGCACGCGCGCGGACGCCTTCACCGGCTTGAGCGTCACCTCGCGGCGCGGTGCGATGAAACCGGCCGGCGCATCGGCGCGGCGGAAGGGCTGAAGCCGCTCTTCCAGAAAATCCAGCCGGTCGAGACCCCAATACCACTCGCCTTCGAAATGGAAGACCGCGCCGAGATAATGGCCGAGTTTTTTGCGCAGGCGGTCGCCTTCGGCAAGCGCTTTGGGACCGGCATCGGGCGCGAGCGCCGACACATCCGCATCGAGCGAGAAACCCGCCAGCCGCGCCGACAGGCCCGCATCGCGCAGCCCATAGGCTTTCAGCATGTCGGGCTCCGGCGCCGCCGCCATGTCGGGCGCCGGCACGGCATGGATTTCGACATCGACATCGTAGCGCGCGCGCAACAGCGGCACCGCCTGGATGGCAAGTGTGCTGTAAGGATCGCCCGCCTGATGGAAATAATGGATGACGGGCCGCCGCCCGGCGAGCCGCCGCTTCAGTGCGCGGACGCGCCGGCCCAGCGTCCTGAGACGCGAACTGGTGACCAACGAAGAAACCACCGTCGCAACCTTCGTCCGCATCCCGCGCTCCGATTAATTATTGGCATTAATTATGCCAATAGTGTCCAGCGGGCCTCCGCCTGTCAATCGCGGGGACGCCGCCGCCATGCATTTGCCGATTTGGCTTGTCTTTGGCGTGGCGCCGGGTATATTTTAATTAGAATAGTTATAATCTAGACCCCCCGCGCCCGACCCCAACAAGGAGGAACAAGGCAAATGACCAAGGCAGAAAGCGGCAAGTGCCCGGTGATGCATGGCGGCGCCACGACCACGGGCACATCGAACGTGGAATGGTGGCCCAACGCCCTCAACCTCGACATTCTCCACCAGCACGACACCAAGACCAATCCGCTGGGCAAGGACTTCAATTATCGCGAGGAGCTGAAGAAGCTCGACTTCGCGGCGCTGAAAAAGGACATGCATGCCCTGATGACGGACAGTCAGGACTGGTGGCCCGCCGACTGGGGTCACTACGGTGGCTTGATGATCCGTCTCGCCTGGCACTCGGCCGGTTCCTATCGGCTCGCCGACGGGCGCGGCGGCGGCGGCGCCGGCAACATCCGCTTCGCCCCGCTGAACTCCTGGCCGGACAACGGCAATCTCGACAAGGCGCGACGCCTGCTCTGGCCGCTGAAAAAGAAATACGGCAACAAGGTGAGCTGGGCCGATCTCATCATCCTCGCCGGCACCATCGCCTATGAATCGATGGGCCTGAAAACCTTCGGCTTCGGCTTCGGCCGCGAGGACATCTGGCACCCCGAAAAGGACACCTATTGGGGCTCGGAGAAGGAATGGCTCGGCCGTGGACGCTATGAAAGCGACGACAAGCCAGACTCGCTCGAAAACCCGCTCGCTGCCGTGCAGATGGGTCTGATCTATGTCAATCCGGAAGGCGTGGGCGGCAAACCCGATCCGCAAAAGACCGCGCTCGAAGTGCGCGAAACCTTCAAGCGCATGGCGATGGACGACGAGGAAACCGCAGCACTCACTTGCGGCGGCCACACCGTCGGCAAGGCGCATGGCAATGGCGATGCGGCCAATCTCGGGCCGGCCCCGGAAGGCGGCGATGTCGAGGACCAGGGCTTCGGCTGGCTCAACAAAAAGACGCGCGGCATCGGCAATCAGTCGGTGACGAGCGGCCTCGAAGGCGCATGGACCACCAACCCGACCAAGTGGGACATGGGCTATTTCAAGTTGCTGTTCGGCTATGACTGGGAACTGAAAAAGTCCCCGGCGGGCGCCCAGCAATGGGAGCCGGTCAACATCAAGGAAGAAGACAAGCCGGTCGATCCCGAGAACCCGTCGGTGCGACACAATCCGATCATGACCGATGCCGACATGGCGATGAAGGTCGACCCGATCTACAACAAGATCTGCCAGAAGTTCATGGCCGATCCCGACTACTTCGCCGACACCTTCGCCCGCGCCTGGTTCAAGCTGACGCATCGCGACATGGGACCCCGCGCCCGCTATGTCGGCCCGGACGTGCCGAAGGAAGAACTGATCTGGCAGGATCCGATCCCCGCCGGCCGCAAGGATTACGACGTCGCGGCCGTCAAGGCGAAGATCGCCGCCGCCGGACTTTCAACCGGTGAGATGGTCGCCACCGCATGGGACAGCGCCCGCACCTATCGCGGCTCCGACATGCGCGGCGGCGCCAACGGGGCGCGCATCCGCCTTGCGCCCCAGAAGGACTGGGAAGCCAACGAACCCGCACGGCTGAAGAAAGTGCTGGCCGCGCTGGAACCGGTCGCCAAGGCAACGGGCGCAAGCCTCGCCGACGTCATCGTGCTCGCCGGCAATCTCGGCGTCGAACAGGCGGCGAAGGCGGCGGGCGTCAACGTGACGGTGCCCTTCGCGCCCGGCCGCGGCGACGCGACCGACGCGCAGACGGATGCCGAATCCTTCGACGTGCTGGAACCGCTGGCCGACGGCTACCGCAACTTCCTGAAGAACGATTATGCGGTGACGCCGGAGGAACTGATGCTCGACCATACGCAGCTCTTGGGCCTGACCGCCGCGGAGATGACCGCGCTGGTCGGCGGCATGCGCGTGATCGGCACCAACCATGGCGGCACGAAGCACGGTGTCTTCACCGACCGCCCCGGCGCGTTGACGACCGACTTCTTCGTCAACCTGACCGACATGGGCAACAAGTGGGAGCCGAAGGGTGCGAACCTCTACGACATCGTCGACCGCAAGAGCGGCGCGACGAAATGGACGGCGACCCGCGCCGACCTCGTCTTCGGTTCGAACGCGATCCTGCGCGCATACGCCGAAGTCTATGCGCAGGACGACGCGAAGGAGAAGTTCGTGAAGGACTTCGTGGCGGCCTGGACCAAGGTGATGAACGCCGACCGCTTCGACCTCGCGGCCTGACGCTTTAGCCGAGGCTTACAAGAATGCGCCGTCCCCGGATCGTCCGGGGGCGGCGTTTTTTTGTTGGGGACGAATCACTTTGCCGTTCGCTTTTTGCCGGGATGGGGCATGATGGACCGATGCACATACTATCGGCGCACAACCGTTCCGAGTTTTTGGCCGTTCCGCAGCTAATCCGCTTCGACTACGCGCATGGCAGCGACGGGTTTGAACCAGCCTTTCTTGTCAAGGGCAGCACGGTCCTATTGAAATACATCGTGCTGGGCGCGCGGATGCAGCTTGCCTTCACTATTTGCGGCGGTCGCCTCCTGTGCGCACTGAAGGTATATGACGATGGCGAAAACGGCTGCATCCTTTGGTCGGTCGTGGAGCGCGAAGAAGAATTGAATGGCATCCGCAGCTTGGCGCGCGACGAACCTTTGGCGGCGTTCTTATTCAACGAACTTGCCGTGAATGTCGCTTGGAACAACCTGCCTGCGCAGGGCACGTTGGACCGCTTATCGATGTGGACGAACAATGCGGCGCTAGGCCGAGTTGACCACTCGGCGATCAAGGGCGCGGCACTCCCCTTACTCAACCGCCTTCACCGTCACATTGAAGATGAAGACGAATGGTTGGTGTTGGAGGTCGGCGGAAAGTCTGATTGGAAGCCAATCCGAAATCACTTCATCACGGCAGGCGCTTCGATCAGCCTGATTCACCTATTCGATGACGATGAAGGTAATCAGCAAGAGCAACTGGGCGTTTGGCTGACCGACAATCTTCAGTCTTCAGGGGTTCATCACAGTCCACAAATTCCGAAGGGCAACGGAACGCGAGAACTAACCGACATACTGTTGAGCCACGAGTTCGGCTCGGTGTTGATTGAATCCAAGGCGCTTTCGGTTTTGACTCGTGAACGATTGCCGGACAGGGCGAAGCTAACGCGCGACGTTTCCGCCCATATCGGCAAAGCGTTTGCTCAGTTGCGCGGGGCCATGCGGGCGCTTAAATCCGGCGTTCCGGTGACAGGTCCCAAAGGCAGTACGCTGTCAGTCGAACGAGAACGCCCTGCCCACGCTATCGTCCTAATTCCAGATTTGGAACTTGTGGACGAACGCGCAGCCTATGGCATCGAGTTTATGCAAGACTTCATGAGCGCAACCGGCGGGTTCGCCCATCTGCTGGATATTGCGGAGTTGCTCCGCATCGTGCAAGCCGCCGAAATGATTGCATCGCGAGGCACGACCACCACACCAATGATGGCGTTCGATTATTATCTTGTCGAGCGCGCCAAAACAGCGGCGAATGCTGGCACTCTGTGCATCGAAGTACTGTTACGTTTCGCCGACGATGAGACGACGGCGGACTAATGGGCGAGTTAGCGCATCGGGGGATAATTTAGAATCGGCGGCTTATGGTGGAGAGGGTGGGATTGGCGAAAACAGGCTTTGGCCTGTTTTCGTCCTTGGCCTGACGGCCGGCGGATCGAGCGGCGGAGCCGCTCGCCCCAAAACGCTGCCGCGTTTTGTCGAACCTGGGTTCTCGCCGCATCCGCTCTTCCGCCACTAAAAAGGGCCCCCATGAAGGGGGCCCTTTTTAGTGGCGGAGAGGGTGGGATTCGAACCCACGGTACCCTTGCGAGCACGCCGCATTTCGAGTGCGGTACTTTCAACCACTCAGCCACCTCTCCGCAGAGGACGGACGGACTTGGGATTGCCGCCCGCATGGTCGAAACGGCGCGGAATGTAAACGCCGCGCGGCCCCCGCACAAGACCGGATCGGGACGGAAAAGGGAAAGCCGGGCAAGGCTTAGGCAGGAATCGCGCGGCCTGCTAGACTGCGCCCATGAGCGGCACCGACACCGAACACAACGAGACCCCGAAACCCAAGGCCCGCGTGGCCGCCGCCTGGGCCGTCCATGCCTTCACGGCATCGGGCGTCGTGACCGGCCTGCTGGCGATCGCGGCGCTGATTGCGGGCGATTTGCGGCTGGCGCTCTTGTGGCTGGGCGCCGCCCTCATCATCGACGGCTTCGACGGGCCGATGGCCCGCAAGGTCCGCGTGACCGAATATGCGCCGCGCTTCGACGGCGCGGTGCTCGACCTCGTGATCGACTACCTGACCTATGCGGTGATCCCGGCGCTGCTGATTTACCGTTTCGGCATGGTGCCGCCCGGCTGGGAAATCCCGGCCGCCGCCTTCATCATGACGACCTCGCTTTATTGCTTCGGCAACCGCGAGATGAAGACGAAGGACAATTATTTCTCGGGCTTCCCGGCCGTCTGGAACCTGGTGGTGCTTTATTTCTTCATTGCCGGCACCGGCCCATGGGCCAATCTGGCGGTAATCGCCGGGCTCGGGGTGCTGACCTTCGTACCGCTGAAATTCGTCCACCCGTTCCGGGTCGAGGCGTGGCGCCCGCTGACGCTGGCCATGACGGCGCTGTGGACCGGCCTGACGCTCTGGCTGGTGCTGGCGAGCACCCCGGCGCTCGCCCCCGCCGAGGCCGCGCCCGCGGCTTTCTGGGCCTTCTGGGCGGTCTCGCTCTATTTTCTGGCGCTCTGTGCGCTGCGTACGGTCCGGGATGCGAAAAGCGGCTGAAAAGCCCTGAAATCAAGCCCTTCCGCGGCTTGACAGTCGATCTTCCCCCTGTATATTGCCCGCCAATTCGGCCCGTGCCGCTTTCAACAGGCGGCGCGTCGGGCTTTTTTCGTTACATGGTGGATTTAGCGATGTTCGCAGTCATCCGGACCGGCGGCAAACAATACAAGGTCGCAAAAGACGATGTGCTCGAGATCGAGCGGATCGAAGCGAAGGCCGGCGACAAGATCGACCTCGGCGATGTGCTGATGGTCGGCGGCGAAGGCGCGCCGAAGGTCGGCAGCCCGCTCGTGGCCGGTGCCAAGGTGAAGGCCGAAGTGGTCGAGCAGACCCGCGGGCCGAAGCTGACGATCTTCAAGAAGCGCCGCCGTCAGAACTACCGCCGCAAGAACGGCCATCGCCAGGATCTGACGCTCGTCAAGATCCTCGACATCGCCGGCTGAGCGGCAAGGAGAAGAGACAATGGCTCATAAAAAGGCAGGCGGTTCCTCCCGCAACGGTCGCGACAGCGCCGGCCGCCGTCTCGGCGTCAAGAAGTTCGGCGGCGAGAACGTGATCCCCGGCAACATCCTCGTGCGCCAGCGCGGCACCAAGGTGCATCCGGGCGACAATGTCGGCATCGGCAAGGACCACACGATCTTCGCGACCCGCGAGGGCACCGTCGAATTCCGCAAGCGCAAGAACGGCCGCGCCTTCGTGTCGGTCGTCCCGGCGGCGATGCCGTCGAACGCGGCGGATTGATCGCGGGGTGAACGCCACCTCGCAAAGGTGGCGACCATCGAAATACGAAAGGGAGATGGGCCGCCATCTCCCTTTTTTCGTGCCCTTTCGGGGTTGGAGGATCCCGATGCAGGAAGAGCTGAAAACGGAAAGACTGTGGCTCCGGCCGCTGCGCGAAACGGATGCCGAGAGGCTCGCCGCGCTCGCCGACAACTGGAACGTCGCCCGGATGCTCGCCCGCATGCCCTTTCCCTACACGCTCGACATGGCGCATGAATGGATCGGCAAGCAGTCCGCCTTGCGCGCCGGGGACGAAGAGCACACCTATGCGCTCGACCTCGACGGCGATTTCATCGGCAGTTGCGGCGTGCAGGCCCATGCCGACGGCACGCATGAAATCGGCTACTGGGTGGGCGAGCCCTACTGGAACGAGGGCTATGCGAGCGAAGCGGCCGCGGCGGTGCTTGCCGCCGCCGTCGCGCGCTTCGGCGCGGCCACGTTGATCTCGGGCCACTTCGCCGAGAACCATGCCTCGGGCCGCGTGCTGACCAAACTCGGCTTCCGCTATACTGGCGAGGAGCAACGCTGGTGCCTGGCGCGGCAGGAAAAGGTGCATTGCCTGACCATGCGGCTGGCGCGGATGGACGTGTGAGATGAAGTTTCTCGATCAGGCGAAAATTCATATTCGTTCGGGCAATGGCGGCGCCGGGGCGGTGAGCTTCCGGCGCGAGAAGTTCATCGAGTATGGCGGACCCGACGGCGGCGATGGCGGCCGCGGCGGCTCGGTCGTGATCGAATGCGCCGACGGCCTCAACACGCTGATCGATTTCCGCTTCCAGCAGCACTTCAAGGCCAAGACCGGCATGCACGGCATGGGCAAGAATCGCGCCGGCGCCAATGGCGCCGACGTGGTGCTGAAGGTGCCCGCCGGCACGCAGGTGTTCGAGGAAGACGGCGAAACGCTGATCGCCGACATGACGGAGCCCGGCCAGCGCATCGTGCTCGCCAAGGGCGGCAATGGCGGCTTCGGCAACGCCTATTTCAAAAGCTCGACCAACCAGTCGCCGCGCCGCGCCAATCCCGGACAGGAAGGCATCGAGAAGATCGTCGTGCTGCGGCTGAAGCTGATTGCCGATGCCGGCCTTGTCGGATTGCCCAATGCCGGCAAGTCGACTTTCCTTGCCGCCGTCAGCGCCGCCAAACCGAAGATCGCCGACTATCCTTTCACCACACTCGATCCCGGCCTCGGTGTCGTCACCGTCGACACGCGCAGCTTCGTGCTTGCCGATATTCCGGGCCTGATCGAGGGCGCGCATGAAGGCGCAGGCCTCGGCGACCGTTTTCTCGGCCATCTCGAACGCTGCAGCATTCTGATCCATCTGGTCGACGGCACGCAGGAAGACGTGGCGGACGCCTATGCGGTCATTCGCGGCGAGATCGAAGCCTATGGCGCCGGCCTCGAGGACAAGCCCGAAATTCTCTGCCTCAACAAGGCCGACGCCTTGACGGAGGAAGAACGCGAGGCGAAGAAGCTTGCGCTCGAAGAAGCAAGCGGCGGCAAGGTGCATCTGCTGTCGGGCGTATCGGGCGAAGGCGTGACGGCGGTGCTGCGCCTTGTCGCCGATGAAATCGCGAAGAACCGCGCGGCGGAACGCGCCGAAGAAAATCAGACCGAGGAAGAAGGCTGGCAGCCATGAGCGCGTCCTATCTGGCACAAGCGCAGCGCGTCGTCGTCAAGATCGGTTCGGCGCTGCTGACCGACGCCGAAACCGGCAAGCTCAACCGCACCTGGCTGCAGGCGCTGGTCGAAGACGTGGCGCGGATGCGCGCGCGCGGACAGGAAATGCTGATCGTCTCCTCGGGCGCCATCGCGCTCGGCCGCCGCGCGCTGAAGCTCGCCCCCGGAAAACTGAAGCTTGAGGAAAGCCAGGCCGCCGCCGCCGTCGGCCAGATCGGTCTTGCCCATGCCTTTCAGGAAATGCTGTCGGCCTATGGTCATTCCTGCGCACAAATTCTGGTGACGTTGGAAGACACGGAGGAGCGCCGCCGATACCTGAACGCACGCTCGACCATCTCGACGCTGCTGAAGCTCGGCGCGGTGCCCGTCATCAACGAGAACGATACGGTGGCGACGACCGAAATCCGTTACGGCGACAATGACCGCCTCGCCGCCCGCGTCGCCAGCATGATGTCGGCCGATTGCCTGGTGCTGCTGTCGGATGTCGACGGCCTCTACACCGCCCCGCCGCACCTGCCCGGCGCGACGCATCTGGCCGAAGTCGCGGAGATCACGCCCGAAATCGAGGCGATGGCCGGCGGCGCCGCCAGCGAATTTTCGCGCGGCGGCATGAAGACGAAACTGGCCGCCGCCCGCATCGCCACCGATGGCGGCGCGCGCATGGCGATTGCCAATGGTCACGGGCTGCATCCGCTGAAGGCGATCGAGGATGGCGCGCGCTGCACCTGGTTCGCCGCCCATTCGACGCCCTATGCGGCGCGCAAACGCTGGATCTCGGGTTCGCTGAAAAGTCTTGGCGCACTCGTCATCGACGACGGCGCGGTGAAGGCGCTGGCGCAGGGACGCAGCCTGCTGCCGGCCGGCGTCGCTGCCGTCGAGGGCATGTTCGGGCGCGGCGACGCGGTGAGCGTGCGCGACAAGGCAGGCCAGGAAATCGCCAGCGGCCTCGTCGCCTATTCAAGCGACGACGCGCGGCGCATTGCCGGACATTCGAGCCACGAAATCGAGGAGCTGCTCGGCTATTCAGGCCGCGCCGAAATGATCCATCGCGACGATCTGGTGCTGAAGAAGGGCTGAGCCCGTTGAAACCGGCGCATCCGCCTGAGATACTTCGGCAAGGCGAGCGCAGTTAACGAGGGGGAGAACCCCATGACGATCGTGAAGATGAACGCGGAACGGCAGGACGTGACGGCGCTGATGGCCGAGATCGGCCGTGCCGCGCGCGCCGCCGCGACAAAGCTCGCGCATACGCCGACCAAGCAGAAGGATGCGGCGCTGCTCGCCGCCGCGATGGCCATGCGCGCCAATGTCGACGACATTCTGAATGCCAATGCCGAGGATGTGGCGGACGCGGTGAAGAACGGTCTCACACCGGCGATGATCGACCGGCTGACGCTCGACGTGAAGCGCGTGGAGGCCATTGCCCGCGCGCTCGAGGACATCGCCGCCCTGCCCGATCCCGTCGGCACGAAAATCGCCGAATGGGATCGCCCCAACGGTCTGCATATCGAGCGCGTGCGCACGCCGCTCGGCGTTATCGGCATTATCTATGAGAGCCGCCCCAACGTGACGGCGGATGCGGGCGCGCTGTGCCTGAAATCCGGCAATGCGGCGATCCTGCGCGGCGGCTCGGAAGCACTGCGTTCGAGCAAGGCGATCCATGCCTCGCTGATCGAAGGCATTATCGCCTCGAACCTGCCCGAAGCGTCGATCCAGCTCGTGCCGGTTTCCGACCGCGCCGCCGTCGGCGAAATGCTGCGCGGCCTTGACGGCAATCTCGACGTGATCGTGCCGCGCGGCGGCAAGAGCCTCGTTGCGCGCGTACAGGACGAAGCGCGCGTGCCGGTCTTCGCGCATCTCGAAGGCGTCTGCCATGTCTATGTCGACGGCGAGGCCGATCTCGACATGGCGCGCAACATCGTCCTGAACTCGAAGCTTCGCCGCACCGGCATTTGCGGCGCGGCCGAAACGCTGCTGGTCGACGAAGCCTGCGCGGCGACGCATCTGAAACCGCTGGTCGAGGCGCTGATCGCTGAAGGCTGCGAAGTGCGCGGCGACGCGGCGGCGCAAGCGGTGGACGCCCGCGTCAAACCGGCAACGGAAGAGGACTGGCGCACCGAATATCTCGACGCGATCATTTCCGTTCGTGTCGTCAAGGGCGTCGATGCGGCGATGGCGCATATCGTCGAATACGGTTCGGCGCATACCGAAGCGATCGTGACCGGCAATGCGGCGACCGCCGCACGTTTCCTGAGCGAACTCGACAGCGCGATATTGCTGCACAACGCCTCGACGCAATTTGCCGATGGCGGCGAGTTCGGCATGGGCGCCGAAATCGGCATCGCCACCGGCAAGTTTCATGCACGCGGGCCCGTCGGCGTCGAACAGTTGACGAGCTTCAAATATGCGGTGCGCGGCACCGGCCAGGTGCGGCCCTGACGGATATCCGCACATGACGCGCCGCCGCGAGCTGCTGACGCCGGGTCTGAAGGTCGGCCTGCTCGGCGGTTCGTTCAATCCCGCGCATGAGGGCCATCTGCATCTGACGCGGATGTGTTTGCGCGCGCTCGGGCTCGACCGCGTCTGGTGGCTGGTCTCGCCGCAAAATCCGTTGAAACCCGAAACGGGCATGGCGCCCTTCGCCGACCGCCTCGCCTCGGCGCAGGCGATGGCGCGCGACCCGCGCATCTGTGTCACCGACGTCGAGACGCGTCTCGGCACGCGCTACACCGCCGACACGCTGGCCGCCTTGCGCGCGCACCACCCGGATGTCCGCTTCGTCTGGCTGATGGGCGCCGACAACATGATCGATCTGCCGCGCTGGCGGCGTTGGCGCGACATCGCAGGCCGCGTGCCGATTGCCGTGTACCCGCGGCCCGGTTTCACATTGAAGGCGCGCCTGTCGCCGGCCGCCGCGGCGCTGCGCCCTCACATGCTCGACGCGAGCGACGGCGCCCTGCTGGCGGACGCCGCGCCGCCGGCGCTGATATTCCTCGAAGGCCCGGAAAGCCGCCACTCGGCGACCGAAATCCGCGACCGGGGCGGCTGGACGGCCGCCGGAACGAGCACGCCGTCGCGGAAGCTTTAAAATCCGGTCATTGAACTTGAGCGCCCCCGACCTTATTGTCGGGGAGCCGGTGTCCGGCGTCGGGCCCGGTTTTGTGCGAGTCAGCAAACCAAGGAGCCTGTTCCTGACCAGTCAATCAAGGGACCTGAGGGTCCGCCATGCGCCCGCAAGGGCAAGTGCAGCAAAGCCAAGTGATGCAAAGCAAGGCGGCGGCGCCAAGCGCCCCGCATCGAGGAAGACCCCGAAAGCCGCCGGGGCGGCGGGGGTCGAAACGGCCCAGCACCTCCCGAACAAATCTTCCGCCGAACGTTCCTCCGCCATGCTCGCGCTCGTTCTCGAAAGCCTGGACGACGACAAGGCCGAAGATGTCGTTTCCATCGACCTTGCCGGAAAGACGCCCATCGCCGATCACATGGTGGTGGCGAGCGGCCGTTCGCAGCGCCATGTCGGCGCCGTGGCCGACCATCTCGTCCGCCGCCTGAAAGAGGCGGGCTTCGGAAACTCGCAGGTCGAGGGTATGAAACAGGGCGACTGGGTGCTCATTGACGGCGGCGACGTGCTGATCCACGTCTTCCGGCCGGAGGTGCGCGAGTTCTACAAGCTGGAGAAGATGTGGTCGGCCGACATTCCGGCGGACCAGCTGGCCGTCTGAGGCGACGCTCCCTCACGACTGCGCCCGGCACTTCTCCCCGCGTCCGTGAATTGACCGGCGCCGGGCCGGACGGGGGAGTATATGCGCGTTCAGATCTGTGCCGTCGGCCGCTTGCGCGCCGGACCGGAAAAACAACTCATCGACGATTATCTGTCGCGCCTCGAAGCGGCCGGCCGCGCCATCGGCATCGCGATCGCACCGCTTGTCGAGGTCGAGGAAAAGCGGCGGCTCGACGGGGCGGCCCTGAAGACGCGCGAGGGCGAACTCCTGCGCGCCGCAGCCGCGAAAGGCTCAACCATTGTGGCGCTTGACGAACGCGGCCGCGCCGAACCGAGCGAGGCCTTCGCCAAACGCCTCGGCAACTGGCGCGACGCAGGCGCCGGCGACGTCGCCTTTTTGATCGGCGGCGCCGGGGGCCTCGCGCCCGAAATCCGCGAAAGCGCCGCGCATGTCATGGCTTTCGGCCCGGCGACATGGCCGCATATGCTGGTCCGCGCGATGCTGGCCGAACAGCTCTATCGCGCCGTAACGATACTCGCCGGCCACCCCTATCATCGCGCCTGAGCGGATGTTTCCGGCAAGTGGACACCCTGCGGCACATGCACTAATTTGACGTTCCGCGCGCCGAGGGCGCGGCGATTCGACGCTCGATGACGAGCGGATTCTCTGGATCATCATGGGTTCAATGACCGGCGCACGACCCCTTGTTCTGGCTCTGCTGGATGGCTGGGGCGTCCGGGCGGAACGCGAGGCAAACGCCATCGCGCTGGCCAGGACGCCGATCTACGACCGGCTGGCCGCGACCGCGCCGCGCGCGCTCCTGAGCGCGTCGGGCGAGGCGATCGGCATTGCGCCCGGC
>PHEO01000243.1 GCA_002841195.1 Alphaproteobacteria bacterium HGW-Alphaproteobacteria-11
CCGTCGTGGACGTTGAGTTCACCGACAATCTGCCGGCCATTCTGAACGCGCTCGAGACGGACAATGGCGGCAACCGCCTCATCCTCGAAGTCGCGCAGCATCTCGGCCAGAACGCGGTGCGCACCATCGCCATGGACACGACCGAAGGTCTTGTCCGCGGTCAGGAAGTCCGCGACACGGGCGCCGCGATTTCGGTGCCGGTCGGCGAAGGCACGCTGGGGCGCATCATCAACGTCATCGGCGAGCCGGTCGATGAAGCGGGCCCCGTGAAGCACGAAGCGCGCCGCGAAATCCATCAGGACGCACCTTCCTTCGTCGAGCAGTCGACGGAAGCGCAGATGCTCGTCACCGGCATCAAGGTTGTCGACCTGCTTGCGCCTTATGCGCGCGGCGGCAAGATCGGCCTGTTCGGCGGCGCCGGCGTCGGCAAGACCGTTCTCATTCAGGAACTGATCAACAACATCGCGAAAGCGCATGGCGGTTATTCGGTGTTCGCCGGCGTCGGCGAGCGCACGCGCGAAGGCAACGACCTCTATCACGAGATGATCGAGTCGGGCGTCAACAAGGATCCGTCGGAAAACAACGGCGACACCACGGGCTCCAAATGCGCGCTGGTGTTCGGCCAGATGAACGAGCCGCCCGGGGCGCGTGCGCGCGTCGCGCTGACCGGCCTGACCGTCGCCGAGCATTTCCGCGACAAGGGCCAGGACGTGCTGTTCTTCGTTGACAACATCTTCCGCTTCACGCAGGCGGGTTCGGAAGTGTCGGCGCTTCTCGGCCGCATCCCGTCGGCGGTGGGCTATCAGCCGACGCTCGCGACCGACATGGGCACGCTGCAGGAACGCATCACCACGACGACCAAGGGCTCGATCACGTCCGTGCAGGCCATTTACGTGCCCGCCGACGACCTGACCGACCCGGCGCCCGCGACTTCGTTCGCTCACCTGGACGCGACGACGGTGCTCAACCGCGCGATCTCGGAAAAGGGCATCTATCCGGCCGTGGACCCGCTCGACTCGACCAGCCGCATTCTCGAACCGCGCGTTGTCGGTCAGGAGCATTACGACACGGCGCGTCAGGTGCAGGAAATCCTGCAACGCTACAAGTCGCTGCAGGACATCATCGCCATTCTCGGCATGGACGAGCTTTCGGAAGAAGACAAGCTCGTCGTCGCACGCGCCCGCAAGATCGAGCGTTTCCTTTCGCAGCCCTTCTTCGTCGCCGAAGTCTTCACCGGCACGCCGGGCGTCCTTGTCGACATCAAGGACACGATCAAGGGCTTCAAGGGTCTGTGCAACGGCGACTACGATCACCTGCCGGAAGCGGCCTTCTACATGGTCGGCACCATCGAAGACGCGGTCGCCAAGGCCGAGCGTCTGGCCAAGGAAGCGGCGTAAGCGCTGCCCGCGAGGTAAAGTCCGATGGCTGAGAAGCTTCAGTTCGATCTCGTCTCGCCCGAGCGCCTGCTTTTTTCGGGCGAGGTCGACATGGTCGTGGTGCCCGGCGCCGAGGGCGACATGGGCATCATGGCGGGCCATGCGCCCGTCATGTCGACGCTGCGCCCCGGCATCGTCAATGTCGACGCGGCCGGCAAGCCGCAGGAACGGATCTTTGTGCGCGGCGGTTTCGCCGAGGTAACGCCCAAGGGCCTCACCGTGCTTGCCGAATATTCGGTGCCGCTCGCCGAGCTCGACGCGGCGGCGCTCGACCGCGAAATCTCCAATGCGCAGGAAGATGTCGGCGACGCCAGGACCGACGCCAAGCGTCAGGCCGCGCAGGAAAAGCTCGACCACCTGAAGCAGCTCCGCCAGGTGCTCTGAGGGCGGGAAAGAAAGCGGGGGCGAGGTCGCCAAACCTCCGCAATTCCCCGCATTTCCGCCCATGCGGCAATCGGCCTCGCGGGCCTTCACCGCGCCATATTCCCGATTATATAGTTTTCGTGTCACAAAGGCTGGCTGCGGGGGCCTCCGAACGCGCCCCGCAGGCCGAGGAACGCATGACCCGTCACTGGACGCTCGACGACATCGCCTGGCAGGATTTCGACCCCGCAAAGGTCGATCCCGAAATCCTGCGCGCCGTCAAGGCGGCGGCGATGGTCGAGTTCAACGCGCCCGATTATGTGACCTATCTCTGCAACGTCTTTTCCGACCGCCCCGACATCAAGGAAACGATCCACAAATGGGGCGCCGAGGAAGTGCAGCACGGTCAGGCGCTTGCCCGCTGGGCCGAGCTTGCCGATCCCGATTTCAGTTTCGATGAAGCCTTCAAGCGCTTCCGCGAAGGCTATTCGATTCCGCTCGATGCCATCCAGTCGGTGCGTGGCAGCCGCGGCGGCGAGCTGATCGCGCGCTGCGTTGTCGAGAGCGGCACCTCGTCCTATTACACCGCGATCAAGGATTCGACCGACGAGCCGGTGCTGAAACAGATTGCGGCCAACATCGCCGCCGACGAGTTCCGCCACTACAAACTCTTCTACGACCGTTTCAACGATCTCGGCGAGGAACCGCCATCGGTCTTCGCGCGCATCCGCGTCGCGCTCGGCCGCATTTCGGAAGCCGACGACGACGAACTGGCCTGCGCCTATTACGCTGCCAACACGCCCGCCGACGGCAGCGTGCCTTACGAGCGCGAGCTTTTCGCCAAGGCCTATGAGAAACGCGCCCTCAGTCTTTATCGACGCCAGCATGTCGAGCGGCTGATCTCGATGGTTGCCAAGGCCGCCGGCCTCAAGCCGCAGGGGTTGCCGATGCGCGCCGTATCGGCGCTCGCCTGGCGCTACTGGCGCTTCCGCAACTGGCGGCTTTCCAGCGCGGCTGTCTAGCCTTCAGCCCGAAGGATCCGTGCCCGAAGCATCTTCCACATAAAGCAATGCGGCTTCGCCCGCCGTTTCGGCGCTTGCGAGCGCCGGCGCCGTCGATTTCGATGTCGCGCCGATCGTCGCACCGCGCGTAACGCTGTCGCCGCGCTGCACCGCGACCTCGCCGAGACCCGCCACGATCAGCCGTTCCGTTTTTCCGGCGTCGAGAATGACAACGCCGAGATAGCCCTTGAACGGCCCCGCATAAAGGACCTTCGCGTCGGCCGGGCTTTCGACGTCGCAGCCTTGCGGCACGAGAACGATGCGGCTCGATCTCCCGCCGCGCATGCCGGGCGGCGATCCGGCGTGCTCGCGCACCGGCGACGACGTCCATATGCCATCGGTGTTTATGCGCGCGGCGCCGCTCGCATCGACGCGGCATTGCACTGCCGGCGCACGCGCGGGTTCGGGTGCACGCGCATATTCCTGCTTTTCCGTTTCGCTGCCGCTTTCCTCTTCCTGCTCTTCCGGTTCGTCCGGCGCGACGATCGACGCGGCGAAGCTTGCGAGGTCGGCGCAGAACGCCGCATAGGTTTCGTTGTCGCTCGCGACGGTCGCCGTTCCGCGCAGGCAGTCGTCGAGGCTCGCCTGCGCCAGAAAGGGCGGCCGCTCCAGCGGCCGCGGCGGCGCGTGGCCGGCAATCGCCGCGTAACCGTCATGGACGAGTGTGCGCGCCGTTTCGCGCTTGTCATTGTCGAGTGCGACAAAGGCGATGACGGTCAAAATCACCATGTAGACAATGCGGCGTAGGAGGAACATCGCCTGCTCCGGTCGCTTTCGCCCGGCGCCATGCGCGGTCACCGGGCCTCTCGCATACCCCGCCGAACCCATATTGCGCCGCCCCCGGATGAATCTCCAGCGGAATCGTCCTTTGTCCATCAAGGGTTACAAAGCACGACAAAATATTCTTCGCCACCGCGGCTTTCGGCGCTATAGTCGGCTTCTCGACCGGCTGTACGGGGTGCTACACAGGCAGGTGTGTGATGCCCTTTGCTGCGAACCGAGACGCGGAATATCACTGGCGGACCCGCTACCGTCTTCCGCAGGACACGGAGGAAAGGCCGCAAGGTCCGGCCTCTTCCGCAACGCCCGATTTCGCCTTCCGCAAGCCGCCGCGCGGGCGCGGCAACTTCATGAGACGAATGTTTTCGTGGTCGCGCCGCCGCCGCATGGCGTGGCTCGCCTTCTCGCTCGCCTTCATGGGCGGCGTGTTCGGGATTCTCGTCGTCTATGACGAGCAGAGGTCCGG
>PHEO01000244.1 GCA_002841195.1 Alphaproteobacteria bacterium HGW-Alphaproteobacteria-11
GTGATCGGCGCCAATCTCGGCACGACAGTGACCGGTCTTCTCGCCGTTATAAATGCGACTTCGAATGCCAAACGGGTTGCGGCAAGTCATCTGATTTTCAACCTGGGGACAGGTGCTATCGCGCTTCTGATTCTGCCTGGGTTCGTGGCGGTGATCGGCTGGGCTGTGGCGGCCGGCTGGTTCGAACCGGAACCGGCAATGATGTTGGCGCTGTTTCATACGCTTTTCAATGTCTTTGGCGTGGTCTTGTTCTGGTTCTTCGCCGGGCGGTTGATTTCGTGGCTTGAAACGAAGTTTGTATCGGCGGAAGAGAACGAGGCTCGGCCGCGTCACCTCGACCGGACGCTGCGCGACATGCCGTCACTCGCGGTGCCGAGCCTCCTGCTCGAACTGCGGCGATTGGAAGCAATCGTGACGGATGCCGCCGCGCGATATCTGCGGTCGCCGGTGCGAGAGGTCGGGTATGTCCGCCGACGGTCGATTGTCGCGGTACGACTTTCAGATGCCGTGCGAGACTATGCGGCGGCGCTGTCGGAAGTGCGGTTGCCAGTAGGACTGCCGGACGCACTCGCCCACATCTTGCGCGCTCTGCAACATTACAACGGTGCCGTCCACGAACTGCAGACCCTGATTTCCTATACGAATGCCGAAGAGCGGCTGCCCGCCCGTCCTCGCGATAGTCTGGCGCGCTATCGGTCAGGATTGGCAACGTTTCTTGCCGATGCGCGTCTCGAAGCCCAGCGTGCCGATGGCGAATGGTTGGCGGCGTCGGGGCGTCAATTTGAAGAGCAATATCAACAAGCAAAGCAGGAAATACTTTCGGCCGCGGCGCGAGGCGACTTGGTTCATCTCGCCTACCTCGACGATGCCATGCGCGAGGCCGATCTCGTCCGGCGGATCGCACATCACATGGTCAGGGCGACGATGCGGCTGCAAGCTGCCCAGGACATCGTCACCGTACCGGCCGAGCCGCCACAGGACGGCGCCACCGCCGAGGTTGTGCGCAACGAGTGAGTGCGCTCAGCCGACGTCGTTTTTCAGGAAATCGTCGATGGCGGTCAGCACTTCCGGTTCGTCGAGGAAGGGCGCGTGGCCGCGATCCCGGGCCACGACGGATTTCATGCCGGGATGTTCGACAGCCATGCGGTCGACGATTTCGGATGTCAGCAGATCGGAGTTTTCGCCGCGCACCACCAGCACCGGCATCTGGGCCAACGCCTTGAACTGGGGCCACATCGTCGGCACCTCGCCCTTCGATGCCTCCATGCCCTTGCGCATCGCCGTGCCGATCTTTGCGTCATAGTCGAGCTTCGGTGCGCCGCCTTCCTCGGCGAAGGTGCGCCGCGCGAAAGTGCGCCATTGCTCGGCCGTCAGATTGGGAAACTCGCGTTCGTTCATCATCCGCAGTTTCACCGCCGCCTCGTCCCATGTGGCGGGCGTCTCCATTACGCCGACATAGCCGGCAATGCGCGCGATGCCCCTGGGGTCGACTTCCGGGCCGATGTCGTTCAGCACCGCGGCCTTTATGACATTGGGCCGGAAGGCGGCCAGTAGCATGGTGACGAGGCCGCCGCGGGAGGTGCCGACGAACACGGCGCTGGAAATGCCGGCCGCACCCATCAGGTCGAGCGTGTCCATCATTTCGTGAACAGGTGTGTAGTCGTCCCACTTGTCGCAATACTGGGAGCGCCCGCGCCCGCGAAAATCCGGGCAGAGTACGCGGTGGCGCTTTGCCAGGTGTGTTGCCAGTGGCTGGAAGTCCTTGGAGTTGCGTGTCAGGCCCGGCAGGCAAACAATCGGCGGACCCTTGGCCGTGCGCTCGCCATAATCGAGCGCGAAGAGCTTCAGGCCGTCCTGGCTGGTGTAGAAAATTTCGCGAATGGGGGGCTTCGCCATGATCGTCTCCGGGCCAAGGGGAAGGGGATCATGGGGGAGACGCAACGAACCGGCAAGGCGAGATGATGTGTTGTCAGCGAACCGCTGAAGCCTCGTCGTCTTCGACGACCGGCGCCATGGCGGCTGTTCCCGCGGGCGGTGCGACTGGCGCAGGCACTGAAATCGGCGTTGAGCCCGGCGTCGGGGCGGCAGGCGGCGCGAGCGGTACGCTCGACGGACGCGGCGTCGGCGCCGGCGTCGAGAAGGGGGCGCCGGTGTGGCGACGCAAATCGTCCTCGATGCGCGTCGGCAGGGCCTCGCCGGCCAGACGGCCACGATAGACTTCCAGATTTTCGATGACGCGCTGGACGTAGTTGCGCGTCTCCGAAAACGGAATGGTCTCGATCCAGTCGATGGGATCGACCGCGCTCGAGCGTGGATCGCCGAACTGGCCAATCCATTGGCGGACCCGCGAACCACCGGCGTTGTAGGCGGCGATGCTCATGATGTAGGAGCCGGCAAAGTCGTTCTCGATGAGATCGCCCAGATGCGCGGCGCCAAGCGTTGCGTTGTAGACCGGATCTGTCAGGCGGTTGACCGAATAGGGAAGGCCGACTTGCCTGGCGACGATACGCGCGGTGCCGGGCATCAACTGCATCAGGCCGCGTGCGCCAGCGGGGCTCAGGGCTTTCGGGTCGAACTCGCTCTCCTGACGCGAGAGGCCATAGACCAGTGCCTTCTCGACCGGCGGACCTTTGTGCGTCCATTGGGGCATCAATGTCGTCGGGTAGGCATGTTCGGGCAGGATGATGTTGCGCGAGGCGGCCGCCTTGGCGATGCGCAGCGACAATTTCTGGTCGCCGAAGCTGCGGGCGAGGTCGGAAAGTGCCGCAAGTTCAGCCGGATCGGTCAGCGTGTCCGCCATGTGCAGCATGATCGTCCAGCGCGTGCGCTCGCGGTCGAGGTCCTGAAGGATGCGTGCGGCATGGACCAATTCGCGGTTGTCGAAGCGCTGCTTCACCTCGGCGGAATGTGCGGGGTTGGCAGGAAAATTCAGTTTTCCGTCGCCGCCGGCGCCTGCAAGCGCGGCCGTCGCGAGCTGACCGTAGAAACTGACGGGATAGGTTGCAGCCTGCCGGTAATATCCGTCTGCCGCTTCCTTGTTGCCGGTGGCCGAGGCGGCGCGGCCGCTCCAGTAATAGGCGCGCGCCTTGCTGATCGGCGTCGAGACGCCGTCGCCAAGGCGCTTGAAATGCGCGAGCGCCAGATCGCCCTTGTTGAGGAATTGCAGGGCGATCCAGCCGGCCATGAACTCGCCTTCGGCAAACTCGACGCCTTCGGTCAGTCCATGCGCGGCGCTGAGGTCGTAGGCCTGCTGGTAGAGCCCGCCCGCGAGCGCCTTGCGGGCCAGTATCTTGCGTTCGACCCACCAGATGTCCGGACGGATCATCTTGTGCGGCTCGGTCGGCGCAGTCAGCAGCAGCGGAAGCGCGGTGTGGTCATTGCCGCGGCGGCGTTCATAGCGCACCTGGTCGTAGAGCAGGCCCGGATCGGCGCGCAACGCATCGGGGACGCGCGACAAGGCGGTATTTGCCTGGCTTGAGCCGGCGATAAACTGGATGCGTGCGTCCGCCAGCATACGAGCATCCTGACCGACGAGATTTGCCGCCGTCTTTGCGTCCGTCGTCCGTTGCTCCCAGAGCAGTCGCGCAAGGCGCGCTTTCTGGGTTTCGGCATCGAAATGGCTTCCATAGGTGGCCAGAATCTCCTTCTGGCGTGATGCCGAGAAATCATGTTCGACCCAGCCGCGCCGGACCCATGTCACACCTTCATCGGTCTTTCCGGTGTCGATCAGCGCCTTGCCGTAGCGAATCTTGCCTTCGCCGGTGGCGGGCGGATTGGCCGTAAACCAGGCCACGACGTCGCTGTTCGACATCGGGTAGGCGAGAAGCGCGTTTTCGGCACGAAGGGCGAGCGTGGCGAGCCGCGGCCAATCGGGGTTCTGCTCGCGGAAGGCGGTGATCTCGGCGAAGGTCGATCCGCTGTCCTCGGCCTGCAACCGGGTCCAGAGGATCAGTTTCGCAGCGACGGGATCGGAAATGCGCGCTGCATGCTGGCGTGTAGCGAACCAGTTTGCCCGGTCGGCCTCGGCAAATGCATCGCGTGTTGCGGCGAGATCGGCGGCAATAAGTCGCGAGACGGTGCCGGTCGTGGCGGC
>PHEO01000245.1 GCA_002841195.1 Alphaproteobacteria bacterium HGW-Alphaproteobacteria-11
CTTGAAAGTGACGCCCAGCACGCCGATCGTCTTTCCCTCAATGCTATCGCCGCAGGCCGCAATCACCTTTTCGGCCATGCGGCGCTTGCGTTCGGCGTTGGCGGCCATTACCGCCTCGACGATCTGGGTCGGGCGGCCGACTTTTCTTGCGGTGCCTGTCAGCGCCAATGTGTCTTTCGGGAAGCAGGATCCGCCGAAGCCGGCGCCCGCCTGAAGGAATTTCAAGCCGATGCGGCTGTCGAGGCCGATGCCGCGCGAGACATCCTGCACGTCGGCGCCGACATTTTCGCAGATATCGGCGATCTCGTTGATGAAGGTGACTTTCATCGCCAGAAACGCATTGGCGGCATATTTGATCAGTTCGGCGGTCGCGCGGCTTGTGTGGACGATCGGCGTCTCGGCCAGCATCAGCGGGCGGTAGAGGGTCTGCATCGTCTCGCGGGCGCGCGGTGCGTTCGCGCCGATGACAATGCGGTCAGGCCGCATGAAATCGTCGATCGCGTTTCCCTCGCGCAGAAATTCCGGATTCGACGCCACATCAAAATCGGCGTCGGGGTTTGCGTCGCGGATAATTGCCTCCACTTCGTCGCCGGTGCCGACCGGAACGGTCGACTTGTCGACGACGACCGTGTAGCCGCTCAAATGACCGGCGATGCCGCGCGCCGCGGCATAGACATAAGAGAGGTCGGCGTCGCCATCCTCGCGTGGCGGCGTACCGACACAGATGAAAACCGCATCGCAATCGGGGACCGCTTCGGCGGCGCTGGCTGTGAAGGAAAGGCGGCCAGCCTCGACGTTTCGCGTGACGATGTCATCGAGGCCCGGTTCGTAAATCGGAATCTCGCCGCGACGAAGGCGCGCGATCTTCGTTGCGTCGATTTCGACACAGACAACCTTGTGCCCCAGATCGGCAAAGCAGGCACCCGAAACCAGGCCCACATAGCCGGTGCCGATCATCGCCACTTTCATCGATCGCTCCTCGCTTGTTTCGCTGCGCTGGCTCTCCCGCGGTGCATACCCGGTCTCACCGGTCTTTTACAAGCGCCCGCAAATAGGCGCCATAGCTGCTCTTGCCGACGCCGCGGGCGGCCGACAGCAATTGCTCGGCGTCGATATAGCCCATGCGAAATGCCACTTCTTCCGGGCTGCCGATTTTCAGGTTCTGGCGCTCCTCGATGGTCTCGACGAATTGCGCCGCCTGCAGCAGCGACTGGTGGGTGCCGGTGTCGAGCCAGGTGAAGCCCCGGCCCAGCAGCTCGACCGTCAACTCACCCTTTTTCAGATACATCTCGTTCAGCGACGTGATTTCGAGCTCGCCACGCGCCGAAGGGCGCACTTCGGCCGCCATGTCGCAGACATGGGTGTCGTAGAAATAGAGTCCCGTCACCGCGTGGTTCGATTTCGGCTTGTCCGGTTTTTCCTCGATCGAGATCGCGCTGCCCTTGCCGTCGAAGGCGACGACGCCGTAGCGCTCGGGATCGCGCACCCAGTAGCCGAAAACCGTCGCGCCCTTGCCTGGCCGCGCGGCGCGCTGCAGGATCGCCGAGAGGCCGTTGCCGTAGAAAATATTGTCGCCCAGCACCAGGGCGCAGCGCTTGCCGCCGATGAATTCGCGGCCGATGATGAAGGCCTGGGCGAGGCCTTCGGGTTTCGGCTGCACGGCATAGGAAATCGAGATGCCCCATTGGCTGCCGTCATCCAGCAGATGCTCGAAAGCGGCGGCGTCCCCAGATGTCGTGATGACCAGAATGTCGCGAATGCCGGCCAGCATCAGCGTCGTCAGCGGGTAGTAGATCATCGGCTTGTCGTAGACCGGCAGCAATTGCTTCGAGACGGCCCGGGTCACCGGGTAAAGCCGCGTGCCGCTGCCGCCCGCCAGGATGATGCCCTTCATGCGCTTTCCGCCTTTGTCCGCTCAATGCCGCCCGCCGGTAGCAGCCGGTCGAGCGTGTCGTCAAGCGCTTCTTCCCAGGGCCGCGGTTCGATGCCGAAAACGGTTTTGAGTTTTGTGCAATCAAGCGCCGAAAAGGCGGGGCGGCGTGCCGGTGTCGGGTAATCGGCGGCCGGGATCGGCCGGATGCGCGCCGTTGCGCCGCCGCGTACCGCCGCGCCGGCCATGATTGCGCGGGCGAAGCCGCACCAGCTCGTCACGCCGGCATTGCAAAAATGATATGTGCCCCAGAGCGGCGCATCCGCCGGTCTTGCCTCGACGGCCGAGGCGGCCAGCGCCAGCAGGGCTTGCGCGATGTCGGTTGCCGAGGTCGGCGAACCGCGCTGGTCGTCGACAACGGCCAGTTCGTCGCGGGTGCTTGCCAGGCGCAGCATCGTCTTGACGAAATTGTTCCCATGCGGGCTGAAGACCCAGGCCGTGCGCAAAATGATGTGGCGGGGGGCCGCCGCGCGCAGCGCTGCCTCGCCCTCGGCCTTGCTCGCGCCATAGACGCCGAGCGGCGCCACCGGGTCGTCCTCGCGCCAGGGGCGCTCCGACATTCCGTCGAACACATAATCGGTCGAGATATGGAGCAGCGGAATGCCGGCGCGGTCGCAGGCCGTGCCGATCACGCCCGGCGCGCGGGCGTTCACCGCATGGGCGGCTTCGGGTTCGCTTTCGGCGCGATCGACGGCCGTCCAAGCGGCCGCGTTGATCACCGCATCCGGCTTCGCGGCGGCAATCGCGGCGGCGACGGCATTTTCATCGGTGATGTCGAGCTCGGCGCGCGGCGGCGCCATGACGGTAAATCCGGCAGCCGGCGCTTCGACCGCCAGTTCGGTGCCGACCTGTCCGCCGGCGCCGGTCACCAGCAGGCGTTTCAACGTGAGTTCCGCCGCCATCCGCGCTCAACCCGCATCGATCAGACCGAGGCGTTCGCCGCGATAAGACCCTGAGCGCACGCGTTCCCACCAGTCGCGATTGTCGAGATACCACTCGACCGTCTTGCGCAATCCGCTTTCGAAATTCTCGCGCGGGCGCCAGCCCAGTTCGCGCGCGATCTTCGAGGCGTCGATCGCATAGCGCGCGTCGTGGCCCGGCCGGTCGGCGACGAAGGTAATCAGCTTTTCATACGAGCCCTGCGGCGCGGGCCGCAACTCATCGAGCAGATGACAGATCGCGCGCACGATGTCGATGTTGGTGCGTTCGGCGTTGCCGCCGACATTATAGGTTTCGCCGACGACGCCTTTCGTCGCGATTGCGATCAGCGCGCGGGCATGATCGTCGACATGCAGCCAATCGCGCACCTGAAGCCCGTTGGCATAGACCGGGAGCGGCTTTCTCTCCAGCGCGTTCAGCACCATCAGCGGGATCAGCTTTTCGGGGAACTGGCAGGGGCCGTAATTGTTGGAACAATTGCTGGCGACGGTGGGCAGGCCATAGGTCTCGCGCCAGGCGCGCACCAGATGATCGGCACCGGCTTTCGACGCCGAATAAGGGGAGTTCGGCGCGTAAGGGCTTTCCTCGGTGAAGGCGCCCGCCGGCCCCAGCGATCCGAAGACCTCGTCGGTCGAGATGTGGTGAAAACGAAAGCGCGCTTTCGCCGCGCCGTCGAGACCCTGCCAATGGGCGCGCGCCACCTCCAGCAGATTGGCGGTGCCGACGATATTGGTCTCGATAAAGGCGGCCGGCCCGTCGATCGAGCGGTCGACATGGGTTTCGGCCGCCAGATGCATCACGATGTCGGGGCGGAAGTCTTCAACGGTGCGGCGCAGACCGGCCATGTCGCGGATGTCGGTGCGCGAAAAACGGTAGCGGGTGTTTTCCGAGACGCCCGCCAGCGAATCGAGATTGCCGGCATAGGTCAGGCAATCGAGGTTCAGCACCTCGTGATCCGTCTCGCCGATCAGCATGCGAATCACCGCGGAGCCGATGAAGCCGGCGCCGCCGGTTACCATGATACGCATCGAACAGTTTCCCATTTTTCAGTGCCGGTCATCGGTACCGGTTTGAATTTCAGATTCAAATTTAACCGTCATGACCCGCTTTATGCGGGTCATCCACGACTTTCCTTTCGATCGATCCGTGCGGCAAAGACGTGGATGGCC
>PHEO01000246.1 GCA_002841195.1 Alphaproteobacteria bacterium HGW-Alphaproteobacteria-11
CCGCCGCTTCCACATGCGCACGAACATGGGGCACGACCGGCAGTACAACGCGCAAGTCCGGGGTCGCCGCCGCGACGCGGCGCACCGTTTCGCCGAAAATGCCAATCAGATGCTTGACCTCGTTGAGGCGGCTACCCGGCAACACCAGCAGCAAGGGCGCGTTCGGCGGTATTCCGTGCGCGGTACGAAAACGCTCGCCCGCGCCAGCTTCAGGCACACGGTCGATGGCAGGATGTCCGACATAGACGCAGTCGACGCCGACGGTGCGCAGGAAGGCCGGCTCAAAAGGAAGCAAAGCGAGAACGCGCCGGATATATTTTTTCATGGCGCGGGCGCGACCTCGCCGCCAGGCCCAGACGCTCGGCAGCACATAATCGACGATCGGAATGGATGGCGCCCGGCGCGCCACACGGCGCGCCACGAGATGCGTGAATTCCGGACTGTCGATGACGATCAAAACGTCCGGCTTTTCGGCAACAGCGTGGTTCACTGTCTGGCGAATTCGTTTGAGGATCGAGGGCAACCGCGGAACGATCTCGCGCGGCCCCATCACGGAGATGTCGGTCATCGGGAAAATCGAAGCAATACCTTCGGCCGTCATTTGAGCGCCACCGACACCGGAGAAGCGGACACGACCGCCGGTCATATCCTTCAACGCCGCCATCAGCTCGCCGCCCAATGCGTCGCCGGAAGGCTCGCCGGCCACCAGCATGATATGAGGCATGGCGGCATTCACGTTCACCGCTCTGCCTCCGCGATGCGGGCGGCGCCGAGGCCTATGACAAAGAGCCCATGCGCATCGGCGGCCGCAGCGACGGCTTCCCGATCGACGATCAGTGTACCGCCCGCTTCGACCGCAATCCCCGCAAGGCCGGCCGCGGCCGCGTTCTCGACCGTATTCACACCGATGGTCGGCATATCGACGCGACGCTCCTGGCCCGGCTTCGTCAGCTTGACCAGCACCCCCTCACGCGCGCCCGGACGCCCTCGCTCGGTCGGGTTCAAGGTTGCGACACGCGCCAGCATGACATCGGTTCCCGTCTCATCCTCCGTCGCGACGACGGCGCCGCGACAGGCGACCGCCCCCTGGCCGATGTCGCGTGCGCCGACATCCAGTGCCGCCCGAATGGCCGCGTCGATATCGGCGTTGTGTTCCGGCGCGGGCGCTATCTTCGTGAGCACCGCTTCGGGCGCGAGCAGGCGCTGGGCCACCTCATGCGCGCCGATGACACGAAGGCCGTGGTCCTTTTCCAGATAGCCGGCAATGCCGCGCAGCAAACCATCATCGCCCTGCGCCAGCCAGCGCACCAGACGTGGCAGCAATTTGATGCCGGAGAAATCCAGCCCGATCTTCGACAAATCCGGCCTGTTGATTGCGCCGATCAGGACGATGTCCCTGCAGCCATTTTCCTTCAGCAGCCGAAGAAATTCGCCATGCGCGCCGATGCGAACATGGGCATGAGGAAAGCGTTCGATTTCCTTGCTGACGTCGTCGTCGATCGCGACGATGAAGACCTCCCGTCCCGCGGCGACGGCAACGTCCGCAAGTGCGGCAGGCAGCGGACCGCGGCCCGCCACGATCCCGAGCTTTCTGGGTCTATCGGTCATGGCGGTGGGGCATCGGGCTCACCCCGGCTCAGGCCGCCCGGTCGTGTCTGGGCATGCAGATCGCCCGATCCGATTCCGCGCGGATAAAATCGACGATCTCCATCACCTCGGGCTCATCGGTAAAGCGGTCTGCCACGCGTTCCAGCCGGTCGCGCAATGTGCCGTCTTCGGCAAAGAGAACGCCATATGCGTCGCGCATGGCATGTATCCGGTCACGTGAAAATCCGCGTCGCTTCAGGCCGATCAGATTCAGACCCATCAGCACCGCCCGGTTGCCGACGACGAGACCATAGGGAATAACATCGTTCTCGACGGCGCTCATGCCGCCGATGAACGCATGCTTGCCAACGCGACCAAACTGATGGAGCGCGGCGCCGCCGCCGAAAATCACGTAATCGCCGATCTTGCAATGACCTGCGAGCATCACATTGTTGGAGAAGACGACATGATCGCCGACGATTGAATCGTGTCCGACATGCGAACCCGCCAGAAATGCGCAATTGTTGCCGATGCTGGTGACCATACCACCGCCCTCGGTACCGGGATTCATCGTCACATGCTCGCGGATGAGATTGTTCGAGCCGATTTCGAGCCGGCTGGGCTCCCCCTTGTATTTGAGATCCTGCGGCGCGTGCCCGATGGTTGCGAAGGGAAACACCTGCGTTCCCGCGCCGATGCTTGTCCGGCCTTCGATAACGACGTGTGAATGCAGAACGACGCCATCGCCCAGAACGGCATCCGGACCGACGACACAATACGGCCCCACCTTCACATCCGGGGCGAGCCGTGCCTTGGCATCGACAGTGGCAGTTGGGTGAACTTCCGTCATTTCGTTGCCTGATCGGCAATCATGGCGCCGAGATCGCATTCGGCAACGAGTTGCCCGTTGACGCGCCCCTCGCCGTGATACTTCCAGACGGTGCCGCGGCTCTGCAGCTTGGTCACATGGACGTGCAGGACGTCGCCCGGCACGACGGGCTTGCGAAAGCGCGCACGGTCGACCGTCATGAAATACACAAGCTGGTTGGTGCCCGAAGTGCCAAGATGATTGATGACGAGCGCCCCGGCAGTTTGCGCCATCGCTTCGACGATCAATACACCCGGCATAACCGGATAGCCCGGAAAGTGGCCCCGAAAAAAGGGCTCGTTGTTGGTCACGTTTTTGATGCCGATCGCCGATTCGTCGCCCTTCATTTCGATGATGCCGTCGATCATCAGCATCGGATAGCGATGCGGAAGAAGCTCCAGAACGCGCTGAATATCGGCGCTATCGAGCGCTTTTGCCACTTCTGCCTCGCTCATGCCTCGTGTCCTTCCAGTTTCCGTCTCGAATTTTCGCTTCAAATCACCGTCAAGTCACGTCGCACCATCGCCGGACGGCTTGGGCCGCCTTCCGAGTTTCCGCAACTCCACAATTTCGCGACGCCACTCGGAAATGGGACGCGCGGGAGCGCCACCATATTGCTGACCGGCCGGGACATCGTGCACGACGCCGCCGCGCGCCGCGACCTGCGCGCCGGAGTTGATCGTCAGATGACCGGCGACGCCTACTTGCGCCGCCAATACCACGAAATCTCCAAGCTTCGCACTGCCCGCAATACCGGTCTCGGCAACAATGATGCAGTGACGCCCGATTTCCACGTTGTGGCCAATCTGCACAAGGTTGTCGATCTTGGTTCCCTCACCGATCACCGTGTCGGGGCCGGCGCCTCGATCCACCGTCGAATTGGCGCCGATTTCCACGTCGTCCTGGATGATGACGCGGCCGAGCTGGGGCACTTTCTCGTGTCTCGGCAAACCCATTGCGAAGCCGAACCCGTCCTGCCCGATACAGACGCCCGGATGCAACATGACGCGGTCGCCAATATGAGCATGGCTGATCGTGACGTTGGAACCGATCGAGCAATCCTTGCCGATCGTGCAGGCCTTTCCGATGCTTGCATTTGCACCGATGATCGTCCTGTCGCCGATTTCGGCATGGGCGCCGATCGACACACCCGGTTCCACCGTCACGCCTGCTCCGAGTTTCGCCGTTGGGTGCACAGCAGCCCTCGGATCGATCCGCGCGGTCTCGCCGTACGTGTCCGTTCCCTTCGTCGCATCGGGATAGAACATCTGCGCCGCCAGCGCATACGCCCGATATGGTTGCTCCGATAGGAGCAATGCAATGCTGGCGGGCGCGCGGTCAGCAAAGCGCGGGTGAACGATGCAAGCACCCGCTTCGGTCGTTTCGAACTGGCTTACATATTTGGGATTGTCGAGAAAACTCAGATCGTCGGAGCCAGCCATCTCCAGCGAAGCGACACTCAGCACCTCACGCGCACCATCCACACCCGGCGCAAGCGTCGCACCAATACGCTCGGCGATATCGCCGAGCGTGCACGGGCCGCTATTCGC
>PHEO01000247.1 GCA_002841195.1 Alphaproteobacteria bacterium HGW-Alphaproteobacteria-11
CCGGATGCCGGTCTTGTCGGCATCGAGCTCAATGTCCCCGAGGCGCGCCGTCCCCGCATTGCCGACCGCCTGATCCTTGCCGCTTTTCGCGCGCCGCCCCGCCCCGGCGAGCCTGACCGCTAGTCGGATTCCGTCATTTCGCGCGATCTCCGGTTGGGTACGGCGCTTCCCGCCGTTAAACTCCGCCGCAACGTGAAACCGGGGAGATAGAAAATGCCGCTCAAGAACAAGGTCGCCATCGTCACCGGCTCGGCCACCGGCCTCGGCGCCGCCGTCGCGCTGCGCCTCGCGGATCAGGGTTGCAACGTCGTCATCAACTACACAAAGAGCGAGTCGGAAGCGAAGGAAACGCTGGCCGCCTGCGAGGCGAAAGGCGTCGAGGCGATCCTCGGTCAGGGCGATGTCGGCGAGGACGCCGATTGCCGCCGCATCGTGCAAACGGCCGTCGACAAATGGGGTCGCGTCGATGTGCTGGTCAACAATGCCGGCGGCACCAAATTCGCCGACCACGCAAAGCTCGACGAATTGAACGCCGAGGATTTCCTCTGGATCTACAAGGTCAATGTCGTCGGCGCCTATCAGATGATCCGCGCCTGCGAACCGCACATGAAAAAGGCCGGCAAGGGTTCGGTCGTCAACATCTCCTCGATCGCCGGCGTCACCGGCATCGGCTCGTCCGTCGCCTATGCGGCATCGAAAGGCGCGCTCAACACCATGACACTGTCGCTCGCCCGCTCGCTGGCGCCGGTGATCCGCGTCAACGCGGTCTGCCCCGGCTTCATCGGAACCCGCTGGTTCTCCGATCGCTTCGGCACGCAAACCTTTGAAGGCATCAAGCGCCAGCAGGAAGAAACGACGCCCTTGCGCCGCGCCGGCACGCCCGAAGACATCGCCACCGCCGTCGTCTTCTTCTGCGGCGAAGGCTCCGACCACATCACCGGCGAAACCCTGATCACCGATGCCGGCCTCCACCTCGGCTTCGCGCCGCTGAGCGCGCGGTAGGAGATTCCAAAAAGAACCGTCATGGCCCGGCTTGTCCGGGCCATCCACGTCTTTCTTCATTCAGCACTTGTCGCAAAGACGTGGATGACCCGCATAAAGCGGGTCATGACGTTTTGAGGCGTGAAAACTTCTATTCACCCAGGAACTTCAGCACCGCTTGCTTGTAAGCCCGGTCCCCCACCGTCTTCATGTGGTCGCGCTTCGGTACCGTGAAGGCGCGCGCTCCGGGTATCAGCGCCGCCAGCGGCCCGGGCGCGCCGGCCTGTTCGTCTTCCTCGCCGGTCACCACCAGCACCGGCCGCGAAATATCGCCAAGCCGCGCCACCGGAAAGGGCGCGCGCACCGCCTCGAAACAGGCCGCCAGCGCGTGCCGGTCCTGCCCGTTGCGGTCGGCGAACAGCCGGAATCCGAGCGCGCCCTTGTCGGCGATGCCCGACGGATCGTCGGCGAGCAGCGCCGCTACCACCGGCCCCGGATCGCGGTCCGCGTCGAGCAGTCGCGCGCCCACACCCGCCGCGATCACCCGGTCGAACCGCCCGCCATGTTCCATCGCCGCAACGAGCGCCGCCATCGCCCCCATCGAATAGCCCATCAGGTCGGCCCCCGCCTCGCCCAGATGGTCGAGCAGCGCAACGAGATCGCCCGCCATCGCCGACAGCGTGTAGTCGTCCGTATTATAGGACGCCTCGCTGGCGCCATGCCCGCGCATGTCCGGCATGATGACGCGGAAGCCCGCATCCATCAGCGCGCGGCTCCAGCCGGTCTCGATCCAGTTCGCCCGATGCGTCGAGGCAAAGCCATGCGCCAGCAAAATCGGATCGCCCTCGCCCTCGACGCGATAGGCAAGCCTCAACCCGTCGGATTCGAAATAGTCCACTGTCGCACCTCTTCTCAGTAACGGCGCAAGTCTAGCCGCAGGAGTCGCCCCGGTGGAAAACCCTTTCAAAGCGGTCTAGGCTGATCCCCAAACGGGGAGAGGAAAATGACCGACGCCGCCCAATTGAAACGCGAGACCTGCGCCGCCATCGACGCGATGTCGGCCGAACTCCTCGCCGTCAGCCACGAAATCCATTCAAAGCCCGAACTCGCCTTCCACGAGCACGAGGCGGCGCGCATCCTGACCGCCGCGCTCGACCGCGCCGGCCTCCCCGTCACGCGCGGCGCCTTCGGCCTCCCCACCGCCTATGCCTCAAGCTTCGGCGACAAGGGCCCCGAAGTCGCGATCCTCTCGGAATACGACGCGCTGCCCGGCATCGGCCATGCCTGCGGCCACAACATCATCGCCACCACCGGCCTCGGCGCGGCGCTGGCGCTGGCGAAACTCAACGGCCGCCTCCCCGGCCGCGTCCGCTATCTCGGCACGCCCGCCGAAGAGCAGGGCGGCGGCAAGGAGCTGATGGCGCAGGACGGCGCTTTCGACGGCGTCGATGCCGCCATGATGGTGCATCCGGCCGGCGTCGATCTCGTCACCATGCCCTGCATCTGCGTCTCTGAAGTCGCCGTCACCTATCGCGGCCGCTCGGCGCATGCTTCCGCCATGCCGCATATGGGGCTCAATGCGCTCGACGCCCTCATCACCGCCTATCAGGCGATCGCGCAACTGCGCCAGCACATCAAGCCGACCGAGCGCATCCACGGCATCATTAAAAAAGGCGGCATGGCCCCCAACATCGTGCCCGACGAAACCGCCGGCGTCTTTTATGTCCGCGCCGCTTCCGCCGAAGACCTCGCGCCGCTGAAAGCCCGCGTCCAGGCTTGTTTCGAAGCCGGCGCGCTCGCCTCCGGCTGCACGGCGGAGATCAAATGGGCGAAGGCCGATTATCTCGATCTGAAAACCAGCATGCCGATTGCCGATGCCTATGAAGCGAATGCCCGTTCGCTCGGCCGCGATTTCTTCCCGCTCTCGAAAATGCCGGCGGGTTCGTCCGGCAGCACCGACATGGGCAACATCAGCCACCGCGTGCCGTCGATCCACCCGATGATCGCGAGCGCGCCGCCCCATGTCGTGATCCACAACCCGGAATTCGCAAAATGGGCGGCCTCCGAGCTCGGCGACAAGGCCTGCCTCGACGGCGCCAAGTCGCTCGCCATGACCGCCATCGACTTCATGACCGACGCGGCCATGCGCGAACAGGCAAAATCCGATTTCGCGGCGACTGCCGACAGTTCGGCCCGCTCCGTCGCCGCCGCCTATGATCCCACAGGAGCGACGAACATCGGCGGCTGCGGCTGCATGTGACGCCTCACGGCATGTTCGGCGGCCGCTCCGTCTGTTCGACTTCCTCGGTGAAGCGTTCGTCGAGCCGCCGGCGCAGTTCCGACTGCTCCTTGAGCCCGATCGGATAGAACCAGATGATCGCCGCCACCAGCGCATTGCAGAGAACGGGCGCTGCGACGAACACGATGGACAGTCCGAAGACCGCGCCCGGCGCGTTCTCCCCTTGCGGATTGAAGCCGATCAGCGCCAGCGTCCAGAAGACGACGCCCACCGCCACCGCCCCGCCCATCTTTTGCGTCAGCGTCAGCAGCGCATAGAAAAGCCCGGTGCGCTTTTGCCCGGTATCGAGTTCGTCGATATCGGCCACATCCGCCATCATCGAGCGGTAAAGCGTCGTCGTCGTGCCGACATTGACGCCGAGAAACACCAGCACCGCCGCCGCCGCCCACACATTGCCGTGCGGAATGAGGAAGATCACCGGCGCAAAGAACACATTGAACAGCGCCGCCAGCACCACGGTCCGGTGCTTGCCGATCCGGTAGCTGATCCGCAGGATCACCGGAATGAAGGCGATGCCGCCGAAGAAATAAAGCAGCAGCAACAGGCTCGCCCAGCTTCCGACGCCCCACACCAGCGTCGCCTCGTAAATATACATCGAGGCCAGCGCCGCGCCGGCAAAGCCCGACAGGAAGTCGGCCGCCAGCAGCCGCCGGAGCGGCACGTTGCGGAACAGCGGCAGCACTTGCGCAAGGAAACTCGCATGGGCCTGCGGCTTCGCCTTG
>PHEO01000248.1 GCA_002841195.1 Alphaproteobacteria bacterium HGW-Alphaproteobacteria-11
GGCCAGGACTTACCGATGACCGACTTCGCCGCCGCCCGCCACAACATGGTCGAGAGCCAGGTACGGGTCAACGCGGTCACGGACACCCGCGTGATCGACGCCATGTTGTCGGTGCCGCGCGAGCGTTTCGTGCCGATGTCCCGTCAGAGCCTTGCCTATATGGACGAGGATGTTCCGGTCGGCGAGGGCGGAGCGCCGCGGTTTCTGATGGAGCCCCGGGTCTTTGCCAAGCTTGCGCAGCTTGCCGCGGTCGGGTCCGACGATCTGGTGCTCGATGTCGGTTGCGGCACGGGCTATTCGACGGCCGTGTTGTCGCGTTTCGCCGGAACGGTCGTTGCGCTTGAGAACGATGGCGATCTCGCGGCGCGCGCCGGCGCCACGCTTTCCGATCTCGGTGTCGACAATGCAGTGGTCGTCGCCGGCCCGCTGAACGAAGGCTATGCAAAGCAGGCGCCCTACGATGCGATATTTCTCAACGGCTCGGTCGGCATCATCCCCGAGGCTTTCAAATCGCAGTTGAAGGATGGCGGACGGCTCGTCGCGGTGGTCGGAGACGGAATTTCGGGCCGGGCGCGTATCTTCGTCCGTTCCGGCGACACGCTGAGCAGCCGCGATGCCTTCGATGCCAACATCAAGCCCTTGCCCGGTTTTCAGGCCGAAGAGAGCTTTGTTTTCTGAAATTGATGGCAGATTGCACCTATCCCCGTTTTTCCGGGCATTGTCGTGTCCTACTGGGAATAGTAATTGAGGCTCACTACATCTAGCCTGTTTGAGACGAGGTTCATTCGCGGATGCGTTGAGGGACGGAGCCGCCTCTTTCGCGGAGAAGTAAGAAGATGAAACGACCCTTGGAAACATCCCTGAAACGCATGAGGGCGCTGGTGCTTGGCACCACAGCGCTGACAGGCGCGCTGGCGATGTCGTCGTCCGCATCCGCCGACACGCTGATCGACGCGCTCACCGCTGCCTATCAGAGCAACCCGACTTTGCAAGCGCAACGCGCCGATCTGCGCGCGACCGACGAACTCGTACCTCAAGCATTGTCGGGCTGGCGCCCCTCTGTTGAGGCACAAGGCTCGGTCGGCCGCACCAAGAACGAAGTTACAGCGACCTTCAGCAATAGTGGCATCTTCGATCCGCGTTCGGCTTCGGTGACTCTCAATCAGAATCTTTATGCCGGTGGCCGCACCCTGAATGCGACTCGGCAAGCCGAATTTGCCGTTTTGGCCGGACGTGAGGGACTGGCCGGCGTTGAGCAACAAACATTACTGACGGCGGTGCAGTCCTATATGGACGTAATCCGCGACGAAGGTGTGGTTGCACTCAATCAGAACAACGTTACCGTGCTGCGTCGTCAGCTTGAGGCGACGCAAGATCGATTCCGTGTCGGCGAGTTGACGCGCACCGACGTGGCGCAGTCCGAGGCGCGCCTCAGTCTGGCCCGCTCCAATCTGATTGCGGCCGAAGCGCAGTTGACGGCCAGCCGCGCCTTTTATTCTCGGGTCGTCGGTCAAGCGCCGGGCACGCTTGAAAGGCCGGCGCGTCTAGAGACGCTTCCGGCCACGGAAGACGAGGCGCGCGAACTGGCGGCACAAAACAATCCGACACTGATGGCCGCCCGTCACACCGAAATGGCGAGCTACCGTGCGGTGTCCGTCGCCAAGGGCGCGCTGCTCCCAAGCTTCGATGTCCAAGCTCGCTACCAATATGCCCGCGACCCGTCGACGACCGTCCGCGATGTCGAGGAAAGTTCGATTCTCGGCGTGTTGACTATTCCGCTCTATCAGAGCGGCGCCGAGTATTCGCGTGTGCGTGAGGCCAAGGAGATCAACAATCGTAATCGGCTCGAAGTGGCCGCTGCCCTGCGACAGGTCGACGAGGCGGTTCGCATCGCCTGGGAGCAACTGCGCGCTTCGCAGGCCGGGATCATCTCGACTGGCGAACAGGTCAACGCCAGCGAGATCGCGCTTGAAGGTGTCCGGCAGGAATCCGAGGTCGGTGCGCGCACCACGCTGGACGTGCTCGATGCCGAGCAGGAACTTCTCAACGCCCGTGTGACGCTTGTCAGCGCCGAGCGGGACCTGGCGGTTTCCGAGTATAATTTGCTCGCCGCCACTGGCCAGCTCACGGCGCGCCAGTTGCAGCTTCCGGTCGAGTATTACGACCCGGAAGTGAATTATGGCGAGGTGCGCAACAAGTGGATCGGCTTCGGCACCGCCGGCGACGAGTAGTTTCATCCGGTTAGCGAAGTGTTTAGGGGAAGTTGGCAATATCGTTCAACTTCTCCTAAGGTTCTTTTGATAACCGTAGGAGACCGGAAGGGCGGAATCCGGAAGGGCAGGATCAGGGCATGAGCAATCAGGGCACGGCGCAGGAACCGACGATGGAGGAGATTCTGGCCTCCATCCGCCGGATCATTTCGGAGGATAGCGGGCCCGAGGAATCGGCCGCGCCCGCCGCCGCGCCCGAGCCCGAGCCCGAGGAAGTCTCCGAACCGGAGCCCGAACCCAAGCCGGAAGCGCCTGCGCCCCTCTCGGCCGAGGACGAGGCCGACATTCTCGAGCTGACCGAACCGCTGCCCGAAGAGCCTCTGATGGCCGAACCGGCGCCGGAACCGGAGCCGACCTATGTGCCGCAGCCGGAGCCCGTCGAGGACGTGATCGAGGACGATATCGAATTTGCGCCCGAACCCGACCCCGTGCCGGAACCGGCACCTGCACCCGCACCCGCACCCGAGCCGGTCGTGGCCGCCGCGCCGCAGCCGGAGCCTCCCGCACCTGCGCCAGCCGCCCCGGCGCAAGCGGAACCCGTTATTGAGGAGCCTGCCATGAGTGCCCAGAGCCAACCGATCGTATCGGGCGATGCCGAACAGGCCGCCTCGGCCGCATTCGGTGCGCTGGCCAGTTCGCTGGCGAGCGGCGGCGAAGGCCGGACGCTGGAAGAGATCGTGTCCGACATGCTGCGGCCGATGCTGAAAGAATGGCTGGACGGCAACCTGCCGCCGCTGGTCGAGCGCCTGGTCGCCGAGGAAATCGAGCGAATCGCCCGCCGCCGCGGCTAAGCCCGGCTTTTCCAGTCGAAGTTCATCCCGATTCTTGGCCGATGCTTGATCGGTCCGGGGTGCCTGTGCTGTAACACGGGCCCCGGCGCGGCTTGATTTGCGACGGCGTTTCACGGATACCGATCCCCATGCTCGACAAGACATTCAGCCCGCAAGAGGCCGAGGAACGGCTTTACCGCCTCTGGGAAGAGAGCGGCGCCTTCAAGGCCGGGGGACCGGAGGGCGCCAAGCCCTATTGCATCGTCATTCCGCCGCCCAACGTCACGGGCAGCCTGCATATGGGTCATGCGCTCAACAACACGCTGCAGGACGCGCTGATCCGCTTCGAGCGGATGCGGGGCAAGGACGTCCTCTGGCAGCCCGGCCTCGACCATGCCGGCATCGCCACCCAGATGATCGTCGAGCGCCAGCTCGCGGCCGAGGGCAATATCGGCCGCCGCGACATGGGCCGCGAGGCCTTCATCGAGCGCATCTGGAAATGGAAGGGCGAGTCGGGCGGCACCATTGTCGGCCAGCTTCGCCGCCTCGGCGCCTCCTGCGACTGGAGCCGCGAACGCTTCACGCTGGACGAGGGGCTCTCGAAAGCCGTTTTGAAAGTCTTTGTCGAGCTATACCGGCAAGGGCTCATCTATCGCGACAAGCGGCTCGTCAATTGGGATCCGAAGCTCCAGACCGCCGTTTCCGACCTCGAAGTCGAGAATATCGAGGTCAAGGGCCACTTCTGGCATTTCCGCTACCCGCTGGCCGACGGCGTTACCTATGAGTGGCCGTTGACCGACGAGGAGGGCAATCCGGCGGGCAACGAGACACGCAATTACATCGTCGTTGCCACCACACGCCCCGAAACGATGCTGGGAGACACCGGCGTCGCCGTGAACCCCGAGGACGAGCGCTACAGCGCCCTGATCGGCCAGT
>PHEO01000019.1 GCA_002841195.1 Alphaproteobacteria bacterium HGW-Alphaproteobacteria-11
GTTGAGGAAGAGGGACCAGCGGGACGGCCCGCCACCTCCTCCGCAACGATCCTCAGATTGGTATATTCGAGACCCGTGAGCTTCACCTCGATTTCGCAGAGTCTCGTCATGAATGCCGGTTCGTCCGCCAGCGCCGCGCCATCGCCAAGCCTTTCCTGTCTCGCGATCTTTCGGAGTTGCGCGATCTTGCGCTTGGACTCGGGAACGCCTGCAATACCGGTGCGCTCGTTGACGAGCAAGAACTTGGCGTAGGTCCAGCCCTTGTTTTCATCGCCGATGCGGTTCGTCACCGGCACCTTGACATCAGTGAAAAAAACTTCGTTCAAGTGATGCAGGCCGTCGATGGAAATGATCGGCTTCACCTCGATGCCGGGCGTCTTCATGTCGATCAGAAGGAACGAGATGCCTTCCTGCTGTTTGGCGGTCTCATCCGTTCGCACGAGACAGAATATCCAATCGGCTTCATGGGCATAGGACGTCCAGATTTTCTGGCCGTTGACGATGTAATGGTCGCCCTGACGCACGGCCTTGGTTTTCAGCGAGGCGAGATCCGATCCGGCCCCCGGTTCCGAATAACCCTGGCACCACCAGACATCGCCGGTAAGAATGCCCGCCAGATGCTGCTTTTTCTGCGCTTCGTTACCGAAGGTGTAGATCACCGGTCCCACCATGGACAGACCGAATGGAGAAAGTCGCGGTGCGTTAGCGGCGGCCATCTCCTCGTTGAAAATATGCTTCTGCATCGGCGTCCATCCAGTGCCGCCATACTGCCTGGGCCAATTGACCGCTACCCAGCCTTTCTCGTGGAGATCTTTCTGCCAGCGCCTGAGCGAGCTGCGCTCACCAGCCGCGCCCACTGTGTCTCTCTCCGCGAGCTCCCTGGGCAATTTTTCCGAAATGAATCGGCGGACTTCCGCGCGGAAGGCTTCGTCCTCTTTCGTAAGCTCTATATCCATCTACTGACCTTTCGCGGCAACGATCCGGGTATTTGCACTTTTCATTATAATGAATTTATCCGAGCGGGCAAAAGACCGAAATGTCCGCCGCTTTCAAAGATTCAGAATCGCCTTGGAGATGACGTCGTGTTGAATCTCATTCGATCCACCATAGATGCTCGCGGCGCGGCCATAGCCGTAATCCGCCCACACGTTCCGCGTATGGGCGGGCCTATATCCCGTGCGTTGACGCCGCCAGGCAGGGCTCCTTGCCCGAATGGTTCGATATAATAGCCGACGGCTTCGACGGCGAGTTCGCCCAAAGCCTGCTGAACCTCGCTTCCGACGATCTTCAGCAGGGACGATTGCGGTCCAACCGCCTTTCCCGCCGCCGCATCGGCGAGAATCCGCAGATTCATGTATTCGAGACTGGTGAGCTTGACTTCTATCTCCGCGAGTTTGCGCTGGAACGCGGGATCGTCCATCAACGCCCCCCATCCGCGTTCCGCTCCGCTCGTGCCATCGCCTTGATATGCGCAGCCTTCTTCCTGGACTCGGGACGCCGCCGATACTCGTTCTCTCTTGGACAAGCAGGTACTTGGCGTAGGTCCAACCCTTGTTTTCCTCGCCTATGAGATTTTGCACCGGCACCTTGACGTTGGTAAAAAACACTTCGTTGAGATGGTGCAGACCGGCGATCGAGATGATCGGACGCACTTCGATACCGGGTGTCCTCATGTCGATGAGCAGGAAGGAAATCCCTTCCTGCCGCTTGGCGCTCTGTTCGGTGCGCACCAGGCAGAAAATCCAGTCGGCCTCATGCGCATAGGACGTCCATATTTTCTGGCCGTTGACGACGTAATGGTCGCCCTGACGCACGGCCCTGGTTTTCAGCGAGGCGAGATCCGATCCGGCCCCCGGTTCGGAATAGCCCTGGCACCACCAGACGTCGCCCGAAAGTATGCCCTGCAAGTGGCGGCTCTTCTGTTCGGCGCTGCCGAAGGTGCAGGTCACCGGGCCAACCATGGTCAGCCCGAAGGGCATCAGACGCGGTGCATTGGCTCTGGCGATTTCCTCGTTGAAGATAAACCGCTGCGTCGCGTTCCATCCCGTGCCGCCATACGCCTCGGGCCAGGCGGGCGCGGCCCAGCCTTTTTCGTAAAGCGTCTTGTGCCAGCGCTTGACCACGCTTTTGTCGGTCATCACACCCAGGGCCGGCGAATCCGCACATTCCGGCGGAAGATTCGCCGCGATAAACCCGCGAACCTCGTCGCGAAATGCCTCATCCTCCGGTGTGAAGTCGATATTCATGCATATCTCCCCATTGCCGGGCCGGTGGAAATATTCCCGCGCCGTGTGTCGCGGCAACACTCATCGACATCTGGATCTATGCTTCCCAATATCCGGGTCGCGATCTAGGCAGCCCAGCCCTGCAAGCGCGCGGCTTCAAGACGAACCAACTCCGGCCCGCCCAGCAACTGCCGGTCGAGCCCAATCCGCTTGAACCAGTAATGCAGGCCCAGCAAATCGGTGAAGCCCATGCCGCCATGAACCTCCGTTGCGGTGCGCGCGACGAAGCGGCCCACTTCCGACAGGTGGCTCATGGCATGACATGCCATGAGGCGCGCGTCGCCGGGCACTTCATCCAGCGCATGGGCCGCATACCACACCAGCGAACGCGATGGTTCGAGAGCGGCCGCCATCTCGGCGCAGAGGTGCTTCACGGCCTGAAACGACCCGATCACACGGCCGAACTGCTTGCGCTCTCCCGCATAAGCCACCGCCTTTTCGAGCATCATCTGACCCGCGCCGAGAGTGTCGGCTGCAAGCATGACCCTGCCGGCATCTATCATCCGCGCTACCGCGTCGGCGCTGGATCGTGGCAAGGGCTCGGCCGCAACCCGATCGAAGACAAGCTCGCCAACCGATCGGGTCTTGTCGATGGTGTTGAGCGCCCGCCGCGACAACCCCTTCGCATCGGGCAGAACGAGATGGAGTCCATGGTCGCTGTCGGCCACGATGTAGAAATCGGCCTCAGCCCAGTCGATCACGAAGAGGGACTTGCCCGTGAGCTTTCCATTCAGGGCTTTCACGCCCGCATCTTCGAGGATGCCGATTTTTTCCGTGATGGCCACGCCTGCGACAATCTCACCCGCAGCGATCTTCGGAAGCCACTTTTCCTGTTGAGCCTCGCTGCCGGCGAGCATCAGCGCGAGCGGCGCCATGACGGTGGTCCCGAGAAAGGGCAGAGGCGCCACATGCCGTCCGATCATCTCGTAAACGATCGCCGCATCGAGAAACCCCAGACCCATGCCGCCAAAATCTTCCGGGATCAGCATTCCGGGGATGCCCAGTTCGCTGGCGCCCGCCCACAGGGACCGCTGAACGGTATGCGTGTTTCCGGCGGCAAGGCGCACCTTGTCGAGCGGCGCATTCTGTTCGAGAAAACGGCGGACGCTGTCCTGCAACAGGCGCTGCTCTTCCGACAATGCAAATTCCATCGGATGAATTCCTATTTTGCCAGCTTCGGTTCGCGCGGCATACCGAGCCCACGTTCCGAAATAATGTTTTTCTGAATCTGCGCCGTGCCGCCGCCGATGATGAGCCCAAGCTGAAACATGTACCCCCACTGCCACGAGCCGTGACTGCGCAGATAGGGGCTGTCGTCGTAAAGAACGCCAAACTCTCCCATGACGTCGATCGCGAGCGCCGATATTTGATGGGTAAGTTCGCAGGATTGAAGCTTCACGATCAGGCGCGCCAAGCCGGGGTCCTCACCCCTGCTCGCGCTGGTCAGCAGCCGGAGCCCATTGAACTTCATGGCGGCAAGTTCCGCCTGAAGCCTTATCAGGCGGTCCCGGAAAATCGGATTGTCGATGGCCCGCTGCCCGTCGACGGTCTCCTCGCGCATCAGATCGACAAGGGCCTGGAACCTTGTTTCCATGGCGGCCGGATCGCCCAGCATTCCGCGCTCGTATTTCAGCGTTGCGTTGGCGACGAGCCATCCCTGCCCGCGTTGGCCGACGATCTGCGTCTTCGGTACGCGCACATCCGTGAAGAAGACTTCATTGAATTCGGCGTGGCCCGTCATGGTAGTGAGCGGACGGACTTCGATGCCCGGCGTCTTCATCGAGAAGATCAGATAAGAAATGCCTTCATGCTTGGGTTTGTCGGGCTCCGTGCGCACCAGACAGAAAATCATGTCCGCCTCGTGCGCGGTGCTGGTCCATATCTTCTGGCCGTTGATGACGAAATCGTCGCCATCTTCAGTCGCCTTGGTCTGAAGGCTGGCGAGGTCCGAACCTGAACCCGGCTCGGAATATCCCTGGCACCAGACCACCTCGCCGCGAAGCGTCGGCTTCACCCATTTTTTCTTTTGCTCCTCGGTGCCAAGCTCCAGAAGCGTCGGCACCAGCATGGAGATACCCTGGTTCTGCAACGCAGAAGGTACACGAGCGCTGGAAAATTCCTCCGCGATGATACGCGATTCCAGAATGTCCGGCTTTGCGCCATAGCCGCCATAGTCTTTCGGAATCGTCCGCGCCGCATAGCCGTGCTGGATCAACAATTGCTGCCAGGAACAGGCTTCGGGAGACGGACGCCCGGCGGCGCCAAGGCCCCTCGGCGCCTGATCCTTGTGTTTTGTCAGGAACGCCCTGACTTCTTCCCGGAAAGCCTCGTATTTGGGGCCGTATGCCAGATCCATTCCAGATCTCCGATGCGTCGATGGCGATTGGCTCTACTTTTATTTCAGGCAGGCTTGAAACACGGAAGCTTGAATCCGTCGCCGATGTCCTTGAAGACAAGGGTCACAGGCATGTCGAGTTTCACCGCCTCCGGGTCGCAGTCAAGCAAGCGCGTCGCCATGCGGACGCCTTCGTCCAATTCCACGACCGCAGCTATATAGGGCACGTCGCGGGCGAAAGCCGGATGAAAGGGCTGGTAGGTCACCGTCCAGGAAAAAATGCGGCCGCGCCCGCCGCTCGGCTTCCACTCGTAATTCGGCGAGCTACATTTTGCGCACATGTAACGCGGCAGGAACCGCCATGTATCGCAATAGCTGCATTGTTGAAAACGCAGGACGCCGTCCTGGCAAAGCTTCCAGAATTCCGCGTCGACCGGATCGACGGTCGCGGGCTGAGGATATTTCGGTTGCTGAATTTCCATTCTTACCTCCTCAAAATCGCGAGGCTGCCATCGCCCAGATCACCCCATCCGGTCACGAGTCCGATTTCAGCGTCCGGAATTTGCCGCTTGCCCGCATCTCCGCGCAATTGGCGTGTCGCCTCAAGTACATGATTGAGGCCCCACACATGCGCCTCGCTCAAAAGACCGCCATGCGTATTGAGTGGAAAATTGCCGCCGAGTTCGATCTGTCCATCCTTGACGAAATCGAGTGCGCCGCCCGGCTCGAAATAGCCCAGGGCTTCGAGTTGCAGTAGCACGACATAGGTGAAGCAGTCATAGACCTGCAGAAAGTCCATGTCCTTCGGCGTCACACCGGCCATGGCGAAAGCGCGCGGCGCGGCATAGCTCAAACCGATCTTGAAGGGGTCCGGCCGCGACGGAATATCGTCGGCAGGATAAGGATGGCCCTCGGCCGCGCCGGAGATATAGACTGGCCTGTGAGGCAAGTCCTTCGCCCGCTCGGCGCTCGTCACCACGACGGCGCAGGCCCCATCCGTTTCGAGACAGCAATCGAATAAACGGAACGGGGAAGATACCATGCGCGACCGCATGTAGTCATCCATCGTCATCGGTTGGCCGCAGGTCAGGGCGCGGTCGTTGAGCTGGGCATGCTTGCGGCATGCCATCGCGATCCAACCCGTCGCCTCGGGGCTGACGTTGTAAAGTTTCGAGTGCCGCGTCGCGAGCCAGGCATACATCTGCACCGGCAACAGAACGCCATAGGGAAGATAGTAACCCCGGATGGTCGAAGTCAGCGTGTTCATATTCATCGGCCGGCTTGGCGGCACCCCCGCCTTGGGACGCAGCGCCGAGTAGCCGTTCCAGCCGAGCGTGACCAGCACGTTGTCGCAGACGCCGGAGGCCACGGCCATGGCGGCATTCTGCAACGCCGTGGTCGGGCTCGCGCCTCCCATGTTGACCGTCGAGGCATATCGCAGCACATCGACGCCGAGGTTGGCGGCCAATTCCTCCGACGTTGTATAGACGGGCGGCGGAACCATGCCGTCAATGTCCCTGGGCTTCAGCCCCGCATCCGCGATGGCCCGCCTGGCGGCATCGAGCATCATGGCCACGGCCGTCTGGTCCGATCCCTTTACATAATCGGTCTCGCCAATCCCGACGATCGCGGCCTTGTCGCTGAAATTTTTCACGAATCTGCCCTCATCATCCTTGCTCCCCGCACGCGGCTTTTTCGATGAGCGGCCGCCGGCCTTCCATTTGAAAAATATCCTGTGGACTGATCAAGTCACCGGAATGAGACATGAATGGACGGATTCCTGTCCCTCGATCTGGCGCGCCAGCATCTTGATCGCCAGTTCAGCTTCCTCAAGCTCGAAATTATGAGTATGCATGAGTTCAAGAGGATATTTGCGGCGCTCGATCATCTCGATCGCCTTCTTGTATCCCGACGACGTAACGCCGATTGCGCCTTTGATGGTGATTTCCTTCATGACGATAAGGTCGGACACGAAGTCGGAGACAGGCTTAAATCCCTTGACGCCGGCAAGGACGACCGTTCCGCCCATACGGACACAATCCAGCGCATCCCGGACCGGCTGAGTCGCGTAGGACGTGACTTCAACGATGACGTCCGCGCCCTTTCCGTTTGTCAGCGCCCGCACGCGATCGACAACATTTTCGTTCTGCACATCGATGATGTGATCGGCGCCAAGAGCGAGCGCCATCTGGAGCTTGTTTGAATCGGCCGCAAGTCCTGTGACTATGATCTTTCCCGCGCCGGCTTCACGCGCGGCAACGACGCTCGCGAGCCCGCGCTGTCCGGGCCCAAAAATCAAAACGGTATCGCCAACCTGCGTCTGCGGAATCTCCACCGCCCAGCGAAAGCCTGCGCCCAGCGGATTGAACATGACCGCCAGCTCCGCCGGAAGGTTCTTGTCCATCTTGTGAAGGATCGTGTTGGGCGCGAGATACATATATTGCGAATAGGCGCCCCAGAGACCCGGCGCCTCCGTAAGCGGAATATACGAGTAGATCTGGCGGCGGTCGCAGAGGTGATAATGTCCGCCGACACAGGTGTCGCAGCAATGGCATGACAGCATCGTCTCGATGGCGACCCGGTCGCCGACATCGACACCCCAGCGCCTGGCGGCCTTGTCGCCGATCGCCTCGATGATTCCGAGAGGTTCATGCCCCGGAATCACCGGCATCGGAGTCCGCAAGGCCCCTTCGTATTGTTCGTAATCGCTGCCGCAAATGCCGCAAGCTTCGATACGGAGGATAGCGCTGTCGTCGGCGATCTGGGGGATGGGCAAATCGCGGGCTTCGAGTTTGCGCGGAGCCGTCTGCACCATCGCCATCGATTTTTTCGGCAACATTTTCAACTCCCCGTTTCGTGTCGGCACCGACAATGCGTCGATAACACATATATATTTTTTAATGCTTGTATGTGTTATACAGGTTCAAAAGCAAGATGCGAAGACCTAAACTTCCGGCTTCGCCAAATTTGGGAGGATTAAAAATAATGGCCGACGAAACACCCAGGGTTCCCCTGCTGTCTGTGGCGGATGCGGCAGCCGCGGCAGCGAAAGCCGGCATATCCGAACAAATGGCGCCACTCAGCGTCTTCCGGGTTTTGCTCCGACATCCCGATGTAGCGCGCGAGCTTGCTTCGACGCTGACCACCCTGCTTTTCCAGGGCAACAAGCTCGATGCGAGACTGCGGGAACTCATCATCATGCGCATCGGCTGGAAAACGAAATCGCTCTATGAATGGACGCAGCATTGGCGGGTCGCCCGTATGCTGGACATTCCGGAAGCGGATCTGGTCGCGACGCGGGACTGGAAAAATGCCTCCTGCCTGTCCGACGCCGACCGCGCCATTCTCGCCGCGACCGACGAGACGCTCGACGGCGGCATGATTTCGGACGCCACCTGGGCCGCATGTGCGGCGCACCTGAAAACGGCCGAAGAACGTATCGAACTGGTTGTCGCCATCGGCAACTGGACGCTTTTCTCGCAACTGCTCAAGAGCCTGAAAATCCCGCTTGAGGATGGCGTCGTCGCCTGGCCACCGGATGGCAAGAAGCCTTGAGCGGAGGAGAAATAACAATTCAAGAGCAGGATCGGGACAATGAGCGGAAAAAAGGCGATTTCAAAGGATCTGGTCGGCATGACGTTTCCGGCCGTCGACGTGGAGTGGTCTGACAAGGACACGATACTCTATGCACTTGGCGTCGGCGCTCGTCCCGCCGACGGGCTTGATTTCATTTACGAAGGCCGGGGACCGAAGGTTTTGCCGACTTACGCCGTCATCCCCGGCGGGCGAGGGCTCGCCGGGCTGATGAGCGGCGTCGAAATGAAGTTGGAAATGCTGCTGCATGGCGAGCAATCCGTCGAGTTGCTGCGTCCCCTGCCCTCATCGGCCAAGATCAAGGTAACGGGACGCGTTTCCGAGGTTTGGGACAAAGGCAAGGCGGCCGTCATCGGGGTTGAGAGCACGGGTTCCGACGAGAAAGGACCACTCTTCAAAACTCATGCGACGCTATTTGTGCGCGGTGCCGGCGGATTCGGCGGAGAGCGCGGGCCGTCAGGCGTCGACTCGGCGCCGCCGGCCCGGACCCCTGACGCCGTCGTCGAGGACGTGACGCGCCCCGAGCAAGGGGCGATCTACCGCCTCTCGGGTGACCGCAATCCGATCCACATCGATCCGGATTTCGCCAAGTTGGGCGGCTTTGAAAAGCCCTTTGTTCACGGGCTTTGCACATATGGCTTCGTCGGCCGCGCGGTCCTGAGCGAGCTTTGCGGCAACGACCCCGCCCGCTTCAAATCTCTCAGCGGGCGCTTTGCCGCTCAGGTCCATTTCGGCGACACCATAATAACGAAAATGTGGAAAGCGGGCGACGGCATCGCTATCGTGCAGGCCGAAACCCAAAACGGCAACGTCGTCCTGTCTCAGGCAAGGGCGACATACAAGTCCTGACGGACGGGAATTGGTCAAAGTGAGAAAAATCTCAAACCACTTTGCTCATCTGCTTGAGCCGCTCGATCTGGGGTTTACGACACTCAGAAATCGCGTGTTGATGGGATCGATGCACACCGGCCTCGAAGAGATGCCGGACGGCTTCGAGCGGCAGGCCAGGTTCTTCGCAACACGGGCCAGAGGCGGCGTCGGAATTCTTGTCACCGGCGGCATTTCGCCGAACAGGGTGGGAAGGCTCGCGGAGCGCGCGTCGGTCATGACTGAAGACCTTGTTGAAGGTCATCGTGTGATTACGCGCGCCGTCCACGACGAAGGCGGGAAGATCGTTCTCCAGCTCCTGCATGCTGGCCGCTACGGCCGGCACGCAGAACTGGTGGCGCCCTCCGCAGTCAGATCCCGCATCAACCCGCTTGTGCCCCGCGCCCTGAGCGATGAGGAAATCCTTCAGACTATCGAGGATTTCGGCACCGCCGCGGCGCTCGCCCGCGAAGCCGGATACGACGGCGTTGAAATCATGGGTTCGGAGGGCTATTTTCTCAATCAGTTCACTACGGCGCGTACAAATCAGCGTACAGACGACTGGGGCGGTTCGGCTGAGAACCGGCGACGCTTGCCGGTTGAGGTCGTGAGGCATGTCCGCAAGCATTGCGGCCTGGACTTCATTGTCGTCTACCGGATATCCGTCCTCGATCTCGTCGAGGGGGGAAATTCCTGGCCGGACGTCGCCGCCCTTGCAAAAGATGTCGGGGGGGCCGGAGCGAACATCCTCAACACCGGCATAGGCTGGCATGAATCGCGTGTGCCGACGATCGCTCATATGGTGCCACGCGGAGCTTTCACCTGGGCGTTCAAGCGGCTCAAGGCGGAAGTCGCGATACCTGTGGTCGCTTCCAACCGGATCAATACGCCGGAGCAGGCGGAGCAACTGATTGCGGACGGACAGGCCGACATGGTTTCGCTCGCGCGTCCGCTATTGGCCGATCCCGATTTTGTCGCGAAAACGGCATCAGGCGCATCGTCGAACATCAATACTTGCATCGGCTGCAATCAGGCCTGCCTCGACAATGCCTTCACCGGACGGCTGACAACCTGCATGGTCAATCCTGCGGCATGCCGGGAAGTTGAATTCAAGATCGCGCCAGCAGCCAGAGGAAAGCATATCGCGGTCCTTGGCGCCGGCCCGGCGGGCCTTGCCTGCGCGGTGACGTCGGCCGAACGCGGCCACAAGGTGGCGCTATTCGAAGCCGACATCGAAATCGGCGGTCAGTTCAATCTGGCACGACGGATTCCCGGCAAGGAGGACTATGCCGAGACCATCCGTTATTTCAGGAACCGGCTCGACGAACTGGGTATCAAGGTTCGTTGCGGCCGGCCGGCTTCGCTCGCCGATCTGGAGAGCGGAGGATTTGACGAAATCGTCGTCGCAACCGGCGTTCGCCCACGCCGTCTCGACATTCCGGGTGCGGATCACCCGTCTGTCCTGACCTACATCGAAGCAATCACGAACCCCGCACACGTCGGCGCCGAGGTTGCCATTATCGGTGCCGGCGGCATCGGCTTCGACGTGGCGGCGCTCCTCTCGCACCCGCATGGCGCGCACGATCCGTCACAGCCCGACATCGAGAGATTTTCCTCCGAGTGGGGAATTGATTTGAGTTATACGCAACCGGGCGCATTGCTGGCCGCCAATCATCAATGGCCGTCCGTCCGCAAGGTTCATCTTCTCCAACGCAAGGCGCGCGACAGTTTCGGCGCTGGCCTGAGCAAGACGCGGGGATGGGCAAACTTCCTGGAGGTGATGTTCCGCGGCGTTACGATGACCGGCGATGTAACCTATCTGAAAATCGACGACGCCGGGCTCCACATCGAAGCAGGCGGCAAACCGCAGACGTTGAAAGTCGACACGATTGTCGTCTGTGCCGGGCAGGAATCGGCGGACGACGCGTTGTCGTTCGCACGGTCCCTGGGCAAACCCGTTCATGCAATCGGCGGCGTCGACAAGCCGCAGCAACTTGATGCGGTCAGGGCGATCGAGGACGGCACGCGCCTCGCGCTCTCTCTTTGAGGAAACAAATGAAAAAACGAGGGCGCGGCAAGAGACCATATGAAATCAGAGTTGTCGCATGAACACTAACATCCTCAAATCCGAACTACCCTCGGCGGCAACGGTAAAATCCGCGACCCGCGTTCTGGAAATTTTCGAGTATTTCGACGAAGTCAGACGCCCGGTGACGATTCAAGACGTGGCGCAAGCGCTGAGTTATCCTCATTCCAGCACCGCAGCTCTTTTGAAGAGCCTTGTCAGCCTCGGTTATCTGGAGCACGACGACCGGGGCAGGACTTTTTTTCCGAGCATCCGGATATCTCTGCTGGGAAACTGGGTGGAGGCCGAGGCGTTACCGATCCGGAATGTTCAGCGCCTTATGAGACGGCTTTCGGCCGATACGAAGTGCACGATCATCCTTGCTGCGCGTCTGGGAGACCATGCTCAATATATAAAGGTGATTCAAGGCACGTCGCCCATCCGCTTTCATGTCAAGCCAAGCACCAGGCGAATGCTCGCTTTTTCGACGATTGGCCGCGTTCTGCTCAGCGAACTTCCCTTGCTCGAAGCGAGACGTTTGATTCAGGACGCCCTTGCCGCCATGCCGGAGCGGCGGGCATCGACGCAGGAGATCGAAGACGAACTGCAAAGAATCAGAAAACGCGGCTTCGCGCTTTACAGCGATCTCGTGACTCCGGGGGCCACCATGCTGGCGATGCCCATTCCGACGGGTCCGTCCGGACGTCCGGTCGCCATCGGAATAGCCGCTCCCAAAGAGTATTTTCGCAGTCGCAAACAGACATTCACAGAGTTATTGAAAAACGCCATCGCCGAGCACATTTCACAAAACGGTCAAAGCCCTAAGGAGACCCTCGGCGACGTGGACCAGCTCGAAGGCGACGATGATATAGCGCCGTAATCATCCGAGCTTTGTATTCAGGAAGCCGGCCATCTCGTCGATCGCCGCCCGGCCTTCGCTCAAGACCGGCGCAAACCAGTGCCAGACATGAATCATGTTCGGCCAGACATGGAGATCGGCGGATACGCCGGCTTCTTTCAATCTATCGGCCAGTAAATGGCTATCCGAGAGCAAAACCTCCGAACTGCCGACCTGAATCAGGAATGGCGGCAATCCCTTGAGATCGGCGTATACTGGCGATGCTAGAGGCATCCTGCGCGGGGTTGAAGTACCCAGATAGGCCGCCGTCCATAGCTCAAGATCAGCATGGCGCACCATCGGGTCCACATTCGCCTTCGCGCCGTAAGATGCGCCTTTATTTTCAAGATTAGCCCAAGGCGAAATACAAACGGCTGCGGCCGGAAGTCTGAGACCGGCATCACGCGCCGCAAGAAGCGTGGCGACCGTCAGACCGCCGCCAGCCGAATCTCCCGCCACGGCGAGCTTCGCCGGATCGACACCCGTCTCGATTAACCAGCGATAAGAAGCAAGTGCATCATCGACCGCAGCCGGAAATGGATGCTCTGGCGACCGTCTGTAGTCGATCAGCAGAACCCGGCCATTCAGGGCAAGAGCTATATGCGCCGCAAGATGGCGATGCGAGTCGAGAGAACCAAGCGCATAGCCCCCTCCATGCAGATAGAGCAAAACCCGCTTGCCGGCGCCGGCAGCCGGCGCCAGCCATTCGCCGGGAACCCCGCCGGCGGAAACCGGCGTGACTGTCACGCCTTCGGGAAGACCGAATGCTTTTCCGGCCTCGTCATACGAGGTACGAAAATCCTCAAGAGAACGAGCCTCCTCGGTCACAAGGCCCGTAAGCAGCTGACGAACGACAGCAAGTTCCTCAAGACTCATTTTTGCACGCTCTCCTCAGACCGCCGCGCCATGTCGCAACAGGCGGCCTGGCAAACGACCTTCGGCGCCCAACACGTCGACGCCATTGCGCCGGACCAATGTCCCGTTGACGACGACGGCCGAAATGCCCGAAGCATCGGAAATCAGCCGGTCTTCGCCAGCAGGCAGGTCATAGACTCTGCGAAGGGAACTTGCGCCAACCGTTTCGGCGTCGAAGATCAGGACATCGGCGGGCATTCCCACAGCAAGGCGGCCGCGATCCTTGATGCCGAACACCTCGGCGGGCCGCGATGTCAGCATCCGCACCGCCTCCTCCAGCGTCAAGACGTTCTTTTCACGGACCCATCTCCCGAGAAGATGGGTGGAAAAACACGCATCGCAGAGTTGGCTCGCATGCGCGCCCGCGTCCGAGAGGCCAAGCACCGTGCAGGAATCGCGCAGCAACGTTGCCACCTCATCTTCGTCCGCGTTCGCGACAGGCAGACGGAACCGCGCTTGCAGATCGCTTTGAATCGAAAGATCAAGCGCAAGATCGATCGAGTTGCATCCTAGTTCTGCGGCTACGTCGCTCACCAGCCGTTCCCCGAACTCCGGCCGATCCGGACAATGAGCGATGACCGCTTTGTCCCATGCATTGAGCATCGGGCCACGCATCGCGTCCCGGAATCCCGACCGGAAAGAGTTGTCGGCGTAAAGCCTCAGTTTTTCCGCGCGGTCGGCTTTGTTCACCGGCGCGAAGACCGGCATGCTCTGGAACAGAAACGGCTGTTCGAATCGAAATTCAAAATTGAGCGTCCTGCAGGTGACCTGCGGAAATACTGCGTAGCCAGCCGATTGAAGTTCGTTTGAGCGTGCCAACTGCTCCGCTGCCGAGCCGACATTCAGCACACCGCCACCGCCCAGCAACGCCGTCCAACTGACATGGCGGCCGGAAACGCGGTTCAATTCCGCGAATTCGTCGAACGACAACTCCTTGCCGACGGTGGCCTGTATCACGCCTTCGCCCGCCTCGCCCAGCGCCGACGCGATCTCCCGTATCTCGCTGAACTCCGCCAGCCGGCTTGGAACCGGCCGCCCCTCATAGCCTACATGCGTCGGCGATTTCGAAGTCGCATAGCCGAGCGCGCCTGCCTCCAGTCCTTCACGCATGATGCCCTTCATGCGCCTGACCTCGTCCGGCCGCGCCGCCCGTTCGGTGGATTCAGGTCCGAGGGCATAAAGGCGCAGCGGCGTATGCCCCAGAAGAACGGCCACATTGATCAACGTACCCTTCTTTTCCACGACATCGAGATATTCGGGAAACGTCTCGAACCCCCAATCGTCGCCGAGACCTGCCTCAAGCGCCTTGACGCTCATGCCCTCGACATTCTCGAGCGTCCGCAGAATAAGGCTGCGGTGCTCCTTGCGCGTCGGTGCGATGCCGAAGCCGCAATTGCCCACCACGACCGTCGTCACACCGTGCCATGGCGAGATCGACAGCTTCCTGTCCCAAAGAAGTTGCGCATCGTAATGCGTATGGATGTCGACGATGCCGGGAGCAACCACCTGCCCCCGGGCATCGATAGTCGTCCTCGCACCGGCGGGGGCGTGTCCCATGGCCACAATTTTGCCGTCGATAATACCGACGTCTCCGGCATAACCCGGAGAGCCGGTGCCGTCCACGATGAATCCGCCCACGATCTTCAGGTCGTAGTCCATGAAAACGCTCTTTCTATGAATCGCAAAGCATCAAGCCAGCACGTCCGTATACGGAGCGTCAAACGGCAAGCTTGTAGAGTTCCGCGACGTTGTCGTGGCATATCCAGTTGCGTTCCTGCACACTCAGATCTTTCGTGTGCTCTTCGAGCATCGCTTGCGACCAGGGCCAGGTCGAATCCGAATGCGGGAAGTCGTTTGCCCACATCAGGCGGCGAACGTTGCACATATCCTTCATTCTGAAGGCAACCCAGTCGTCCTGGAACGTCACATAGATGTTGTCGCTGAAATATTCGCTCGGCATGCGCTTGAGCGGCGGCGCCTTCATCCAGTAGCGATGACGCTTGTAGGCATGGTCCATGCGATACATGTAGTGCGGAACCCAGCCCGCATCGGCCTCGACGCAGACAAGCTTGAGGTTGGGGAAGCGATCGAAGACGCCGCCGAATATGAAGGTACCCATCACGTCCTGGCAGCCGCGAATGATCGACAGGAAGCCGTTGATACGCGGTCCCCGGACCTGACCCGAAAGACTGTCCGATTTGCCGGTCAGGATGTGGAACGAGAGCGGCATGTCGCACTCGACAGCGGTCGCCCAGACCTTGTCGTATACAGCCGAATCATAGTCCTCGACGGCGGGGTTTCCGGGCATCATCACGCCCTTGAAGCCCATCTCCTTCGCATGCCTGATCTCCGCAACGCCATCTTCCGGCGATCGCATGGAAACCTGCGCAAGACCGTAAAGACGGTCAGGCGCCTCCGCGCAGTATTCCTGCAGCCAACGATTATAAGCGTCGAAGCAGGCTTTCTTGTAGTCGAAGTCGGGATGGTTGCAGATCACCATTCCGACCGTTGGATAGATGAATTCGGCCGCAACGCCGTCCTTCTCCTGGTCCGCGACGCGGAACTTGGCGTTCCAGCCGCTCTTCCATAGATCTTCGAAAGCGACGCCCTCTGTCGTGATCTCCGCCGGATCCTTGCCGGCGGCGGCCACCAGCCCCATTGGAACCGGAGACCCCATGCCATCGACGATGAAAGCGTCGCCGACCTTGTCGATCCGCTTGATGCGCGGCGCGCGATCGCGGAATTTGGGATCAATGTAGTCAACATAGCAATGCGGAGGTTCGGTGATGTGCGAGTCTGCGGATATGGGCTTCTTGATCATTGGCTCTCCCCATGTCGCATCTGGCTTCGAGGCCGCGACTTCTAATTAGGCAATCCCTGATCATGAATCTTCGCTGGCCGCGCAGCCCGAGTCCAGATAAATTTACATCCGTGCGACAAACAACACATATGTATTATCTGGAGGAGACGCGAACATGACGACTGAACCGGCCCTGCTCGAAAAAAGGGGGCATATCGCCTTGATCACTCTCAACCGCCCGGAAGCGCGCAATTCGTTCAGTCCGGAAATGCTGGTCAGGCTTGCCGGTCATTGGGAAGAGGTGCGCGACGATGTGAATATCCGCGTCGCTATCGTCACCGGCGCCGGAGACAAGGCGTTTTGCTCGGGCGCGGATCTCGGTCAGCTCATCCCGCTCATAAATGGCGCACGCAAACCGCAAAACGAATGGGACCGGAAAATTCTGGATGACCCGAATATCCTGGCCAAGGGCTTGTTGCGCACATTCGATGTGACCAAGCCGGTCATCGCCGCGATCAACGGCTTTGCCGTCGCGGGCGGAATGGAGCTGGCGCAAGGAACTGACATGCGTATCGCCGCGGATACCGCAAAGCTCGGTGTGCAGGAAGTCAAATGGGCGATTTTTCCGGGCGGCGGCTCAACGGTGCGCCTTCCGCGCCAGATACCTTATGCAAAGGCGATGGAACTGCTGCTCACCGGCGATCTGATCAGCGCACAGGAAGCCTACGATCTGGGATTCCTGAATCGCGTCGTTCCCCAGAAGCAGGTGCTCGACGCGGCATTCGAACTCGCGGAGAAGATCGCCGCGAATGGGCCAATCGCCGTTCAGGCGATTCGTAAATCCGCCCGCGAATGCCTGGGACGCCCTGAGAACGAGGCGATGGGTATGGAGTCGCGTTTTGCAGCGCCCGTGTTCAAGACCGAGGATGCGCGCGAGGGACCCAAGGCGTTCATGGAGAAGCGCAAGCCCAACTATATAGGCCGCTGAAACAAGAAACCGAAATCGCTACAACAGGGAGACGTTCCGATGCAGTTCGGCATTCAGATGGTTTTTCAGAATTTCGACAGAGCCAACTCCGGCGTAACCGACGGCCAGATATATGACGAGGAAATCCGTCTCGGGATTTTGGCGGAAAAACTCGGCTTCGACGCATTGTGGCCCGTCGAGCATCATTTCGAGGACTATTCGTTTTGTCCCGACAACACCCAGTTTCTGAGCTACATGGCGGCGCGCACCAAACGTATCAAGCTGGGCACCGGCGCCGTCATCCTTCCCTGGAATGTGCCCGTTCGGATCGCGGAAAAGGTTGTCCTGCTGGATCACCTTTGCCAAGGCCGAACACTCTTCGGGATGGGGCGCGGCCTGGCGCGCAAGGAATATGCCGGCATGGGCGTGAACATGGACGAAGCGCGCCAACGCTTCGATGAAGCAAGCCCGATGATCATCGACGCTCTCGAGACAGGTTTCATCGAAGGGAGCGGCCCCTTTTATCCGCAGAAACGGATCGAAATCCGTCCCAATCCGCGCGGTTCCTTCAAGGGGCGCATCTATCAGGTCGCCATGTCGCCGGAATCCGTTCTTCAGTGTGCGAAGGCGGGCGCGCGGATGGTGATCTTCGCTCAAAAGCCATGGGAGGCCCAGGCCGAGGCCGTCAAGGAATACAAGGCTGCGTACAAGACGCAGCACGGCAACGACGCACCGCCGATCATGATATGCGACTTCACCTATTGCGACACCGATCCGGCTCGCGCCAAGGAGCTGGGACAGAAATATGTGACCAACTATCTGCTTTCGGTACTCGATCACTATGAACTGGCCGGCGAGCATTTTAAAGACGCCAAGGGCTACGAGTCCTACGCTCAGGCCGTCGGCGCCATTCGCGCGCTCGGCAAGGAGGGAATGGCCAAAACCTATCTTGATGTCACGGCCTGGGGGACGCCCCGGGAAATCGTCGAGAAGTTCGAATATCGCAAATCGCTTCTAGGCGAATTCGACATCAATCCCTGCTTCCTTTTCGGCGGCATGAGCTACGAGGAGGCAGCCGAAAGCATGCGTTCGTTCGCCAGACACGTCATACCGACCCTGAGAAAAAGCAGCAGACGTAATGTGGCTTGACGCAACTGTTTCCGGAAGCCGTCGCGCCGGGCGTCGGGTTGGTCCATGAGTTCGACGATGATGACCCGGCTCGTCGCCGATGCCTTAGCGACGGCAATCTGGCGGCGAGTCAAGCCCGACGCGCTTGTGCATCACTCCGGTCGCGGCAGCCAGTATACGAGCGAGCCGTTCCAGCGGCTGATGGCCGATCATGGCGTTGCCTGCTCGATGAGCCGGTCAGGTAACTGCTGGGAGCGAGCCATTGAAGGCGCCATTGGTCCGAGCCCAATGGCGAGCGCGGCGATGGAGAGCTTCTTCTCCTCGCTCAAGATCGAGCGGGTGGCCCGCAAGGTCTACCGCACGAGAGACCAGGCCAAGGCCGATGTGTTCGACTACATCGAACGCTTCTACAATCCCCGGCGCCGGCACTCGACGCTCGGGTATCTGAGCCCTATGGAGTTCGAAAAGAAGATGCTGTTAGCTTAACTCGATGTCCACGAGACCGGCAACAGCCCACCCTCAGGCGCAGACCGTCCAGGTGGTCAGCCCACCACTGCATCATGCGAACCCGCTCGTCCCAGAACTCGGCGCGCGCATAGGCACGCCGGACATCGTTGCTTTCAACATGGGCGAGTTGCCGCTCGATCGCGTCCGGGTGCCACTTGCCGGATTCGTTGAGCAATGTCGAAGCCGTCGCCCGAAACCCGTGCGCTGTCATTTCATCCGATGAGTAGCCGAGCCGGCGCAAGGTGGCGTTCATCGTGTTGTCCGATATCGGCTGCTCGTCGCTGCGGATGCTTGGAAAGAGGAGTGTCCCGCTGCCCGTGATCTTGTGAAGGGCACGAAGTATCTCAACCGCCTGTGTCGATAGAGGAACGCGATGGCACCGCCGCATTTTCATGCGGTGTGGGGGGATGGACCAGACTCCCGCTCTGAGGTCGAATTCCGTCCATTCGGAGAGCCTCAACTCGCCAGGCCGCGGAAAGAGAAGCGCCATAAGCTGTAGCGCCATTCTGATGCTTGGTTGTCCGTCAAAATGATCGATTGCCCGCAGAAGACCGCCGACGGGCTCGGGTTCGGTCACGGCCGCACGTGGCTTAACGACCGGTTGCGTCAGCGCGCCGCGTAACAGAATGGTCGGATCGCTTTCCGCGCGTACGGTGGCGACCGCATAACGGAAGACACTTCCGATCGTGGAGCGCAGACGTCGCGCCGTTTCGTGTCGGCCCCGGGCTTCGATCGTTCGAAGTACATCGAGAACCTCGATGGGTTTGATTTCGGTGATGGGGTGATTACCCAGTGAGGGGTAAGCGAAGTCAAGCAGCCAGTTCACCTTGACGATCGTCGTCTCCGCACGGCCTTCGCGTTTGAGTTTGGCGACATATTCCTCGGCAATGATGCGGAAGGTATCGCGCGACTGCGCGGTACGCTTCCTTTCCTGCGATGGATCGAGGCCGGTCGCGAGCAGACGCTTGGCGTCTTCGCGCGCTTGCCGCGCATCGGCGAGAGAAGTCGCCGGGTAGGCGCCGAGGGCGAGCACTTTCTGCTTGCCGCCGAACCGATACGCCAAACGCCATAGACGAGCGCCGCCGGGCTGCACCCAGAGTTGAAGGCCGCCACCATCGGAGAGCTTGCGGAGTTTGGGTGCCGGCTTTGCGTGCCGGCACACTGCGTCGCTTAAAGCCATGGCATGGGAATCCAATTGGCAAAGCACGATACCAACAGGCTATCGGATACCAACAAAAATACCAAGAATCGCTCTCGATACCCCCGCCACGCCCCGACGCGCCGAACCGCGACAAAATCAGAAAATACCAACTGAAATAAACACTTACATGTCCTCCGGGCGAAGGACGGAGGGGCCGGGAATGCTGGAGAAAAGAGGGATGGTGCCCAGGGGCGGAATCGAACCACCGACACTGCGATTTTCAGTCGCATGCTCTACCAACTGAGCTACCTGGGCGGAAGCTCCGAGGCAGGGCTGATAGCGCCCGGCCGCGGCGAGGTTTGCGGGTTATAAGAGATCGAATCCGGACTGTCCAGCGGGACTGGAAAACAAACGACGCCAATGGCTTAGCGGTCTTCGCCATCGTCGCGGGAGGCCGCCTCGTCCCAGTCGTCCGGCGGCTCGACGGCCGGAATCGCATAGGCGCCTTTCAGCCAGCGGTTGAGATCGACGTCGGCGCAGTGTTTGGAGCAGAAGGGGTGGAAGTCCGGCGCCGACTTTTTGGCGCAGACCGGGCATGGGCGCGGGCTGCGCAGCTTCACGACGTTGGACTTGTCCCCGGTCTCTGTCATCGAACTGTCAAAAATCTGTCACTGAACTGTCATAACGTCGATCCGCTCGCGCGGAAACGATCCCTCGCCGACCAGGCTGACCTCGACCGCGACCTTCCGGCGAAGCCGATCTATGAGATAGGGGTTGCCGCGCTCGAGCCAGTCGATGACTTCGGCGGCGGCGCGCGCGACCAAGGGGCGGCCGGGCGTCACCTGCGCGACATGCGCGATGCGGCGCAAGAGATCGTTGGCGACGGTCGCGCAGGTCTTGCGGCGCGGGCGGCCGCAGGCATAGGCCGGCTCGGTCAATAATTTGTCGAGCGGTTCGCGGACGCGCTTGCGCGTCATTTCGACGAGGCCGAATTCCGACATGCCGGAAATCTGCGTCGGCACGCGATCCTTCGCGAAGCCTTCATTGAGCGCGTCGATCACTTTCTGGATGTTCGCGGGATCGTTCAGATGGATGAAGTCAATGACAACGATGCCGCCGGTGCCGCGCAGGCGAAGCTGGTAGACGATTTCGTCGACCGCTTCGAGATTGATCTTGACGCTGGTGTCCTCGAGGCCGGTCGCCGCTGTGTAGCGGCCCGAATTGACGTCGATGGCGGTCAAGGCCTCAGTGGTCTCGACGGTGATCCAGCCGCCGGAGGGGAGCTCGGCGCGCGGTTCGAGCGCCGCTTCGATTTCTCCGTCCACGTCATATAGCGAGAAGAGCGCGCCCGGCCCGTTGAACAATTGCACACGGTCGATCATTTCGGGCATGGCGCGGCGGCAATAGCGCTGCGCCTCGCCGAAAGCGTCGGCATCGTCGATCAGCACACGCGAGGTGTCGGCGCTGACGCAATCGCGCAAGGTCTTCGACACGGGGTCGAGATCGTGGAAGACGACGCAAGGCGCCGTGGAACGTTTTTCGGTTTCGCGCACCTTGCGCCACTCCTCGGCGAGCTGGCGCGCATCAGCGGCAATGTCTTCCGTCGTCGCGCCGATGGCGGCGGTGCGGACGATGAAGCCCGCCGGTTCGCCGGTGACGCCCATCGGGTTGAAGCGTTCGACCATTTCCTCGACCAGCGCGGTCAGACGTTCGCGCTCGGCCTCGTCCTCGATGCGGCGCGACAGCGCGACGCCGGACTGGTTCGGAACCAGCACCAGCAGGCGGCCCGGAATGGTGACGTTGGCCGAGAGCCGCGCGCCCTTGTCGCTGATCGGATCCTTGACGGCCTGAACGAGGATCGCCTGGCCTTCCTGCACGCAGGCGCTGATCGGCGGCAGCACACCCTCGTCGAGTCCGGTCAGCTCGCAGAGGCAGCGCGCCTCGCGGGCGCCGAGGAAACCCGCGCGCTCAAGACCGACATCGACGAAGGCCGCCTGCATGCCGGGCAACACGCGCTGGACGCGGCCGAGAAAGATGTTGCCGATCAGCGAGTGGCCGGCGCGGCCGGTCTTCGCCTTGAGGTCGTCTTCCATCGTGCGCTCGAGAAAGAGCTCGACGGGCCGACCGTCTTCGATGACCGCGACGCGCGTTTCGCCGGGGCCGACATTGATCAAGACTTCTTCGGACATCAAATTCCCGATTTGCACCAACCGCACCCCCGCGCGGCCGACGCCCCCAATTTCACCCTCGTTTCTGTGGAACCGATCCTAGCATTGTTGCGCGCAATGAGGCCAGACGGGGAAAGTGCCTGATTTTGTCGAGGTGTGGCCGATGTGGGGCTTCTGTCCCGCGAATGTCGACGGTGCGGCGAGATTCCCTAGCGCGACCACAACGGGTAGCCGGCGCCGGCGAGGAGGTTTGCGGTTTCGTGAAGCGGCAGGCCGACGACGGCGGAGTGGGAACCGGTCAGGGTGCGGACGAAGATGGCGGCGCGGCCCTGGATCGCGTAGCCGCCGGCCTTGCCTTGCCACTCACCGCAAGCGATGTAGCCGTCGATCTCGGTTTGCGAGAGACGCTTGAAGGCGACGCGGGTTTCGACCGCACGGGCGCTGTCGCCATGCGGGCCCTTCAAATGGATTGTCGTCCAGACGCGGTGGGCGCGGCCCGAAAGCAGCGCCAGACAGGCGCGGGCTTGCGCTTCTGTTTCGGCCTTCGGGAGAATGCGGCGGCCGCAAGCGACCACCGTGTCGGCGGCGAGCACCAGGGCGTCGGGATGAAGGCGCGCAACGGCTTCGGCTTTTTCGCGCGCGAGGCGCGCGGCATGGGCGCGCGGCAGCTCGCCCTTCAAGGGCGTTTCGTCGATTTCGGCGGGGACGATGAGGTCGGGTTCGATGCCGATGCACGCCAGAAGATCGCGGCGGCGGGGCGAGGCGCTGGCCAGAACGAGGCGGGGCGCGGTCACTTGAACCGGTAGGTGATCCGGCCCTTGGTCAGATCGTAGGGCGTCATCTCGACGAGCACCTTGTCGCCCGCCAGCACGCGGATGCGGTTCTTGCGCATCTTGCCGGCCGTGTGGGCGATGATCTCGTGTTCGTTCTCGAGTTTGACCCGAAACGTGGCGTTGGGCAGCAGTTCCGTGACGGTGCCCGGAAACTCGAGCAGTTCTTCCTTCGACATTCAGCATCCTTTGGAGATTTGGCGGGAGAATGGTCAGAAAGCCCTCAGAAATCAAGTGGCGGGGACGCTGAATCGCGCCGCCGGGGACCGCAAAGCGTTGATTTGGCGCGGAAATTCGCCCGAAGGGTCAGTCGACCAGCAGGAAGTCGATGGTCGAGACGACGCGGACGGTCTTCATCACCTGCTCGGATTCCTGGGCGCCGGGGGTGGCGTCGCGGGGCTGGATGTCGAACTGGCCCTGCCAGGCGCGGCGGATGCCGCCGAGGCGTGAGCCCGAATCGGCGGCGAAGGTTTCGGCCGCCTCGCGGGCGCGCTTCGTCGCCTCCTCCAGCATTTCGGGCTTCAGTGCGGCGATGCCGGTGAAGAGATAGGAGGGGCGGACGGGGCCGTATTCGTTGGACAGCACGACGCCCGCATCGACCAGCACGCTGCTCTCGCTGTTGGCCGTTACCACGCGGTCGACATCGGTCGAGCGCAGCACGATCTGCTGGGCGATGATGAAGCGGCTTTCGATCTGGCCGCTGCCCCAGCTCTGCGCCAGCCGATCCGTCACTTGCGGCGCCTGAAGCTCGATGTCGCCTTCGTCGAAGCCGTGCGACTTCAGGAAGCGGGTCACGCTGTCGGCGTTGCGCCTGATCTCGGCCTGCGTTTCGCGGAGGTCGTTGCCGGTGGCAACGAAGCGCAGGCCCCAGAGCGCGAGGTCCGCCTTCACTTCGCGTTCGGAAAGGCCCTTGACCGAGACCGAACGGTCGCCGAGGCGCGACTGGACGAGACCCTGCCCGCCGAACCAGCCGCCCAGCGCAAGGCCGATGGCGAGGATGACGGCGGCAATGACGGCGGAAACGGGATTCATGGTGGGGCTCCCCAGGAGATATTGTTGTCGCGACTATAGCACGGCGATTGCGGCAGTTTGAGGGCTCACTTGCCATGCATGTCAGCCTCCTCTTCCCCACCCTCCCCTCGGGGAGGGTCAAACCGCTGCAAGCGGTTTGGGGCGGGGGGCGGCGGAAGACGCGGAATACATCCGGGAGCGGTCTTGCCGTCGCGAGGCCGCGCCCCCGCCCCGAAAAATTCTCGCGCTGCTCGAATTTTATCGACCCGCCCCCAGGGCGGGTGGGAAATTCGGAACGGCGTTGGGCCGTCCGCGCGACTTATCCCCGGTGTACGCTGGTTCGCCTATAATTCGCTTCGATGGGAAAGGCGCGATTGAACATCCTGATGCCGGCGGGGCGTATGCCGCCGGTTGCGACTACCCCGCCGCTTTTTCGGCGCGGGGGAAGCGGGTTTCGATCAGGCCGCGAAGCTTGTTTCGCAACTCGCGATAGGCGGCGAGGCGACGGTCGCGGTTGCCGCCGGTGGGGGATGCCAGCGGGTCGTCGATCGCCCAGAACTCGACATCGGTGGCGGAAGTGCGGGTCAGCTCTTCGGCCTTGTCGCGGGCTTCGGGCGTCAGGGCGACGATGAGGTCGAAGCTTGTTTCCTCAAGATCGTCGAAGCCCTTGGGGGCGCCGGCGGGCGGCGCCATGCCGTCCTCGCGCAGCACTTCGGCGGTGAAGGGATCCGGCTCTTCGGCGGGACGGACGCCGGCCGAATCCACGAAGATGCGGTTGCCGTGGAGCTTCTTCAGGATCGCCTCGGCCATGGTCGAGCGGATCGAATTCAGGTTGCAGGCGAAGTGCACCGAGGCGGGCAGCGATTTACGGGGGGCGGACAAGGTGCGCGTCATCCCTTGATGTGAAGAACACAGATCAATGTGAAGAGGCGGCGCGCGGTGTCGAAATCCATGTCGATCTTGCCGGCGAGACGCTCTTTCAGAAGTTCCGAGCCTTCGTTGTGAAGACCGCGGCGGCCCATGTCGATCGCCTCGATCTGGGCGGGGGCGGCCGTCTTGATCGCGTCGTAGTAGCTTTCGCAGATCATGAAGTAGTCCTTCACGATGCGGCGGAACGGCGTCAGCGAGAGCAGGACCTTGCCATGCGGCGCGCTGTCTTCCAGGCGGATGTCGAAGACGAGGCGG
>PHEO01000020.1 GCA_002841195.1 Alphaproteobacteria bacterium HGW-Alphaproteobacteria-11
GCCATCACCGCCAGCGCCGCGATGGCCGCCGTGTCGGCGCGCATGATGCGGGGCCCGAGCGACAGCGTCGCCGTGTCGCTCCGTGAGCGGAGCATCTCCCGCTCCTCGGGAGAAAATCCGCCTTCGGGCCCGACAAGCACGGCGAGCGGCGCCCCGCGCCAGCCTTCGCCCGCAAGCCGCTCCAGTGCCGCCCGCGCCGCGCCGGGCGTCTCGCCTTCGTCGCAAAAAAGAATCCGCCGCCCCGGCGCGGCCGCGCCCCAGCGCTCCAGCAACGCGGCAAGCTTCTCTGCCTCGCGCACCTCCGGCACCGCCACAAGGCCGCACTGCTCGGCCGCTTCCACGGCATTTGCCTGCAACCGTTCGTCCTTCAGCCGCGTCACCACCGTGCGCGCCGTGATGACCGGCTGGATGACGGCAGCCCCCATTTCGGTCGCTTTCTGCGCGATGAAATCGAGCCGCGCCTTCTTGACCGGCGCAAAGAGCAGCCAGATATCGGGCAGCGGTTCCTGCGCCCGCGTCCGCGCGACAAGTTCGAGCGTGCAATGTTTCTTGTGCGCCTCAGCGATCCGCGCCGCCCATTCCCCGTCGCGCCCGTTGAAGAGCAGCACCCCGTCGCCCGCGCCCATGCGCAGCACGTTGACCAGATAGTGCGATTGATCGGCGTCAAGCGTCAGCGCCGCGCCGCCACGCAAATCCCCCTCGACAAAAAGCCGCGCCTTGCCGCTCGCGCAGCGCGGATTGTCGTCGGTGTCGGGGTGGGACATGGGAGAGTATCCGTTCTGTTCGTCCTTACCTTGTAAGCTGGACCGTCGCTTCAACCCAAACACAAAGTGTCGCCCCGGCCTTCATCCTCACTCGTCTTTGCCGGGCTTGACCCGGCAATCCAGAAGCCGCCGCAGGCGGCGTCAATCTTCGCAATAGATATCCTTGCTGATGTCTAACTTTGTGCTGATCGCGCCTTTCGCCTGACGTTGCAAGTCAGCTTCTAGGTGCGTTGTCCCGTCGTCGCTAATATCTGGCAAACTTCACGCAGACTTTTAGTATGTTGTCCATGTGCCATATCAGCGATATTGGCAAAGTGGGCTTCGTACCAATGATTGAGCGGCATGAGATAGTAGCGCTGGAGCGCCTGATACACCGGCTGAGGAGCACGGCACGGCAAAGCATTGAGCAGGCTAAAAAGAAAAGGCAGGCGTACATCGAGAAAGCATTCAACACCATGTTAGATACCGGCAAGACTCTTGGGCAGGCGGCCGAGGGCTTGGATCATTTGGCATTGCCGGAATCGGAATTTCGAGCGCACCTAAAAAAGATTGCCGGCAGTCTCGAGGAGCAAGTAAAGATCACAGACACGGCGATAGGTTTATGGTTCGAGCACGGTCAGTATCCTCCGCCCTACTATCCTTGGCGTATCACCGTAATTCTGAGAAAAGAAAAGCTGTTTGACGTCGAGAAAGAGTTCTTGACTGCCTATTGTCGGCATTTTGTCGCCCGAAAGGATATGGCAAAGCGTTTGATGAAAATTGGTGCATTTCCATTTGACGATCAGAGTGTCCTCCTGCAATCGACGCCAACAGTCGCGTTTTTAGAGATTAAAATCGACAATCATCACCCAGGGCGAGGATCAAACTCGACCCACTTCAATTTCTCTTTTAAATGCGAAGTCTGTGGCGGTGACAAAATCAGACTTCCGGACGGAGCGACCGATGAAAGCTTGGTTACTTGCCCGTCGTGCGCTGTTCCCTTTGGAAAAATGTCTTCAATAAAAGCAAGAGCAAAAGTGATCGGGGAAGCATTTCTCTCCAGATAGGATTGACGCTTGTCCCCTAAGGATCGATTTTCGCCCCACCCCATGCGCCCCCGCCCGACAGCCCGCGTCCTGCTCCTCGACGCAACGAACCGCCTGCTGCTGATCCGCATGCACGACCCCGCGGTCGGCGGCGCCGACGGCGCGGTCTTGCGCGATCCCTACTGGGTGACGATCGGCGGCGAAATCGAACCCGGCGAAACGCCGGAAGAGGCCGCGCGCCGCGAACTCGCCGAGGAAACGGGTCTCGCCGACGCGGCGCTCGGCCCCAATGTGTGGTACACGGAGCATATTCTGACCCTCCGCGGCGAGAAGCGGCTGCTGCAGGAGCATTTCTTCATCGCCCGCACCGAAACAGCCGCCCTCGCCACGGCCGGCTGGACGGCGGAGGAGCGCGCGGTCATCCGCGACATGCGCTGGTGGGCGCTGCCGGACCTCATGGCGAGCGGGGATATCTTTTTTCCGTCCTCACTCCGGCGTCATCTGCCGGCGCTGCTCGAAAACGGCCAACCCTTGGGCGTCATCCGGATCGAACCCTGAAAATTTGTCCTGCTGGCAATGGTGAGAAATTTGCCTTTGAGGCAATTTTTGACTGAGATGCGTAGGAGGTCTTGCCAACATGGCAAATCGGGGATAACTCGACCGTCCGGCGTGACGCCCGCCATGCTGCGTTGCCGAAGAGAAATCCGCCCGGCCGATCCGAAAATCGGGGATAACTTGGTTTGTGACAGTTTTTTGACAGTTTGATGACAGTTGCCTGTTTATCGGTGAGAAATACACCTCTTGCGGGCGAAATTCCTTCCCTTGCCACGCCGATTCCTTGCCGTTATCCGGATAGCGCATGACAGACAACGTCCCGTCTTCCGTTGCCGACGCCCCCCCTCAAAACTGGGTGGACACGCGCGCGCCCGCTTTCGCGCGCCCCTATCTGCGCCTTGCCCGCGCCGATCGTCCCATCGGCACATGGCTGTTGCTGCTTCCCTGCTGGTGGTCGGTTGCTCTGGCCACGGATGATTGGCGTCACGCCTGGCTGCTGGCGCTTTTCGCGGTCGGCGCCGTCGTCATGCGCGGTGCGGGCTGCACGTATAACGACATCGTCGACCGCGACATCGACGCCGCCGTCGCGCGCACGCGGTCGCGCCCGCTGCCTTCCGGCGCGGTTTCGTTGCGCGCCGCCTGGGCGTTTCTTGGCCTTCAATGCCTCATCGGCCTTGCCGTGCTGCTCGCGCTCAATGCTTATGCCATATGGCTCGGTTTCGCATCGCTGGCCCTGGTCGCGGTCTATCCGTTCATGAAGCGCATCACCGACTGGCCGCAAATCGTGCTCGGCCTCGCCTTCAACTGGGGCGCGCTGATGGGCTGGGCCGCCGTGCATGGTTCGCTCGCCGCCGCGCCGCTTGCGCTTTATGCGGGCGCCGTCTTCTGGACGATTGGCTATGACACGATCTATGCGCATCAGGACCGCGAGGACGACGCCATCGTCGGCGTGCGCTCGAGCGCGCTTCGGCTCGGTGCCGCGACATATAATTGGATGTGGGTTTTCTACGGCGCGGCGCTGGCCGGCTTCGCCGCCGCCGGTGCGCTGGCGGGCCTCGGATTTCTTTTCTGGATCGGCCTTGGCCTCGGTGCCGCGCATCTCATCCGCCAGATCCGGCGTCTCGACATCGACGATCCGTCCCTTTGTTTGCAGCTCTTTCGCGGCAATCGCGATTTCGGTCTGATTCTCTTTGCGGCCATCGTCGCCGGGCAACTGGCCTAGCCGCCGGGCGGCTTCACATCGTCGAACTTGTCGACTTTCCTGAGCGCCGGAAAGAGCCACATCCACAAGCCGACAACGCCGAGCGTGCCGATACCGCCGATCAGCACCGCCGGCACCGTGCCGAACAGCGCCGCCGACACGCCGGCGCGAAACTCGCCCAGCTCGTTCGACGCGCCGATGAACAGCATTTCCACCGCCGTCACACGGCCAAGCATCGGCTGCGGCGTCGCCAGCGGCACCAGCGTCGAACGGATGTTGACGCTCACCATGTCGGAAGCGCCCATCAGCGCCAGCGCCGCGAGCGTCAATCCGAAATCGCGCGACAACCCGAAGACGATGGTCGCAATGCCGAACACCGCGACGCAGGCAAACATGATGTGGCCCGTGCGCGCACGGATCGGCCGCCAGATCAGCAACAGGCTGACGCCGATGGCGCCCACGGCCGGCATGGCGCGCATGACGCCGAGCCCGGCCGGTCCGACCTCCAGAATGTCGCGCGCAAAGATCGGCAGCAGCGCCGTCGCGCCGCCAAGCAGCACCGCGAAGAGGTCGAGCGAGATCGCGCCGAAGACGATGGGCGTGCGGCGCATGAAGGAAATGCCGGCGGTAAGGCGATGCAATGCCGTGACGGCGGGACCGTCCGGCAGCGGCGCGGGGCGCGTTTTCATCGACAGGAAAGCGACGGCGACGACGAGAAAGCTAGCCAGTGCCACGCCATAGGCCGCGACCGGACCGAAGATATAGAGAAAGCCGCCCAGTGCCGGTCCGGCAATCACCGAAATCTGGAACGACGACGACGCGACGGCGATAGCGCGCGGCAATTGCCGTGAACTGACGATCAGCGGCACGAAGCTGCGCGAGGCCGGCGCCATGAAGGCGCGCCCCGTTCCGAACAGCGCCAGCGCGGCATAGAACCACAGCACCTCCGTCGTGCCGAGCAGCGACAATGCGATCAGCCAGGCGGCGGCCCCGGCTTCGAGCAGGGCCGACGCCGCGACGATCAGCCTGCGGTCGATGCGGTCGGCGATGTCGCCGGCGGGCAAGGTGATCAGCACCATCGGCAGGAATTGCGCGAGGCCCACCATGCCGAGCGCCATCGCGCTCTCGGTCATGTCGTAGACCTGCCAGCCGACGGCGACCGACTGGATCATCATGGCAAGCGTGCCGAGGAAGCGCCCCGAAATGTAAAGCCGGAAGTCGCGCAGCCGGAAAAGCGCGGCGGCGCTGTCTTCTTCCGTGGACGGATGGTCGGGCGGGGCGGAGCTCATGGACGGACCGGCGTTTCGAGGTTCGCGGTTTATGCCTGAGGACAATAAGCGTGTCGCTCCCTTTCCCGCGCAACTCGCTATGCGCTTTTGACGCAGTCCGTGCCACTTGAATTTTTGCACTGCATGGCTAGATATGCTGCAACGCAACATAAGGAGGCATCCCATGAACAAGATGCTGAGAGAATGGCTCCACCAGGCCGCCATCGCCGCGGCCGCCTTCAGCGGCCAGCCGCACTGGTCGGAACCGGCCGAAATCCGGCCGGCGGCGCGGGTGAAAAAGCCAATTGAAAACAAGACCTTGAGCGGCTTCGGTCCGGTCTTCAGCCCCGCCGATTGAGGCCGCGCTGCGGCGGGCAGAGGCGCGCCGGAATCGCGCCGCCACGCTTGACGCCAGCCCATGAACCATGGTTCATTCTTTGTGAATGAATTGAGGTTCACATCTTGGCCTATCGCCAGACAGACAAGGTTTCAGCCCGGCTCGCCGCGACGCGGCGCGGCATTCTCGATGCCGCGCGCGCTCTCGTGGCGGAAGGCGGCTTCGCGGCGGCGCAGGTCAGCGAGGTCGCGCGCCGCGCCGGCATCGCCACCGGCACGATCTATCGCTACTTCTCCTCCAAGGAAGAACTCTGCCGCCAGATCTTTCGCGAAGTCTCGGCGCAGGAGATGGACAGGCTCGCCCTCATCGCGGCAAGCGATGCGCCGGCGCGCGCACGTCTGGTCGAAGTGCTGCAAACCTTCGCCGGCCGCGCCGTCCTGGGACGCCGCCTCGCCTATGCGTTGCTCGCCGAACCGGTCGACGCCAATCTTGCCGAGGAACGCGCCTTCTTCCGCCGCACCCATGCCGAAATTTTCGCCCGCATCCTCGAAGACGGGATCGCGTCGGGCGAACTTCCCGAAACGAATGTAAAGATTGCGGCCGCCTGCATCGCCGGCGCCATCTCGACGGCGCTGATCGGTCCGCTGGCACCGCAATCGCACGAACTCGATGAAAACCCTGACCGCGTGGTCGACGAAATCGTCGCCTTCTGCCTTGCCGGCGTCGGCGCGGGCCTGCCCGAACGGAAGGCCGGAAAGATCGAACGGAGAGCTAAAGCATGAGCACGGCCAGCGAACTTTTCACGCCCGCGCAACTCGCGATCGTGCGTCAGCGCTCGGATTGGCGCGGCGCCTTTCAGGTCGCGCATGCCTGGGCCGTTATCTTCGGCGCGATGGCGATCTTCGTCGCTTTCCCCAATCCGCTGACCTACATCCTTGCGGTCGCGATCATCGGTGCGCGCCAGCTCGGCCTTGCGATCCTGATGCATGACGGCGCGCACGGCATCTTGACGCACAACCAGAAGCTCAACATGTTTCTGAGTCAGTGGCTCTGTGCCTATCCCATGATGGCCGAGACGCTCGCCTATCGCCGCTATCACCTTCAGCATCACGCGCATACGCAGCAGCCCGAGGATCCCGACCTCGTACTTTCGGCGCCGTTCCCGATCACGCGCAAGAGCTTCCGCCGCAAGATGATCCGCGACCTGACCGGCCAGACCGGTTATCAGCAGCGCAAGGCGCAGATCATGAACGCACTCGGCAAGGCCGAATGGCCACTCAAACAGCGCCTTGCGCACTACTGGGCAAAGCTTGGCCGCGCGACAGTGGCGCAACTTGCGATCTTCGCCGTGCTCGCCGCCGCCGGCCACTGGTATCTCTATTTCGCGCTCTGGCTGGTGCCATTCCTGACCTGGCAGCAGGCGATCACGCGCATCCGCAACATTGCCGAACATGCAATGGTGCCGGACGACAACGACCCCTTCCGTCAGGCGCGCACGACGAAGGCCGGCTGGCTCGAACGCGCCTTCATCGCGCCCTATTGGGTCAACTACCATGTCGAGCATCATCTGATGATGTGGGTGCCCTGCTACAACCTGCCCAGGGCGCGCGCTTTCCTGATCGCCAACGGCTTCGGTCCCCGCATCGAGACGAAGGGCGGCTACCGCGAGGTCATCCGCATGGCGACCTCGCGCCCCGACACCGACGACCGGCCGGGCAAGCTCGTGCACAATGCCCGCACACGCCGCGTCGACGGCACGATGGGCGAGGGCTTCAAGCCTGCCGAGGACGCGGCGTAACAAGCATCGTCTTTGCCCGCCCGGGCCTGCGTGCTAAGTCACTCCCAACAGCTATTCGCATGAGGGGAGAGAGACGCCCATGGCCGACAATCAGGCCGCAAGTCAGGCCGCCGATGAAACGACGGCAATCCGCGAAGCGCACCGCTTCGATGTGAAGCGTCTCGAAGCATGGTGCCGCGACGCGGTGGAAGGCTTCGGCGGCGCGCTTGAGGTTCGCCAGTTCGAAGGCGGCCAGTCCAATCCCACATTCCTGCTGACGACGACCGGTGCCGGCGGCGGCAAGCGCTATGTGATGCGCAAGAAGCCGCCCGGGCAATTGCTCGCCAGCGCCCACCAGGTCGACCGCGAATACCGCGTGATGAAGGCGCTCGCCGAGACCGATGTGCCCGTGCCGCATATGTATGCGCTTTGCGAGGACGACAGCGTGATCGGGACGTCCTTCTATGTGATGGACTATCTCGAAGGCCGCGTCTTCCGCGAGTCGGTCATGCCGGACGCGACGGAGGCGGAGCGCCGCGCGGTCTATGCCAATCTCGCCGAGAACCTCGCGAAGCTCCACAAGGTCGACTACGAAAAAGTGGGCCTCGGCGATTTCGGCAAGCCCGGGAATTATTTCGAACGGCAGATCGGCCGCTGGATCAAGCAGTATCGCGGCGCGCAGACGGCCGACGTGCCGGCAATGGAAGAACTCATCAATTACCTGCCGGCGCATATTCCCGCCGAACCGTCGGTCACGATCGCGCATGGCGACTACCGCCTCGGCAATACGATGTTTCACGCGACAGAGCCGCGCATGATCGCCGTGCTCGATTGGGAGCTCTGCACCATCGGTCACCCGTTCGCCGATGTCGCCTATGCCTGCATGTACGATCTTCTGGGCGTTGCCGGCGGCGCGACCGCGGTCGACCGGACGAAAACGCCCGGCGTGCCGACCGAACAGGAATTCGTCGCCGAGTATTGCCGCCATGCGGGCCGTGACGGCATTCCGCACTGGAACTTCTATCTCGCTTTTTCGATGTTCCGCCTCGCCTCCATCAGCCAGGGCGTCTACAAGCGTGGCCTCGATGGCAACGCAAGTTCGGAGCGGGCGATGACGCTGGGCGATTCCTGCCGGATGCTTGCCGATCACGCATGGGACATTGTGCAGCGGCCGGACTGAACCGCCGAAAACAGGGTTAAGCCCTCCTTAACGTATATTCCCGATTCAAGGGAACGTTAAACAAATCCCCCTAGCATTTACCTCGTTACGGGCGAACCGATCGCCCGCATGAAGGTGGCCGGCGATGAGCCGGATGTGGGGAGCAGGGATGGATCGTTCCGCCAAAACGGAGCAGGGAGCCGGCATGGCCGCGTCGACGCGCGCCAACGACAGGCGCTCGCTTCCGGTCGAACGGTTCTATCGTGCGCTGGTCGAGAACGCCGGCGACATCCTGACGATCCTGGATCGCGACGGCGTCATCACCTATCAAAGCCCCGCGGTGCGCGAAGTGATCGGCGTCTCCGAAAAGCCGCTGATCGGACAATCGATTTTCGGCCTTGTGCATCCGGACGACCGTGAGCGTTTGCGCAAGCGTTTTGCGGAATGTGCGAACATTCCCGATTCCGAAGTCATGGAGTTGATCCGCCTGCCGCATGCGAACGGCACATGGCGGCGCATCGAGGCGCGCGGGCGCAATCTGCTCGCGGATCCGGATGTGGCCGGCATTCTCTGCGTCTCGCGCGACGTCACCGAAACCCACAGGCTGGAAAGCCAGCTTCGCGAAGCCGAGCAGTTGGCGCGCTTCGGCAATTGGCGCTGGGTCAAGGGTGAGCCCGCGCCGCAATGGTCGCGCGGCGTCGCGCGCATTCTTGGCCGCGACGAAGCGCAACTGCCGCGCGGCGGCGACTGGTACGAGCACCTCGTGCATCCCGACGACCGCGACGAACTGCTGTCGAAATTTCTCGATGCCTTCGAAACGCAGGAGCCGGTGAGCTGCGTCACGCGTTTCTGTGCCGACGACGGAAATTATCGCTACATCAAGACACATGCCTATGCCGAAGGCGATGCTCATAGCGAGATCGGCGCTCTGGTCGGTCTTGCCGAGGATGTGACGGAGGAGATTGAAGCCGAACTGGCGCTGAGGGCCAACGAAGCCAGGTACCGCCTGATGACGGAGCAGGCATCGGACATCGTCGCGCATTACGACACGCTGTCGCAGGTCATCTTCATGTCGCCGGCCGTCGAGCCGATTCTCGGCCGCAAGTCCGAGGAATTCATCGGCAGGCCCGTCGACGAGGCGATGATCCATCCCGACGATTTCCCGCGTGTGCGCGACGCATTCATCGAATGTGCCGTCGACGGCCGGCAGGTACAATTCGACTACCGGTTCCTGCACAGCAACGGCAGCTATATCTGGCTCGAAACGACGATGAGCCCGGTGCGCAACGAGACGGGAAAACGAACGACCGAAATCATTGGCGTCAGCCGCCATATCAGCGAGCGCAAGCGCCATGAAATGGAGTTGATGGACGCCCGCGAGCGTGCCGAGGCGGCCAATCGCACCAAATCGCGCTTTCTCGCCAATATGAGCCACGAGCTCCGGACGCCCCTTAACGCGATCATCGGCTTCTCGGAAATCCTGCGCATGCAGATGTTCGGGCAGCTCGGTCATGCGCGCTATCTCGAATACGCGCAGCTCATCAACGAAAGCGGTGCGCTGCTTCTCGATCTCATCAGCGACATTCTGGACATGTCGAAGATCGAGGCCGGCAAATACGAGCTCCACCCGGAACCGGTCGATCTGCGCAATCTGATGGAGTCGAGCCTGCGCCTCGTTCGCGGCCGCGCCGAGGAAAACGGTATCGGCCTTGCCCTGACCATGGCCGACGACTTGGCGGTCGACGAGATTGTCGCCGACGAGCGGGCGCTGAAACAGATCATGCTCAATCTGCTGTCGAACTCGATCAAGTTCACGCCCTCGGGCGGCAAGGTGTCGGTGAAGGTCGTTGAGACGGATAGCGGAATAAGCATCGCCGTATCGGATAATGGCCGCGGCATCCCGGCCGATCAGATCGCCCGCCTCGGCCGCCCGTTCGAGCAGGTGGCGACCGACGCCGCCTTGAGCAAGCAGGGCACAGGCCTCGGTCTCGCGCTGGTGCGCTCGCTGACCGAACTGCATGGCGGCGCGATGTCGATCGAGAGCGAACTGGAAAAGGGCACGGTCGTGACGGTGCGGCTGCCCCTGACGCCACATTGCGTCGTGCCGGCACCCGGCGCCGACGAGATGCCGGCGGAGAACGAAGCGCCGCAAAAGCCGGCCCTCGCCAACATGGCAGGCGGATAGAACTCAGTTTCCCATCATGCGCCGCAGCGCGGCACCAAGCTCGGCGACGACCTTCGCCGCGGCGGGGTGCGCCTGAATGCCCTTGTAGTAGGCCTCGGCTGAGGGGTAATTCTTCAGCGGCGAGGCATGGCCGAACATCGGGCCGATCTGGTCGAAGAAAAACAGCATCGGCACCAGGGCGCAATCGGCGAGGCTCAGCCGGCCGCCGACCGCAAAGGGTGAACCGTCGAGATAGTGTTCGAGCCAGCCAATACCTTTCAGCAGTTCGGCCATCTCGCGATCGACCAGCGCCTGGTCGCGGCCTTGCGGATTGATATGACCGAAGAGGTCACCCATCGGCTCCATGATGTAGAGATCGCCGATGCGCGAGAGGAGCCGCATGCGCGCCCGCTCGACCGCGTCTTCCGGACGCAGCGGCGTGCCGGCGCCGATGTCTTCCAGATATTCGCAGATCGTGTCGGATTCCGGCACCACCACATCGCCATGCACCAGCAACGGCACCTTGTGCATCGGCGTCAGCGTATCGAGTTCAGGCGGCACGGCGCCCGCCGCGACGTCGATCATTTCGACGTCCAGGCCCTTTGCATAGATGGCAAGACGGCAGCGCGCCGCGAAAGGCGAGAGCTGCGCGTTGTAAAGCTTCATCGGGTATGAGGTCATGGGCCGCTATCCGCTGCTGGTCTTCTGTCCGTCACATGGAAACGGCCGGCCCCGCAAGGGACCGGCCGTACTCGTTTCCGCCTATCCGAAAGCAAGAAGCCGACGAATGAAGCGGTTGATGCTTTCCATGATCATTCCGCCGCGGCGCGGACCTTGTTCATGTGCTTCTTGAACTCGAGCCGCGCGATGGTGCGGTTGTGCACCTCGTCCGGACCGTCGGCCAGACGCAGCGTGCGAATGCCCGAATACATGCGCGCGAGACCGAAATCGGTGGTCACGCCGCCACCGCCATGCGCCTGGATCGCGTCGTCGATGACCTTGAGGGCCATGCGCGGCGCCGCGACCTTGATCATCGCGATTTCGGTGCGGGCGATCTTGTTGCCCACCGTGTCCATCATGTAGGCCGCTTTCAGCGTCAGCAGACGGCACATCTCGATTTCGGTGCGGGCTTCCGCCACGCGCTGTTCCCATACCGAGTGATCGGCGATCTTCTTGCCGAAGGCTTCGCGTGACAACAGCCGTTCGCACATCTTTTCGAGGGCGCGTTCGGCGACGCCGATGGTGCGCATGCAGTGATGGATGCGGCCCGGCCCGAGGCGGCCCTGGCTGATCTCGAAGCCGCGGCCTTCGCCGAGCAGCAGGTTTTCGGCCGGCACGCGCACGTTTTCGAGAATGACTTCGGCGTGGCCGTGCGGCGCGTCGTCATAGCCGAACACCGGCAGCATGCGCACCACTTTCACGCCCTTGGCATCGAGCGGCATCAGGATCTGCGACTGCTGACGATAGGTGTCGGCCTTCGGATCCGTCTTGCCCATCACGATGGCGATCTTGCAGCGCGGGTCGCCGACGCCCGACGACCACCACTTGCGGCCGTTGATGACATATTCGTTGCCGTCGCGTTCAATCCGGGTCGCGATGTTGGTCGCGTCCGAGGAGGCGACGTCCGGCTCGGTCATCAGGAAGGCCGAACGCATTTTTCCGTCGAGCAGCGGCTCCAGATATTCCTTCTTCTGGCGCTCATTGCCGTAGCGTTCGATCACTTCCATGTTGCCCGTGTCGGGCGCCGAGCAGTTGAAAACCTCGGACGCCCAGCCGACCCGGCCCATCACTTCACAAAGCGTGGCGTATTCGACGTTGGTCAGCCCGCCGCCGCGCTCGGATTCCGGCAGGAACAGGTTCCACAAGCCTTCTTCCTTGGCCTTCGGCTTCAGGTCTTCGAGAATCTGCGGCACCTGCCAGGGATTGCCCGCTTCGCGAAACGCATCCATCTGGTCGTTATAGGTTTTCTCGTTCGGATAGACATACTTGTCCATGAACCGTTCAAGCCGGGCCAGCAGTTCCTTGGTTTTGTCGGAATGTTCGAAATGCATCAGGTCTCCCCTTCGTATTTCTTGTGGTTGGAGGCTTTGAAGCCTCCTCTCAATGGCGAATGGGCGCACTCTAGCGGGTTGTGCCGGGCAAATCACGCGGAAAGCCGTATGCGGCCTGGGGCTTTGTTCAGGCCCGTCGGGCGGCGAAAAAGTCGCGCAAAAGTGCGGCCGCCCGCGTCTCGCCGAGCCCGCCATAGACCTCGGGCCGGTGATGGCAGGTCGGGTGTTCGAAGATGCGCGGCCCATGATCGACGCCGCCGCCTTTTTCATCCGCCGCGCCGTAATAGAGGCGGCGCAACCGCGCAAACGAGATCGTCGCCGCGCACATCGGGCAGGGTTCCAGCGTCACATGGAGATCGCAGCCGGTCAGCCGTTCCGAGCCGACTGCGGCGCAGGCCGCGCGGATCGCCAGCATTTCGGCGTGCGCCGTCGGGTCTTTCAGTTCGAGCGTCCGGTTGCCGGCGCGGGCGATGACCGTGCCACCGGCATCGACGACGACCGCCCCCACCGGCACTTCGCCGCGCAGAGCCGCCGCCTCGGCCTCGGCGAAGGCGATGTCCATGGGGCGCGGGGTTTCGTCGGCACTCATGGGCGGACCCTGCCCGGGTGGCGGCGGCCCCGTCAAGCAGTGGCTTTCGGTTCGGCAAGGCGCCTGATAAAGAGGGGCCATGAACGCCAGCCCCAAAATGCCCGCCTCCAAAGCGCCGCCCGCCGGCGAGCGCATCGCCAAGGTGATCGCCCGCGCCGGGCTCTGCTCGCGCCGCGAGGCCGAACAGCTGATCGCCGATGGCAAGGTGACGGTCGACGGCAAGGTGCTGAAAAGCCCGGCACTGAATGTCACCGGCCGCGAGGTAATCGTCGTCGATGGCAAGGCGCTGCCGAAGCAGGAGCCGACGCGGCTCTGGCGCTATCACAAGCCGGCCGGCCTCGTGACGACGGCGAAAGACCCGGAAGGCCGCACCACCGTTTTCGAGCGCCTGCCCGCCGGCATGCCGCGCGTCGTCTCGGTCGGCCGCCTCGACATCAACACCGAAGGCCTGTTGCTGCTGACCAATGACGGCGAGCTGGCACGGCTGCTCGAACTGCCGGCCACCGGCTGGACGCGGCGCTACCGCGTGCGCGCCTGGGGCGCGATCAGCCAGGCCGATCTCGACAAGCTGAAAGACGGCATCACCGTCGATGGCGTTCGCTACGGCTCGATCGAAGCGAAGCTCGACAAGGTGCAAGGGTCCAACGTCTGGCTGACAGTTGGCCTGAAGGAGGGCAAGCACCGCGAGGTGAAGCGCGTGCTGGGCGCATTGGGTCTCAAGGTCAACCGCCTGATCCGGCTGTCCTTCGGACCTTTTCAGGTCGGCGATCTTGCGGAAGGCGAAGTGGCGCAGGTGCCGAACCGCGTGCTGATGGACCAGCTTGGCGTGCATGCGGAAAAGTTTGCGCACACAGGAGCGCCGGCGCCGCGCGGACCGGCACCGAAACCGGCGGGCGGCACCCCGAAAAAACCGCCGGGCAAGCAGGACGGCAAACCGCCGGGAAAACCGGGCGGCACGAAGCCCCGGCAGAAAACCTTCCGCGCGAAAAAGGCCGATGCATCCGGCACGGGAAAGGGACGCCATGCGGATCGTCGGCGGCGCCCATAAGGGCCGCAGCATCGCCGCGCCGAAAGGCGACCGCGTGCGCCCGACCGGCGAGCGCCAGCGCGAGGCCCTGTTCAACATTCTGGCCCATGCCGATTTCGGCGCGTTCGAGCTCGAAGGCGCGCGGGTGCTCGATCTCTTTGCAGGCTCAGGCGCCCTCGGCCTCGAAGCCTTGTCGCGCGGCGCATCTTTCGCATTGTTTGTGGACGATCACGCCGAAAGCCGCGCCGCCATCCGCGAAAATCTCGATCATCTGGGCCTCAACGGCCATGCGAAGCTCTACAAGCGAGATGCGACCTCGCTCGGGCCTCGGCCCGGCAGCGTCGGGCCCGCCTTCTCGCTGGTTTTCGCCGACCCGCCTTATGGCCGCAAGCTCGGCGAAACGGCGCTTCTCTCCGCGCGCGACGGCGGCTGGCTCGCGCCGCAAGCACTCTGCGTCGTCGAAGAAGCCGTGACCTCCGACTTCGCCGCGCCCGAAGGTTTCGCGGAGCTCGACCGCCGCCGCTACGGCGTCACCGAGATCGTCTTCATGCAGGCGCCTGCCTGACACCCGCTCACGACCGAAGGAATATACCGTTGCTGATTTCCGGTCTCTCCGCCATCGCCGACAAATACGACGCGCTGCTCTGCGATGTCTGGGGCGTGCTTCACAATGGCCGCGAAGCCTATCCGGGCGTCGCCGAGGCGCTGTCGAATTTCCAGGCGAAGGGCGGGCACGTATTGCTGCTCTCCAACGCGCCGCGCCCCTCCGACGCGCTGCCGCAGATGTTCGAGCGCCTGGGCATCCCGCACGATGCCTATAACGGAATTCTGACCTCGGGCGATGCGACGTGCACCTATCTGGCGAGCAAGACGTTGGGCGAGGCCTGCTACTACATCGGCCCTGACCGCGACCTGAACCTCTTCGAGGGCACGGGTGTTGCGCGCGTCGGCGAAGCGGAGGGCGAATTCGTTCTGGTGACGGGCCCCTTCGACGACGAAACGGAGGGACCGGAGGATTACCGCGCGCAATTCGAAAAGCTCGTCGCGCGCAAGCTGCCGCTGATCTGCGCCAATCCCGACATTGTGGTCGAGCGCGGCGACAAGCACATCTATTGCGCCGGCGCGCTGGCGGCGCTTTACGAAAAACTCGGCGGCGAAGTCGTCTATTTCGGCAAGCCGCACCGGCCGATCTACGAGGTCGCGCGCCACAGGCTGGCCGAAATTGCAGGTGCGCCGGTCGCCGATGCGCGCATTCTGGCGGTCGGCGACGGTCCGATGACCGACATCATGGGCGCCAATGACGCAGGGATCGACGCGCTTTTCATCACCGGCGGCATCGCCGCCGCCGATTGCGGGCCCAAGCCGGAGGCGCCCGAGGGTCCGCGCGTGTCCGCCGTGCTGGCGCGGGCAGGCGTGACGGCCGTCGGCGCCATGCCCCGCCTTGTCTGGTAGTGCACAAGCGGCCTGACATTCCCTGCACTTGACGCATCGGGACCGATCCGCCATCACCTTTGGCCAAACCTCATGTGCCCGGAGCCCGGCCCCCAGAGATGCAGATTCTTCGCCATTACGAGCACGTGCCGCCCGGCCTGCAAGGTGGCGTCTATGCGCTCGGCAATTTCGACGGCGTGCATCTCGGCCACCGGCAGGTGATCGGCCGCGCGGCGGAAATCGCAAACGAACTCGGCGTGCCGCTCGGCGTGATGGTTTTCGAGCCGCATCCGCAGCAATTCTTCTTTCCCGACCGGCCCTTCTTCCGACTGACGCCCTTTCGCGCCAAGGCGCGGCTCCTCGAAAAGCTCGGCGTCGACATTCTGGCGGCGCTGCCTTTCGACGCGCGCATGTCGCAGAAGCTCGCACCGGAATTCGTGCTCGACGTGCTGGTCGAAGGTCTGCGCGCCGTTCATGTGGTGGCGGGCTACGATTTTCGCTTCGGCAAGGCGCGCGGCGGCGACGCGGCGGCGCTCTCCTATATGGGCGGGATGGAAGGCTTCGGCGTTTCGATTGTCGATGAAGTGCGCGACGGCGGCGAGGCCTATTCCTCGACCCGCATCCGCGAGCTGCTGGCGCAGGGCGATCCGCGCGGCGCCGCGAAACTGCTCGGCCATTGGTGGACGGTGGAAACGCATATCCAGCAGGGCGACCAGCGCGGCCGCACCATCGGTTTCCCGACCGCCAACCTGCCGCTCGAGGATCATGTCGAGCCGGCGCTCGGCGTCTATGCGGTAAAGGTCGAAATCGAGGACGGGCCGCACAAGGGCATTTACGATGGCGTCGCGAATGTCGGCCGCCGCCCGACCTTCGACAAGAAGGATGTACTGCTGGAAGCGCATATTTTCGATTTCGCCGGCGACATCTATGGCGCTCATGCGGCGGTGTCGTTCATCGAATATCTGCGCCCCGAACGGAAGTTCGACGGGCTCGACAGCCTGAAGGCGCAGATCGCGGCGGACAGCGAGAAGGCCCGCGCGGTTCTCGCGGCGCTTCCCGCCGGCGCATGAGCGATCCCGCGCGCTTTATCCGCGAGAACACCGCGCTCCACGAGCCGCCACTCATTCCCGAAATCAGGTTGCATCTCGCCAGCGAGATCGTGCCGATCTGGCAGATGACGGAAGAGGAACTCGAAAAGTCGGGCCTGCCGCCGCCTTTCTGGGCTTTCGCCTGGGCCGGTGGTCAGGCGCTGGCGCGCTACATTCTCGACAATCCGGAAATCGTCCGCGGGCGGCGCATTCTCGATTTCGGCTCGGGCTCGGGCCTCATCGCAATCGCCGCGATGAAGGCGGGCGCCGCTTCCGTGCTCGCCGCCGACATCGATGCTTTCGCCGCGGCCGCAATCGCACTCAACGCCGAAACGAACGACGCCGCCGTCACCGCGACGACCGAGGATCTCGTCGGCGTCGAAAATCGCGGCTGGGATACGATCCTTGTCGGCGACATGTGTTACGAGGGCCCGCTGGCGGCGCGCATCGAAGCCTGGCTGCGCGGGCTGGCGGGCGAGGGCACGACCGTGCTGATCGGCGATCCGGGCCGCACCTATCTGCCGAAATCGGGCCTCGAAAAACTGGTGTCCTACGCGGTGAGGACGACGCGCGAGCTTGAAGACACCGATGTCCGCAACACCAGCGTCTGGCGCGTTTTGCCCGGCTGAGCGCTGTTCAGATGCGTTCAGCCGACCCCTGTTCGGCGCACAGCGCTTTGCATGGATTGGCTTTGCGCAGGGTGGCGCGGCACCGTAAATTCCGAAAAAGAACTTACTTGCATAATTGCAACGCTCAATCGAAGGATCGCCCGATGACCGACCATGTGCTCGTGACCATCGAAGACGGTGTCCAGATCGTCACCATCAACCGCCCGGACAAGAAAAACGCCCTGACGGCCGAGATGTACAAGGTGCTGGCCGACGCGATGGAGACGGCGGACGCCGATCCGAATATCCGCGTCACCTACTACACCGGCACCGGCGGTTCCTTCACGGCGGGCAACGATCTCGGCGACTTCGCCAAGGCGGGTACGACGCCCGTCGACGAACAGCCTAAGGAAAAGCCGCATGTGACGCGCTTCCTCGAAAACCTCGCCAATGCCGAGAAGCCCGTTGTGGCGGCGGTGAACGGGCTTGCCGTCGGCGTCGGCGTCACCATGCTGCTGCATTGCGATCTTGTTTATGCCGGCGCGAGCGCGACCTTCCAGATGCCCTTCGTCAATCTCGGCCTCGTGCCGGAAGCGGGCTCGACCTTCCTGCTGCAGCGTCAGATCGGCATTCAGAAGGCGGCCGACCTTTTTCTGACCGGCAAGAAGATCGGTGCGGAAAAAGCCGAAGCCATCGGCCTCGTTGCCGATGTCTTCCCGGACAACGAGTTGCCGGTCGAAGCGCTCGCCCGCGCCAAGGCACTCGCCGCGAAGGCGCCCAATGCGGTGCGCGCGACCAAGGCGCTGTTGAAGGACAATGACCGTCCGCGGGTCGGCGAAGCGCGCGAGGCCGAGGCCCGTGTCTTCGGTGCGCAGCTTCGTTCGGACGAGGTAAAGGAAGCGATCAGCGCCTTCTTCGAAAAGCGCCAGCCGGATTTCTCGAAGTTCGGTTGAGCCTCAATAGGCGGGCGGGCGCGCGCCGACGACGAGCCGCTCGCCCCAGCTGCGCGGCTGGCCGGACTGTCCGAAGCTGAGCGGGCGGCGCGCCGAAAGCGGATTGGCGCCCGAATGCGGCTGCGGATCGCCGACATGCAGCGCCCCGAGCTTGCGTTCGGCCGGATGGAGCATGCCTTCGCGGTCCTCCACCAGCAGCGGCAGGCGAAGCACGCGGCCCCATGAGCGCCAGCGTGCCGGCGCGTCGAGCCCGTCATGCGAGGCATGGAGGACGATATTGCGTTTCGCGTTGGTCGCATGCGTCAGCTCGACCAGCAGCGATTTCTCGACGCCGTGCCGGTCGCGCGCGACGACGCGCAATGCGATGCCCTCATAGGCCGACATCTTCTCCGACCATTCGAAGACACCCAGAATGGGCGAGGAATCGTTGACCGTCACCGCATCCGCATAGACCGTCGCATAGCGGATGAAGCCGAAGGCGCGCTGCACAAGCTCGGCAGCCGGAATGGCGGCATACTGGGGCATGTGAAAAGGGTCGGCGTCGATCTCGCCGCCGCGCCAGATGCGCGGGGCCTGTCGCCGGGATGCTGTTCCGTCCGTAATCAACCAACGCTCTCCTGCCTGAACTTCCGGTATTGAGCGTAAGCGCCGAACGGTTGGCGCCCTGTTAACGGATCGGGTCAATTTGGCAGGAATGCGGGAATGCGGCATTCTGCGCGCCCGGGCGCCCCCGCCCCGGAAAGCCGCCAGAAAGCCCGGAAAACCGATGTCCTACGTCTCGTTGCGCGAATTCCTCTCGAAACTCGACGCCTCGGGCGATCTGGCCCGTGTCGGCGCGCCCGTCTCGACCGTCCTCGAAATGACCGAAATCCAGACCCGCCTGCTGGCCGAGCAGGGTCCGGCGGTGCTCTTCGAACAGGCCTTGATGGCCGATGGGCGGACCTCGCCGATGCCGGTGCTGGTCAATCTCTTTGGCACCGTGGAGCGCGTGGCGCAGGCCGTAACGATGGGGGGCGTGGAACGCCGCCACGCGAAAGACCTGCGCGAAGTCGGCGAGGCGCTGGCCTTCCTGCGCCAGCCCGAACCGCCGGGCGGCTTCCGCGAAGCCTTCGAGATGCTGCCGCTCCTGAAAACCGTGATGGCGATGAAGCCGAAAACGCTGTCTTCGGCGCCGTGTCAGGAGGTCGTGTTGAAGGGCGGCGACATCAATCTCCACGACCTGCCGATCCAGACCTGCTGGCCCGGCGAGCCGGCGCCCTTGATCACCTGGCCGCTGGTCGTGACCAAGGGGCCGAAAGGCACGAAGGAAGACGATTTCAACCTCGGCATCTACCGGATGCAGGTGCTGGGGCGCGACAGGACGATCATGCGCTGGCTCGCCCATCGCGGCGGCGCGCAGCATCACGCGCGCTGGAAAGCCGAAAAGCGCGAGCCCCTCCCGGCCGCCTGCGTCATCGGCGCCGATCCGGGCACGATCCTCGCCGCGGTCACGCCGGTCCCCGACACGCTGAGCGAGTATCAGTTCGCAGGCCTCTTGCGCGGACAGAAGGTCGAGCTTGTCGATTGCAAGACCGTGCCGCTGAAAGTGCCGGCCGAAGCCGAAATCGTCATTGAGGGCCATGTCTCGCTGGAGGACTACGAGGACGAAGGCCCCTACGGCGACCACACCGGCTATTACAATTCGGTCGAGAAGTTCCCGGTCTTCACGGTCAGCGCCATCACGATGCGGAAAGACCCGATCTATCTCTCGACCTTCACCGGCCGCCCGCCGGACGAACCGTCGGTGCTCGGCGAAGCGCTCAACGAAGTCTTCATTCCGCTGCTGCAGCAGCAGTTCCCGGAGATCGTCGATTTCTGGCTGCCGCCGGAAGGCTGCTCCTACCGCATCGCCGTCATCTCGATGAAGAAGGCCTATCCCGGTCACGCCAAGCGCGTGATGATGGGCGCCTGGTCCTATCTCCGGCAGTTCATGTACACGAAATGGGTGATCGTGGTCGACGACGACATCGACGCGCGCGACTGGAAGGATGTCATGTGGGCGATCAGCACGCGGATGGACCCGGTGCGCGACGTGACGCTGATCGAAAACACGCCGATCGACTATCTTGACTTCGCCTCGCCCGAAAGCGGTCTCGGCGGCAAGATCGGCCTCGACGCCACCAACAAATGGCCGCCCGAAACGAAGCGCGAATGGGGCCGCCAGATCCGCATGGACGAAGAGGTGATCGAGGCTGTAACGAAAAAATGGTCGAGCCTCGGCCTCCCCGGCACCGGCAAGCCGATCTGGAAGTGAAAGCCTAGCGCGTCAACCGTTTCCGAAGCATCTGAATGTCGGCCGATTTCAGAAGCGTTTCTTCCGTTCTCTCGACCGGGGAGTGCAGGAACTTTTCGCGCAGCAGGGCTTCGATTTCGCTCCGGTTTCTTCGAACGCATTCCAGTACACGCTTCTTGTTGACCTCTATGTCTCCAAATTCGGAACCGGATTCCTCTTCGTGGTCCAGGAAATGATCTTCAATCGCTTCGGTCGATATTGCGCAGCGATGTCTTTCGGCTCCTGCAATACCGTAGTAGAAGACAACATCCCGATTTGGGTCGTATCTTGCTGGCGATGCTGCAAATTGAAGATCGAGATCGGGTAGGAATGAACGCATTTCACCGACAGTTTGCAGCAATCGGTCTCTGGTGTCGGCGGATACTTGCGCGAGGCCTTGCGCAAGATGCCGTTTCCATGTCCTCCCGCGTTTTACGGCGTCCGCCCACGCTGCCGATAGTTCATAAGGTCTGTCCTCGACCAGTACGGAAAGCAGGCTCTCCGCTTGCACGATGTCCTTCGGACCCTTTTCACTCCTGTCGTTCCGCCTTTGCGTAAAGATCAGCTTGTGCAGGGTGTAACGTTCAGGAGACGGTACGGTGACATAGATTCCGGGGCCGTGCAGGACGACTGCGTGCTGCGGCTGATGAATCAGATAGTCGAGAAATCGCAGGGGTGCCGCGTCAGTCCCAAGTGCCGGAAGGGGCTCTGGTTCGTCGCTATCCGCTCCTCTGTTGGGGGTCAGGAAATCGACGCGCACGCCTCCATCCGCGATATACGATGTTGTGCGTGTCGGATCGAAATGCGGTACGGGGCGGAAGCTCGGATCTACTCCCTGGAGTACGGACAGTGCGGGCGGTGTCTTGTCTTCGGTAGCTACCGAAATCGTGCGATGCTGTGCAATATCGATATCGCCAGTTTGCACGGACGCGGCGGGCAGGCGAGCGCCGAGCATAGCGGCATAGGTTTGGTACGCGGTCGTCCCAATCAAGACCGCGCGCAATCGAAACACGCCAGCTTCTGCGAGGGCCTGAATAACTTGGCCCATCTTCGCTTGCGGGCGAGGCAAATAGGCCGACCGGACAAGCATCGACACGAGCGACTGACGGTCGCGCGTGTCATCCTGTGCATTTCTGTGCCGTGCGATCTGCTCAAGCAGGTCGTCTGTTTCGGGGCCGACGTATTTTTGCCGTCGACCGTCGGATGTCGATTCCTGAAAATACCAGTACTTCCGTCCTCGCACCGTTTTGGCAACAAAAGTTCCGTCCCCGGCAAAAGCGTCCTCGAACGCTGCGGCGGCGCACCGGTCAACGAGGTCGGCGTAGGCTGTATGCATTGCTAGGGGAAGCCTGGACGGCATTGCTATACTCTTTCTGCGGTCCGAGTATAACATCAACTATGAAGTTGCTTGTCAACATATAATTATACGCACTCCGCAATATGCGTATAACATCATTGAATTCAGCTTTGGGCCTTTATTTCATGCCGTCCATCCGCCCCTTCCGCACCGCCGATCTTGACGCGCTTTACGACATTGCGTTGCGGACGGGCGATTCCGGACAGGATGCCTCGGCATTGCACGACGATGCGAAGCTGATCGGCCACATCTATGCCGCGCCCTACGCGCTGCTCGAACCGGCAAGCGCCTTCGTTGCCGAAGACGAAGCAGGCGTCGCCGGCTATATCGTCGGCACGGCGGATACGCGCGCCTTCGACGTGCGGCTCGAAGTCGAGTGGTGGCCGGCGCTCCGGGCGCAATATGAAGACCCCGCCGCGAAGCCGCCGGCTGGCTGGAGCGCCGACGAACGCCGCCAGTATGTGATCCACCATCCCTACAAAACGCCGGAGCGGATCGTCGCGGTCTATCCGGCGCATCTCCACATCAACCTGCTGCCGCGCCTTCAGGGCCGCGATGTCGGCCGCCGCCTGCTCGACCGCTTCCTTGCTGCGGTCGGCGAAGCCGGCGCGCGCGGCGTTCATCTCGGCTGCGGCGCTGCAAACACCCGCGCCTTGCATTTCTACGCGCGCTACGGATTTGCGGAGATCGAACGCTCGGCGCGGACGCACACGGTCTGGATGGGAATTGAAATTTCCGGCGCCGGAGGCCGTGCGACATGATCCCGGTCACGGACACGCTCTCGATCGGCGACGATGAAATCTCCACCACCTATATCCGCGCCGGCGGGCCGGGCGGGCAGAATGTCAACAAGGTCTCGACCGCCGCGCAATTGCGCTTCGACATGCGCGCCTCGCCGTCGCTGGACGGGCGCACCAAGGCGCGGCTCGAACGCCTGGCGGGCTCGAAACTCACCCGGGACGGCGTCATCGTCATCACCGCAAACCGCTTCCGCACCCAGGAGGCAAACCGCCGCGACGCCATCGAGCGCCTGGTCGAGATGATCGCGGCGGCCGCGCACCGGCCGAAATTTAGGGTGCCGACGAAACCCAGCCTCGGCGAGAAGAAACGTCGCCTCGAGAGCAAGGTGAGGCGCGGCGCGACGAAGCAACTCCGCAGCCGCAAGCCCGGCACGGACGATTAAGACACTGTTTTCAAGGAAAGATGCGCGCCCGGCGCTGTGACGGGGTCTGCTTCACGTGCTAGCTTTCCTGCCGACCCGCAGAATCAAGTTGGCGGCAGGCCAAACAAGGGAGGGTGCCCAATGTTCTATTCGATCTCGCTGGCGATTGTCGGCGTTTATGCCGGCCTCAACATTCTGATCAATCTCTTTCTTGCCTATCAGGTCTCGGCGAACCGCGTGCGCACCAATGTGATGACCGGCACCGGCGACGACGAGAAGCTCTACAACGCCAACCGCGCCCACATCACCAATGTCGAATACACGCCCATCGGCCTGATCGGCCTCGTGGTGCTGCACATGCTGTCGGCTTCGATCTTTGTGCTGCATATCGTCGGTCTCGCGCTCACCGTCGGCCGCGTGCTGCATGCGATCGGTGTCTCGCGCAGCTCTGCCTCGACACCGCCGCGACTGATCGGCACATTGCTCACCTGGATCGGCCAACTCGTCGCGGGTGGCGCCTGTCTCTTCTACGCACTCGTCTGACAAGGTAATTCGGGGCAAGCATGACAAAAGCGGCAAAGACAGCGGAGCGGATGTCGACACTCGACATGGCGGCTTCGCTTGTCGACCGGGCGTTGAAGGCGGGTGCCGATGCGGCCGAAGCTGTGGCCATGGAAGGCGCTTCGCTCGGCGTCTCGTGGCGGCTCGGCAAGCTGGAGGATGTCGAACGGTCGGAAGGCTGCGATGTCGGCTTGCGTGTCTTTGTCGGCAAGCGGCAGGCGAACGTCTCGACAACCGATCTGTCGGAGACGTCACTGGCGCCGATGATCGAGCGCGCGGTGGCAATGGCCCGTGGCGCGCCCGAAGACCCCTATTGCGGCCTTGCCGATCCGGAAATGCTGGCGCGCGACTGGCCCGATCTCGACATCGAGGACAAATCCGCGCCGCCCACGGCCGAGCAGCTCGCGGGCTTCGCCGCCGAGGCGGAGGATGCTGCGCTGGCGGTCGCGGGCGTCACCAACTC
>PHEO01000249.1 GCA_002841195.1 Alphaproteobacteria bacterium HGW-Alphaproteobacteria-11
CAGCTCGAAGCCTTCACGCTGCAGATCGGCCCCTTCGGCCACGATCCTTTCATCAAGCCAATGGAAGGCCGCCCGCATATTCTGGAGTTGCGCCGCGCGCCGGACGAGAAGGCGCGCAATTTCGGCGCCGGCTGGCATTCCGACTGGAGTTTTCAGGAACAGCCGCCCGCCGCCACCCTCCTGCATTCGAAAGTGACGCCACCCGTCGGCGGCGACACGCTTTATGCCGATTGCACGCGGGCATACGACGCGCTTTCCGCAACGATGAAACGAATACTCGACGGCCTCATCGCGATCCACACCGCCGCGTTGCCCTATGGCACCAAGGGCATCTTCGCGCAGGAGAAGGAAGAGCGGACGATGAAAATCATCGTCAGCAAGGAGGCCGAGAAGACCTGCCCGCATCCGCTGGTGCGCACGCATCCCGTTACGGGACGCAAGGCACTTTATGTCAGCCCCGTTTACACATCGCATATTGAGGGCATGTCGTCCGACGAATCCGCGGCGCTGCTCGGTTTCCTCTACACACACATGATCAAGGACGAGTTCGTCTATCGTCATCGCTGGCAGCCGAACATGCTGACGATGTGGGACAATCGCTGCACGCTGCATTTCGCCGATGGCGGCTATGACGGTCATTTGCGTGTGATGCATCGCACCACCGTCGGCGGCGACACGCCGGTTTAACGACAGGCATTACACTTCACGGCGGAACCGTTTTCTGTCCCGCTGCGGCACAGAAAACGGAATCGTGCGCCTACGGACGGAATCTCGTTGATTCCGCCGCGTGGAGGACTAGTCTCGACAACAGTCGAAGAACGGTGTTTCGCTTGGCGCGCACCCGAGGCGCGTCAGGGCGGCAGTATCGGGATGCGATTGTTTGCCGGCGACCCCTTGCCCCCCCGACGCCGCGGCAGCAGTCTTCCTCGAAATCGCCGCCAACCCCGGGTCCGGTGTCAGCCACCGGATCCGGGGTTTTCTTTTTCGGCTCTAGCGCGCGACGAGCAGCAGCAGAATGCCGCCCGCGACCAGCGCGATGCCGATGAATTCGAGCCGGTTGGTTCTCTCGCCGAAAATGAAATGCGACGAGATGAAGGTGAAGACCAGTTCGATCTGGCCAAGCGCCCGCACATAGGCCGCATTCTGGATGGTCATGGCCGTGAACCAGCCCATCGAGGCAAGCGCGCCGGCGAGCCCCACCGCCGAGCTGACCTTCCATGTCGCAAAGGCCGCGCGCAAATCGGCGGGGCCGCGCCACCAGAGCCACAGTGTCATCGCAACCGTCTGGATCGCCAGCACGACGATCAGCGTGTAGGCCGCGGCGGTGAGGAAGTCCGGCCGTTCGAGCGACAGCGAGGCGCCGCGATAGCACACGGCGGCGACGCCGTAGCAGGCGCCGGAGCCGATCCCCATCAAGGTCGGCTTGTCGCCGAGCGAACGGACGAAAGCGGCAAGCGTCAGCTTCGCCTGCGCCATCGAAATGACGACGACGCCGGCAAGGCTGACCAGAATGGCGAGGAACGCGCCGAAACTGAGGAGATCGCCCAGCACGATCGCGCCGAACAGCGCCGTCTGGATCGTCTCGGTCTTGGAATAGGTGTTGCCGACCGCGAAGTTGCGCCAGGCGAAGATCGCCACCAGCAGCACCGTGCCCCATATCTGCGCCAGCCCGCCAAGCGCCGCATAGGCAAGGAACGCCGCATTTGGCTCCGGCAGCGTCGCGCCGGTGAAGAAAACGAGCCCCGCGAGATAAAGCGCCGCCACCGGCAACCCGTAGGCGAAGCGCACATAGGTGGCGCCCATCGCCGACATCTCGCCGGTGAGTTTCTTTTGCAGCGTCGAGCGCAGGTTCTGCAGGAACGCGGCGGCAATCGTGATCGGTATCCAGAGCGGCATAGCGGGCTTGAAAGCCGCCTCAGTCGGTGATCGCCCCGTAGACGAGCTGTTGCAGTTGCGGGCGCAAGGGGTAGGTGGAGGAGGGGTAAAGCTGCGTCATGAAGATGGCGACCATTTCTTCTTCCGGGTCGATCCAGAAATAGGTCGAAGCCGCCCCGCCCCAGGAGAAATTGCCGGGCGACCCAATCGCCTGCGATTCCGCCGGATCGAGCGTCACCTGGAATCCGAGGCCGAAGCCGGCGCCTGCAGGTGCAAGCTCGCTGAACATCGAATTCGACATTTCGTTCATCCGCTTGCCGCCAGGCAGGTGGTTCAGCGTCATGAATTCGATGGTTTTGGGCGAGCAAAGCCGCACACCGTTGATCTCGCCGCCATTGAGCAGCATCTGGCAGAAGCGCCAGTAGTCGGTCATGGTCGAAACGAGGCCGCCGCCGCCGGAAAGAAATTTCGGCGGTTTTGCATAGGTGCTGGTCGCGTCGCCGACATCCATGATGCCGGTCTTGCCGCTGTTCGGGTCCTTGAAATAGTTGGTCGCGAAACGGTCGAGCTTGTCCTTCGGCACGAAGAAGCCGGTGTCGTCCATGCCGAGCGGCGCGAAGATGCGGGAAGCCAGAAACTCGTCGAACGGCCGCCCCGACAGCACTTCCACCAGATAGCCGCAGACATCGGTCGAAACCGAATAGCTCCATTGTTCGCCGGGCGAAAAGAGCAGCGGAATGTCGGCCAGCGCCGTCACCATTTCCTTCAGCGTCAGTTTCAACGTATTGGCGCCGTCGATGCCGGCGTCGCGGTAGAGCTTGTCGACCGGATGGGCATACATGAAGCCGTAGGTAAGGCCCGACGTATGCGTCAGCAGATCGCGGATGGTCATTTCCCGCGCGCAAGGCTTCGTCTCGTAATTCTCGGGCGTTCCGCCGGCCCAGACTTTCAGCTTCTTGAATTCGGCGATGTAACGCGACACCGGATGGTTGAGCTGAAAATGTCCTTCCTCGTAAAGCATCATCAGCGCGAGGCTGGTGATCGGCTTCGACATCGAATAGATGCGGAAGATCGAGTCCTTTTCCATCGGCAGCCCGCGCTCGCGGTCGCGCTGGCCGCACACCTCGAAATGCGCGATCTCGCCGCCCCGCGACACCAGCGTCGAAAAGCCCGCCAGCTTACCCCGGTCGATATAGGAACTGAAATAATTGGGGATGTTGGCGAGCCGGTCGGCGTCGAGGCCGACATCCTCGGGCTTCGAAATGCGGGGCATGATGTTCATCGGACGTTACCTCGTGGTTTTGTTTTTCGTTGCAATGTTCAAACCGGGCGTTGCCCGAGATCCCTGATTAGCTCTTCGGCGCTGCGTCCCTGCGCAGCGACCATGCCGGTCTCCTCGGCGCCGAGCGAAATCGCCTCCCAGCCCTCCGGGGTCTTGCGCAGCCGGAAGCTCGGGCGCATATGGCCGCAACGCGTCAGGTAGGGCGCCATCACGCCTTGACCGTTCTTGCGAAATTCGAGATCGAACGGCGAGCCGTCCGCGGCCGCCTTCAGGCGCCGCCGGTCATGCTCGGTAACGAGATCGCCGGGAAATCGGACGATGCTTCCCAATGCCTGTGGCCCTTTGGTTACGGGTGGCCCCTTCGCCTGCCGGCGGGCAGTCTACACGACCGGCGGCGTCATTTGGTTCCAATATTTGACGGGGGATTGGCCCTGCCATGCGCCCCGCGCGCCTCCTAGGCTTCACGCCATGGAACAAACGGTTTTCCGCATCCTCGCCGCGCTTCTGGGCGTCTTCGCATTGCTGAACGGCGGCCGCATGGTCGCCGATCCGATCGGCTGGTTTGCCTCGATCCCCGACCTGGCGCTGACAGGTGCGGCCAACGCCCATCTGATCCGCGATGTCGGCGCCGCTTACCTCGCGAGCGCGGCAGGTCTCGGCGCGGCGGCGTTCTGGCC
>PHEO01000250.1 GCA_002841195.1 Alphaproteobacteria bacterium HGW-Alphaproteobacteria-11
CAGCATGGGCAGTGCCGACATGAACATCATCTTGCGGGGTCAGGGCTTGCCACGCCTGCAAAACATGGAAGGCCGCACTTTGCACCGCCTGCGCCTGTCCATCGGTGATATCATAGGTCAGGGTAATCGGGCCAAGCATGCCCGCCATCGTGGCAATAGCCCAGCCGTCGGCTGTTTCGGTCAAGGTCCCGCCAGAGGCCACAAGGTTGGTCACGCTCAGCGCATCGCCATCCGGGTCGTGGCTGTGGCGCAGCAGTTCGGCCAGACCGAACAGCAGGATCTGGCCGGCCATGACATCGTTGAGCCGCACCGACCGGAACACGACCGGGCCGCGGTTCAGGGCGCCATTGGCCGGAATGATCGGGTCTTCATCGCAGTCGGCGTCGGGCACCGCAGCCTCAGCCGAAGGGTCGGGCGGCTGCGAACCACTTTCTTCTGCGCTCTTGTCTGTTTCGGGCTGGCCGGGCGCCTGCGGCGTTTCCGGTTGCCGCACTGTCGCGGGCAAAGGCGGCACCCCTGCCACGTTGCCCCCCTGCGAGATCGGCCCGGCGTCGTTGCCGCGCACATAGCTTACGGCAGGCGGAAAGATACTGCCCAACGTCGCGTGCGGGGCCATGACCTCGCCATTGGCGGCAATCTTCGGGTAAGCGATTTTGGCGACCCAGGGTTCCGGGTTCAGAAACATCAACTGTGCCGCACCCGAGGTGAATTCGGCGCCGAAATGCCCTGCACCTTGCGCGCGCGGCGGCTCGGGCCCGGTCTCGCCCAGCACATCGGCAATCGGCGCGCCGCCTTCGCGGCCATCGGGTTCGGGGCTATTGACATGTGGTTGCGCGGGCTCGGCGGACCATGCACTTTTCAGATAGGCCACGATGCCGGTAAAGAACAGCGCCAGATAGATCGGCAAACGAGATCGCTTGTCAGGCTGTTTCTCCTCGTATTTTTCGCGTCCATCGGGGGCGTTTTCGGCCGACTTTCGCGCCTTTGCTTCAATGATCATCATGCGCCCTCACCTGCCGAAGATTTTCGCGCGACCCCGGCCAAGACCAGCGCAGGTTGTGCGCGCGGCGCGGCGGCAGGCGCATTGACGGGCATCTTTGGCGCGGAATTCGAGATCACTTCGGATTTCGGCCCAAACGCCGTGACGCGGCCATTCTGCAAAACCGCGACCAGATCGACCTCGGCCAGTACGCTGGGCCGATGCGCCGCAACAATCACGATACCGCCGCGCGCACGGATGCCGGCGATTGCCTTGTTCAGCGCCTGTTCGCCCTCGGCATCCAGAAACGCGTTGGGCTCATCCAGAATCACCAGAAACGGGTCGCCGTAAAGCGCGCGCGCCAGCCCGATGCGCTGGCGCTGACCGGCAGATAGGGCGGTGCCCATCGGGCCAAGCTGGGTGTCATACCCGTCGGGCAGCCGTACGATCATTTCGTGAATGCCTGCGGCTTTCGTCGCGGCAATGATTGCGGCGGGGTCGCGTACCGGCGCCAGCCGCGAGATGTTTTCGATGATGCTGGCGTCGAGCAGCGCCACTTCTTGCGGCAGATAGCCGACATGCTTGCCGATCTCGGCGCCATCCCACTGCGAAAGGTCGGCATCATCAAGCCGAATATTGCCGCGCAGGGCCGGCCAGATCCCGGCGATGGCGCGGTTCAGGGTTGATTTGCCGCCCCCGGAAGGCCCGATCAACCCAAGCGCCTGGCCCGCCTTAACCTCCAGCGCGACTTCGCTTAGCAGTATGCGGCCGGTGCCGGGTGCGGCGACGGTAATCTTTTCGATCTTCACCGAATCCTTGGGCGGCGGCAGATCAAGCGGCTTTGTCGCGCCCGACAGCGCCACGATGGTTTCGCGCAGCCGCGCATAGGCAGTGCGCGCCGAGATCACACCTTTCCAGTTGCCGATGGCAAGGTCGATGGGCGCCAGCGCGCGCGTTGCCGCGACCGAAACCGCGATGATCGCCCCCGCCGACATCTGGCCCTGAATGGTGAAATAGGCGCCCATTCCCAAAAGCGAAGATTGCAGCAGCAGCCGAAACACCCGCGAAAAGGCACCATAGGTGCTGACGATATCGGTGGTTTTCGTTTGCAGCGCCAGATGCTCGGCGTTGGCAAGTGAAAAGCGGTCCACCGCGCGATCAACAAACCCCATCGCCTTGAGGATTTCGGCGTTGCGCGCATTCGAATCCGCTATCGCGCCGCGCGTGACATTGGCCTGCTGCGACGCAAGCGACAGCTTGCGCGAGCGTAGTTCGGTCCAGATCGTCAACAGCGTCAGAACGAAGGCGCCACCAAGCGTGACCGCGCCCAGCATCGGATGCAGAAAGTATACGAAAGCCAGGTACATCGGCACCCATGGCATGTCGAACAGCGCCATCGGCCCCTGACTGCCCATAAAGCCGCGCAGCGTGTCGACATCACGCCCGCGCTCAAGCGCCTCCGATGTGGAAAACCCGAAGCGCGGCATGTCAACGGTCACGCGATGCGCTATTGGCGCCAGCAGCCGGTCAAGCCGCGCCCCGATGCGAACCAACACCTGTGCGCGGACCACATCGAACAGCCCCTGAAAAAGGTAAAGCCCGATCGCCAGCACCGAAAGCGCTGCCAGTGTCGGGATCGAGCCGCTGGTCAGCGCCCGGTCATAGATCTGCAACATGTAGAACGCGCCGGTCAACGCCAGCACGTTGATGATCCCCGAGATCGAGAACAGAAACACCCCGATCCCCCGAAACTCGCGCCCGATCATCGCGTTGCCGCGGCTTTCGGCCAATGATTTTGAACGTTCACCTGACGACGACATGTGATTACCCCGCTGCAAATGGCTTTTTGTGGGGTCTGGCCGGCAGGTCACCGGCCAGACCTTTCGCTTTACAGCGTGAAGTCAGACGCGCTCAGAGTATGGTTGCCCGCAATGTTGATGCGGAATTCTGGCGTCTCGTCGCAGCCGGTGTTGCCGGAAATGACGGTGTATTCGCCGTCTTCGCGGGTCTCATGCGTAACCACCAGCTGGCCCGGCGCAGTGGCCTCGGACCCGGCGACAAGGGTGAACGCCTGGTTCCCGGCGGCGCCGGTGTCGGCGTCGATGCCCGAGAGGTCGATCTTGTCGCCCGGCTCGAAGTTGCGGATGGTGTCGCCATCTGCTGCCGCCGCCGAAAGGAACACGAACAGATCGTCGCCCGCACCGCCATCCATGACGTTCACCGAGGCGCTGGCAATGATCACGTCGTTGCCCGAACCGGTCACGACATTCTCGATGTGCCACAGCGTATCCGACCCGGTCTGGGTGCTCATGGCGCTGCCGCGCCCGCCAACACCGTTGCCAAGATCGACCGTCGCATCGACCGTCAGCATTCCCATGTCGAGCAGATCAATGCCGCTGCCACCTGATGCATCGTCGCCATAGTAGGTGTCATCGCCATCGTTCAACTCGGCCACGATGACATCATCGCCCGCGCCGCCAAAGACGATGTCATCGCCCGCGCCGCCGTTGAGCAAGTCGTTGCCGTTGCCGCCAAAGATCCGGTCGTTGCCGGCATCGCCATAGACGATGTCGTCGTCATCGCCGCCAAAGAGGTCGTCGTCGCCGCCTTCGCCGAAGATCACGTCACGCCCGGCCCCGCCATCGACGAAGTCGTTTCCCGCACCGGCCCGCACGACATCGGCACCGGCACCGGCAACGATATGGTCAACGCCGCCAAAGCCCATGATCAGGTCTGCGCCAGCGCTGCCGATCAACATGTCATCGCCCGAGGTGCCGATGAACGGGTCCGAAGCTGCCAGTGGTTCGGCAGGCTCGCCCTCACCCTCCACCACCGGCTCTTCCGGGGTTTCCTC
>PHEO01000021.1 GCA_002841195.1 Alphaproteobacteria bacterium HGW-Alphaproteobacteria-11
TTCCGGCGATGATGGAAGTCGAGCGCTACGGCCAGCGCTCCACCGCCTTCGACAAGATCATTTCGGCGACCCATGACCATTTCTGGGATCCGCTCGACAAGAAGTACATCGATTTCTCGGAGCCCTTCGACTACGAGAACATCATGATCATGCCGGAAGAAATGATTCCGGAATTCCGCCTGCCCTGCTTCCAGAACCTGTCGGAAAAGGACAAGGTCCGCTTCGCCAACGAAACGGCGCGCTGGTCCCTGTCGGCGATCCTGCATGGCGAACAGGGCGCGCTGAACCTGTCGGCTTCGCTCTGCCACATTCTCCGCGATCCGGGGGCGCAGGAATATGCCGCCAATCAGACCCGCGAAGAAGCCCGCCATGTGACGGCCTTCGCCAAATACGTCCAGGCGCGCTGGGGCAAGCCGCTTCCTTGCGGCGAGACGCTGGCGACGCTGCTGACCGACATCGTCCGCGCGCCGGAAGTCTACAAGAAGCTCGTCGGCATGCAGATGCTGGTCGAAGGCCTCGCAATGGGCGCCTTCGCGACGCTTTATGCGCGCTCCAACGATCCGCTGCTCGTCAAACTCACGCAGCTCGTGATGACCGACGAAGCCTTCCACCACAAGTTCGGCAAGATCTGGGCCGACCGCACGATCCCGAGCCTGTCGGAAGAAGAGCAGAACATCATCGAGGACTGGGCGGCCGAGTGCTTCCAGACGCTGCTGTTCAACCTCGTGAACCCCGAGCAGAAGCAGATCATCTATGGCGATTTCGGCCTCGACTGGCAGCAGGTCCAGCTTGAAATGCTCGAAGCCTTCGGCGACGAAGACCGCCGCGAACAGATGAAGGAAGGCACCAACATCTTCCGCGTGCTCATCAAGACGCTCTTGAAGGCCGGCATCATCACCGACCGCACCAAGGCCTTCTATGCGACCTATGTCGACATGGACGAGCTGAAGAGCGAAGGCGACCGCATGATCGGCGACGACATCGCCGAGGACGGCATCCGCTATCTGCAGAAGATCAACTTCGGCGCCAATATCGACGCGCTGAAGGAAGTGACGATTTCGGCGGCCGAGTAAATCCGCCGTTGCGTGAGCAGGTCCGGTTCCCCTCAATCCGGACCTGAAGAAGCGATCCCCCGCACAGACTGGGCGGCTCCACACCGGAGCCGCCCTTTTTGTTTGGCGCCACCGCGCACCGTCCCACCGTCCACCTTCTTCCCACCCTCCCCCTGTGGGAGGGTGGAAGAGCAGGGCGGTGATGGGCCGAGGTAAAAAGAAAAGCCGGGCGCGGATTTCTCCGGCCCGGCTTTTTCGTTGCGGCTGTTGCCTCAGTGCTTGCGCTTCGGCAGCTCGACCATCATCTGCTCATAGCCCTTCACGAAAGGCGAAAGCACGCGGGTCGGCTCGGCGAGAACGCGGATCGGCTCGTCGGGCCAGCGCTTGATGATTTCTTCCCAGACGATGCGGAGCTGCATCTCGGCGAGACGGTTGCCGACGCAGCGGTGAATGCCGAAGCCGAAGGAGAGATGCTGGCGGGCGCGCTCGCGGTCGATCACGAGCTGGTTCGGATTGGAAATCACATCCTCGTCGCGGTTGCCCGAGACGTACCACATCGCAACCTTGTCGCCCTTTTTGATCTGTTTGCCGCCGACCTCGATATCCGCGAGCGCGGTGCGGCGCATATGCGCCAGCGGCGTCTGCCAGCGGATGATCTCGGCCACCATGTTCGGAATCAGCGAGGGGTTCGCCTGCAGCTTCCGGTACTGCTCCGGGAACTTGTTGAGCGCGTAAAGACCGCCGGTGATCGAGTTGCGCGTCGTGTCGTTGCCGCCGACGATCAGCAGGATCAGGTTGCCGAGATACTCCATGCGGTCCATGTTGCGCGTCGATTCGCCATGCGCCAGCATCGAGATCAGGTCGCTGCCGGGTTCGCGCGCGTTGACGCGCTCGTTCCAGAGGCGGGTGAAATAGTCGGCGCATTCGAGCAGCTCGGCGCGGCGCGCGTCTTCCGATTCGATGAGGCCGGATTCCTCCGACGCGGTCGCAACGTCCGACCAGCGCGTCAGCTTGCGGCGGTCCTCAAAGGGGAAGTCGAACAGCGTGGCGAGCATCTGCGTCGTCAGTTCGATCGAGATACGGTCCACCCAATCGACCGGCTGCTGTGTATCCATTTCGTCGAGCAGTTTGCCGGCGCGTTCGCGGATCGTGCTTTCGAGCTTGGCGAGATTGGCCGGCGCGACGATGGGGCTCACCACCTTGCGCTGGTCGTCGTGCTTGGGCGGATCCATCGCGATGAACATCGGCAGCTTGAAGTCTTCGTCCTGGTCGCGCAGCGTTATTCCGCCCTCGGATGAAAACACCTGATGGTTGGTGTCGACCGCCATGATGTCGTTGTATTTCGTCACCGACCAGTAGGGCCCGAACTCCTCGTTCGTTTCGCAGTAATGCACCGGCGCTTCCTTGCGAAGCCGTTCGAAGTAGGGCCACATCGTGTCGGTCTTGAAGAGATGTCCCTGGCCGACATCGATCTCTTCGATCGGTATCGAATAGGCGTGCTCGCGCGCTTCGTCGATTTCGTATTTTCTCGCTGCGTCGCTCATCGGTGTCCTCCCGGGCGCTTCATGTTCCGTTGGGATGAGAATACGCCGGATACGCGGACCTGTCATACGCAAAATGACGCGGGCGTCATTTTGCGTAGCCGGTTTTGCCGGAGGGGAAAGGCCGGGTTCAGGCGCCGAAGCGCTGGCGGGCGGCCAGCGCCAGACCGGTTGCCACCGAAGTCAGCTCGCCGCCGCCTGCGAGCTTTTCAGGCCCGAAACGCTCGGAAAAAAGCCGCCGGACGGCCGGAATGAAAGCGGAGCCGCCGGTCAGGAAGACCCGATCGATACGGTCCGGCGCGACGCCCGTTTCGTCGAGCAGCCGCCCGACACAGGCATCGATCTCGGCAAGTTCCGGCGCGATCCAGCGGTCAAAGTCGGCGCGGGCGATTTCGGCGTCGATCGTCACAGGCCCGGTCTCGAAGCCGAGGCGGGTCGCCGGAGCATCCGACAGCGCCACCTTCGCCGCCTCGACGGCGCGGTAGAGCCCAAAGCCACGCTCGCCGGCGATCAGGCTCAAGAGCCCCGCAACTTCGTCGGGTGCTTCGGCGGTCTGCGAAATTTCCTCCAGCATGCGCCGCGTCTTGCCGGTGTTGATCATGCTCAACTGGTGCCAGCGTTTCATCGTGTCGTAGAGCCAGGAGGGCACCGGCAGCGTCTTGCCGCCGCTCGCATAGGAGGTGCCTTTGCCGAGGCGCGGCGCGACCGCGTGTTCGACGATGCGCGCATCGAAGGCGTCGCCGGCGATGCCGACGCCTGAAACGCCGACGATGGTTTCGCCACGATCCTTCAGCCCGCGCAAGCCCGGCCCCACATGCAACAGGCAGAAATCGCTGGTGCCGCCGCCGAAATCGCCGATCAGCACAAGCTCGTCGCGCGCCAGAGATGCCTCGTACGCATAGGCCGCCGCCACCGGCTCGAATTCGAAATGCACTTCGGGAATGCGCACGCCCGCAAGCGCCTCGCGCAGACGCGACACGGCGAGATCGTCGTGGCCGGTGTCGGGCGCGCCGAGGCTGTTGCGCACGAAGCGCGCCGGGCGGCCGACAATGATCGGACCGGCAAGCATCGCTTCGCCAAGCGCGTCCGCTTCCGCCGTCGCATCGATCATGCGCGCGACGATGAAGCCGATCAGGTTTTCGAGCGTGAAGCGGCTGCCGAAAATGCTGGTCGCGGTGAAGGTCGGGTTGGCGAGCCAGGATTTGATCGACTGGATCAGCCGGCCGTCTGCGCCGGTCGCCAGATAGGCGTCCATCGCGACCGGTCCCGCAAAGGCATGCGGCCGCCCGTTCGGATCGCGTTCCTCGTCGTCAAAATAAAGGATCGAGCGGAAAGTGGGGAGCGTCGCCGCCCCGTGGCGGACGGGCACAAGCCGCGCCGCGCCGTGTTCGGGGGCGACCGCCAGCGCGCTGTTGGTCGTCCCGAAGTCGAGACCGATGAACATGGGGCTACCTCGTATCCGTCTGACCCCGACAAGGGGCCACGGCAATACATCTGAGGGAAATCGGGGTTGCGTTCGGAGTTTTCGGGGCGAAAGGGCCGCGAGGAATACAGGCCCGAAGCGGGCTTGTCGAGTCCGCTGCCACGCCGCCGCCTCATGCGCAAAATGACGCAGGCGTCACTTTTGGATTGTTGTGCGGCGCATCAATACCCACACTTGAATTGTGACAATTTCCGGCGTGGACCTCCCGCCGGCCCAGTGTGGAGAGAGCCCATGACCGCCGTTCGTCAGATCACCAAGGACAATGCCTATGACGCCGTCTCGCCCGACGACTTCGAGGCGATGATGAACACCGAACGCTACAACCGGCGCTCCTCGGCCTTCGACAAGATCATCTCGGCGACGCATGACCATTTCTGGGATCCGATGGACAAGCGCTACATCGACTACAGCGAGCCCTTCGACATCGAAAACGAAATGCTGATCGATCCGCAGCTCGTGCCGGAATTGCGGCTCGCCTGTTTCGAGGCGCTGCCGGAAAAGGAGAAGGTCCGCTTCGTCAACGAGACGGCGCGCTGGATGATGTCGGCGATCCTGCATGGCGAGCAGGGCGCGCTCAACCTGTCGGCCTCGCTCTGCCACATCCTGCTCGATCCGGGCGCACAGGAATACGCGGCCAATCAGGCGCGCGAGGAAGCGCGTCACGTCACGGCGTTTGCACAATATGTGAAGGCGCGCTGGTCGAAGCCGCTGCCCTGCGGCGAGACGCTGGCCAATCTTCTTTCCGAAATGGTCAATGCGAAGGAAGTCTACAAGAAGATCGTCGGCATGCAGTTGCTGGTCGAGGGTCTGGCGATGGGCACCTTCGCGACCTTCTTCAACACCGCGCGCGATCCGCTGCTGGTCAAGCTCTGCCAGCTCGCGATGACGGATGAGGCCTTCCACCACAAGTTCGGCAAGATCTGGGCCGACCGCACAATCCCGAAGCTCGCCCAGGACGAACGCGACATCATCGAGGACTGGGCGGCCAGCGTTTTCCAGACGCTTCTCTTCAACCTCGTCAATCCGGAACAGAAGAAGCTGATCTATGCCGATTTCGGTCTCGACTGGCGCGAGGTGCAGGCGCAGATGCTCGAAGCCGTCAGCGACGACGAGCGGCGCGAGGGCATGAAGGACGCGGCCAATATTTTCCGTGTGCTGATCAAGACGCTGCTGAAGGCCGGCATCATCACCGAGCGCACCAAGGCTTTCTACGCGGTCTATGTCGACATGGACGAACTGAAGAACGAGGACGACCGCATGGTCGGCGACGACATCGCCGAGCAGGGCATCGACTTCCTGAAGACGGTCAACTTCGCCAAGAAGAACCCGATGGCGAGCGTCGCGGCCGACTAGGTATTGGAAATTCCCGAAGGGTCCTCACCGAAGGGATAAACTCGAGGGCGGCTCCGAAAGGGCCGCCCTTTTTTCGTTCCCGCGCGCCGCTCTGCTACACTCTCCCGATGAACGATGTTCACGACATGCTGCGCGATGCGCTACCCGATCTTCCGGCGCCGCCCTGGCCGCTCATCGGCGAGGGGCTCTGGTCGTCGGTCCACGATCTCGGCGACGGCACGGTGCTGAAGCTGGTCAGGCGGCAGACGCCGGGCCTCGGATCGGGCGTCGCGATCCACCGCCGCGAGGCGCTGGCGCTCGCCGCGCTTGACGGCCTTGCAACCGCGCGCGTCGCGGCGCCGGCGCTCATGGCGGAAGGCGCGTTCGACGGCGGGGCCCATGCCGGCTGGCTGCGCATTGCGCGGCTCGACGGCGCGGCGCCGCGCGAGGACCGCATCGTCTATGCCGATGCCGCAACGCGCGACGGTTTCGGCGAACGGCTCGGCGCGGCGATTGCCGATTTCCACGCCGAGGCGACACCGCTTGCAACCGCTGCCGCGAACAAGCTCGGCGATGGCATCGCGCGCGGCTTGACGCTGGCGCGCGACCGCTTCAGCCAGCCCGCCGATCACCATGCCGCCGATGCCGTGCTCGCAGCCTGGGCGGAAGAATGCGCCAAAGGCCCGCTCGTCTTCGCGCATGGCGACGTCAATCTGTCGAACCTGCTCGATGCGGGGCGCAACGCACCGCTCGGCTTTGTCGATTTCGCCGAGAGCGGCTGGAGCCTCGCCGAAGCCGACTTCCGCCATCTCGACGGTTATGGGCCGCTCAGCGACGCCGTGATGCGCGGCTATGCGGCGCGCGCCGGCCACGCGCCGGACCGGCGACGCATCGCGCTTGCCGCCGCCGCCAACGCGCTTTGCACCATCGCCATCGAAGGCGCCTCGGGGCATCCGCGCGAGGCGATAAGGCGGCGCGGCCAGCTCGAACATTGTCTCGAAGCGGCGGGGCTTCCATGAGCGACGACCTGCCCGGCATCGAGGAAGACGAGTTCCGCCTGTTCGACGGGCGGCAATCGCAGACCGCCGCCAATGTGCAGCGCGGCTGCTGCCGCCTTCTCGCGCAGATGGGCTATGCCGCGATCACCGAACTGACGCTTGCCACAGGGCGCCGCGTCGACATCATCGCGCTCGGACCGAAAGGCGAGATCGTCGTCCTCGAAATCAAGTCGAGCCTCGTCGACTACAAGACGGATGCGAAATGGGAGGAATATCTCGATTTCTGCGACCGCTTCTATTTCGCGGTGCCGCCGGAATTTCCGCGCGAGATCATTCCGGGCGAAGTCGGCCTCGTCGTCGCCGACCGCTATGGCGCCGAGATCTTGCGCGAAGGCCCGGTGACGCCGCTCGCGCCCGCACGCCGCAAGAAACTGACCTTGCATGCCGCCCGCGTCTCGGCGCGGCGCGTCATCCGGTTTCTCGATCCGGAGTGAGTGGAGAGGCTTGACATAGTACGTATAACGTACTAATTTTAATTGTGATCAGAAGCTTCGCCGACAAAGACACGCAACGTCTCTGGGGTCGCCAGCCGGTTGCCCGGTTTCGCGCCTTTGAACGCATTGCCCTACGCAAGCTTGTGCAGATCGATGCTGCCAAGTCGCTGGACGATATGAAATATCCGCCGGGAAACCGGCTCGAAGCACTCAAGGGCAGTCGGCGGGGACAAATGTCGCTGCGCATCAACGATCAGTGGCGAATCTGTTTCGAGTGGCGCGATGGCGGTGCGGAAAGCGTCGAGATTGTCGACTATCACTGATCCGCGGAAAGTATCGAGGAAGAGTATGGCAAAGATCACCCCCATTCATCCCGGCGAAGTTCTGGCGGAGGACTTCATGGCGCCGCTCGGCCTCAGCGCCAACGCGCTGGCAAAGAGGCTCGGTGTACCGGCGAACCGCGTCAGCGCCATTGTCGGCGGCAAGCGGGATGTCTCGCCCGACACGGCACTTCGGCTTGAGCGTGCCTTCGGTTCCTCGGCGGAGTTCTGGCTCAATCTGCAGGCGCGTTACGATCTCGAAACCGCGCGCGATCATGCCGACAGGAAAGAACTCGCCGCAATCAAGATGATCGAACCGGCCTGAACCCTATTTCGGCGCGCGTTTGGCGAGGATGCGTTGCAGGGTGCGGCGGTGCATGTTGAGGCGGCGCGCCGTTTCCGAGACGTTGCGGTCGCAGAGCTCGTAGACGCGCTGGATGTGTTCCCAGCGCACGCGGTCGGCCGACATCGGGTTTTCGGGCGGGCCGGCCTTGTCCGCGCCGGTCGCCAGCAATGCCGCTTCGATCGCATCGGCATCGGCGGGCTTGGCCAGATAGTCGGCGGCGCCGAGCTTCACCGCCGTCACGGCGGTTGCGATGTTGCCATAGCCGGTCAGTACGATGATGCGGGCTTCCGGCCGCGCTTCCTCAAGTGCGGCCACCACGTCGAGACCGTTGCCGTCCTCGAGCCGCATGTCGACCACGGCAAAGCCCGGCTTCTTCGTGCGCGCCAGTTCCTTGCCTTCCTTCACCGTGCTCGCGGTCGAAACCTCGAAGCCGCGCCCCTCCATCGCGCGGGCGAGCCGCGTCAGGAACGGGATATCGTCATCGACGAGCAACAAGGTGCGGTCTTCGGGGATATGGGGTTGGTCACCTTCCGGCGCGGCGGCTGTTTTCTGCACGTTTCTCTTCTCCAGCGATTCTTGCGATCCTAGGCCGAAGCGCCCGCCTGCGCCACCCTGTCGCCTTCGGGGTCGCTTTCGGGAAAGGCCGGCTCCGCCTCGATGGCACGGCGCGGCCAGGCAATGGTTACTTCGGCGCCGGGCTTTGCATCGCGCCTGTTGGCGATTGTGACGATTGCGCCGGTGCGTTCCAGCAGCGTCTTGCCGATGAAAAAGCCGAGGCCCATGCCCTCATGCGCGTCGTCGGTGGCGGGTGCGCCGCGCTTGCCGGCGCTGCGGCGCGGCCGCGTCGTCACATAGGGTTCGCCGAGTTTCTCGATCACGTCGGGCGCGAAACCCGGCCCGTCATCGACAATCGTGACGACGATGCGGTTGCGGTTGTGATGCGCCGAGATCGACACTTCGGTCCGCGCAAAATCGGCGGCATTCTCGATGAAGTTTCCGAGACCGTAGAGAATTTCCGGACGCCGCCAGATTTCCGGTTCGGCCGCGCCTTCTTCCTCCGCCACCACCTCCATCCGGAAACCAACATCCATGTCGCGATGCGGGCGCGTCACCTCGTCGAGCAGCACCTTCAGCGGCAGGCGAGAATAGATCGCGTCACCGTCTTCGGGGCGGCGCGACAGGCGCGAGAGAATTTCCTTGCAGCGTTCGGCCTGGCTGTTGAGCAGCGCGAGATCTTCCTTCATTTCCGCTTCGCTCATGCCGCCGCGCATCAGTTCCTTCGAGACCAGCGAAATCGTGCCGAGCGGCGTGCCGAGTTCGTGGGCGGCGGCGGCGGCCAACCCGTCCAGCGCCGAGAGACGCTGCGCGCGCGCCAGCACGGCTTGCGTCGCCGACAATGCCGCCGACATGCGGCGCGATTCCTGCGAGATGCGCCAGGCATAGGCGGCGACGAAACCAAGGCCGAGCAGCAACGCGATCCAGTGGCCGGTGACGAAGAGCGGCGGCAGCACCAGCGCCTCGCCCGGATACCAGGGCAGCGGCATGTGAAACCAGGCCAGCAGCGTCACATAAACGAAAGCCTGCGCCAGCAGCAGTCCGGTTGAACGCAAGGAGAGCGTCGTCGCCGAAATCGTCACCGGCGCCATGAAGAGCAGCGCAAACGGGTTTTGCAGACCGCCGGTCAGGAACAGGAGCACCGCAAGCTGCATCAGGTCGATGGCGAAATAAACCGCCGCCTGCCATTCGGGCAGGCGCGTCGTCGAGCGGTAGCGCAGCGTCAGGAAAACATTGAGCCAGGCCGAGGCCGCGATCACCGCGAGGCAGAGACCGAGCGGCAGCGGAAAGCCCATCCAGAGATTGGCGATCAGCACGGCGGCAAGCTGGCCGGCGATGGCCAGCCAGCGCAGGATGACCAGCGTCTGCAGGCGCACCCGCCCGCTCGCGTCGCCCGCCGGCGCGATGCGTCCGGCGAGGAAGTTCCGGCGCAGCCAGTGCATGCTGCCCTTGTCGACGATCATTGCCATGAGATGCCGCTTTCGTTTTGTCCGGCGGCTATTCTAGCGCGTCTTTCGGGGGGTGGGGATAAGTACGCGCGCCCTCAGGCGTTCGACGGCCAGCCGGTCAGCGGGCGGCTTTCGCCGATGGCCATGATCCAGGCATCGGATGCCGGGTACCCGGCATCCGCGGCGGCGGCGCGGAAGCGTTCCGGCGGCTCGAAAGGCGGCTCGACAGTCAGCAGCACGGTTCCCCAATGCATGCCGACGACGCGTTTGGCCTTCAGGTCGCGGCCCATCTGCACGGCTTCCTCGGGCGTTGCATGGGAGGCCTTCATCATCACGCGCGGCTCATAGGCGCCGATGCCGAGCAGCGCGGTGTCGAAGGGACCGTATTCCTCGCCGATTTCGCTGAAGACGGGGCCGTAGCCCGAATCGCCGCCGAAAAACAGATGATGCGTCTCGCTTTTCAGCGCAAAGCCCGCCCAGAGCGTGCGGTTGGTGTCGAAGCCCGAACGCCGCGACCAGTGCACCACCGGCAGCGCGGTTGCCGTGACGCCGCCGGTCTCGTGGCTCTCATGCCAGTCGAGTTCGACGACATTGGCAAAGCCGCGCTCGCGGAAAAAGCCGCCAAGCCGGAGCGGCACGGCCACCGTCATGCGGTCCTTGCCGTCAAGCCGGGCCAGCGCACGCTCGTCGAGATGGTCGTAGTGATTGTGGCTGACGACCAGCAGATCGATCGGCGGCAATGCCGACATCGGTACGCCGCATTTGACATAGCGGCGCGGGCCGAGGCCCGCCGGCCCGGCATAGCTCGTCAGATAAGGATCGGTCAGAACCGTCAGCCCGCCGATGCGAATGAGAAAGGACGCATGGCCGAGCCAGGTGATGAAATCGCCGCCATCCTCGACATGCGCCTCAAGCGCGCGGGTCGCCAGATCGCGCGGCACGACATGGTTTTCGGGGATATCGACCTTGCGCCGGCCCATTTTCAGCATTTCGAGGAAAAACGGCGCCGCCGTTTTCAGACGCGCCTGTCCGCGGCTCGGGCTTCCCTTCGGGTTGCGAAAGGTGCCGTCGGGCATGTGATGCCAGGGCTTCGCACCGGGGGGAGGTCTGCGATCTGTCATGTCACATCTGGAGATAGGGCGCCGCGCCTTCCGCAGCAAGAGGTGGCGCGGCGGATCAATAGGCGCCCGCGGCGCGCAGGATCGAGACGATCTCGCGGTAGTGGCTCTCTTCAGCCAGGTCGAGCGCCGTGCGGCCGGTGACGTCGGTTTCCTCGATATCGGCATTATGACGCAGCAGCACTTCGACAAAGGCCGCATTGCGCGCCCGCGTCGCGATCAGCAGCGGCGCATCGCGGTTGCTGCCGAGAAGATTTGGATTGGCGCCGCCCTCCAGCAACGCCTCGGCGATGTCGGCGCGGCCGATCCTGGCGGCCATCGACAGCGGCGTCGTGCCGTCGGGCGCACGCCTGTCGGGATCGGCGCCTTTTTCGAGCAGCAACTCGACCACCGCCAGATGGCCGTTGCCGACGGCGAGGATCAGCATCGGGATGCGGTCGCGGCCGGCTTCGTTCGGGGTAATGCCCTTCATCAGGTCGATGCGCAGCTTCTCGATGTCGCCGGTCCGCGCCGCATGAACTGTCTCGTTGTCGACGATGTAGTTGCTTGGTCCGCCCGGCGGCACGGCAAACGCCGGCCCCGTCAGGAGGAGAAAAACCAGCAAAACGCCCGGAAGTACGGCAATACGTGTCATTTTGTCGCCCCGAAGCCCTTTCGCAAAGCCCGCCGCCGGTTTGCGGCAGGCCCTTTTGGCGTTAAACAGATGTCCGGAAATGGCGGCGCCCCAAGGGCCCGTCCGGAAAGATCAGTATAACCCATGTGGCGGGCGGCGTCCGCTTTTCAGACCGCCGGAACGGGAGAACGACCATGACACGCAACGGCATCATCGCACTTGTGGCCGGCGTCGCGGTCGCCATAGCCGCCGGTATCTGGATTTCCGACCTCGTCATCTCGAAGGTCGAGACCCGCCAGGCGCAGGACAACGGCGCGGCGCGGGTCGGCGGGCCGTTCACGCTGGTTAACGAACAGGGCGAAACCGTCACCGAGGCCGATTTTCGCGGCCGCTATATGCTGATCTATTTCGGCTTCACCTTCTGCCCCGATGTCTGCCCGACCGAATTGCAGGTGATATCGAGCGCCATCGAGGCGCTGGGTCCGCGGGGCGCGGACATCGCGCCGGTCTTCATCACCATCGACCCCGAGCGCGACACGCCCGAGGTCATGGCGCGCTATGTCGCGCTCTTCCATCCGCGCCTGACCGGCCTCACCGGCACACCCGAACAGATCGCCGCGACGGCAAAGGCCTGGCACGTCTTCTACCGCAAGGCCGAGGACGAGAGCTCGAGCGCCGACTACACGATGGACCATTCCTCCATCGTCTTCCTGATGGGCCCCGAAGGCGAATATCTGAAACTCTTCGCGCCCGGCACGAGCCCGGACAAAATGGCCGAAGACATCGCGGCGGTAATGTAGGGTCGGCGGGCGTCAAGGCGTGTCGCGCAGGTGCCGCTCCCAGTCCTGCCGCCCGTGCAGGACGCGGACAATCAGGACATTCTCGCCGTCAATGAGGTAGACGACGACATGCGCCCGATGAAAATGAAATCGCACAGGCGAACGGAATTCCGGGCGTTCGCGCGCAATCAACGGGTGTGCGGCCAGCAGCTCGAAACATTCCTCGAAATCGCTGAAATAGGCTTCGGCCTGAGCGGTGCCGAACGTCTCCACGCCGTAGAGATAAATGCCGATGAGGTCTTCATCGGCCTTTGCCGTTCTTCTACATACCATCGGCGGACTTGGTCCGAGCGCGCGCTTCGATCAGCAGCTCTTCCATCGTCCGTGTACTGACACCACTGGCAACGCCTTCGTCGACAAGCCTTTGCAATCGCGCAAGCCCGTCCTGCCGCTCCTGATCCCGACGGATCAGGTCGCGCACATAATCGCTCGCGTTGCTGTATTTGCCGCTCCTTGCCTGGCCCTCGACCCATTCTTTCAGGGGAACGGGCAGCGATACGTTCATTGTCGCCATGACGATCTCTCCTTGATTTAAATTCTGACAGTTTTGGCAAACTTTGTCAATTTTCTGCAAAAATAGAACATGCTGTCCGCTTCTTGACGGCTTTCCTGGGCCCGCCTATGTTCCGCGCATGGATCGCGACGCGCATATCGAATTCGGCCGCAAGCTTGGCCTTGAACTCGCTCTTCGGGGCGCGCTTCTCTGCGCTTGAGCGCAGAAAACAGATCCACTCACCCATATTGATATCCGAATTTCCTTTTGCGCCGCGCGAGCGACAGGCCGACATTGGCCCCTGTGCGCTCCCGCGTTGAAGATGCGAGAAAACCGATGTTGAAGAACCCCGCCGTCAAATACCGCGCCTTCCGGCCGGTCGACCTGCCCGACCGGCAATGGCCCTCGAAGACCATCGAAAAGCCGCCGATCTGGATGAGCACCGATCTCCGGGACGGCAATCAGGCGCTATTCGAACCGATGAATGCCGAGCGCAAGCTCCGCATGTTCGAATTGCTGGTCAAGATCGGCTTCAAGGAAATCGAGGCGGGCTTCCCTTCCGCGTCGGACACCGATTTCGGTTTTATCCGCAAGCTGATCGAAGACGGTCATGTGCCGGACGATGTGCATATCGAGGTGCTGACGCAGGCGCGGCCCGAACTGATCGCGCGCACGATGGAGAGCTTGCGCGGCGCCAGGAACGCCATCGTCCATGTCTATAACGCCACCGCGCCGAATTTCCGCGAAGTGGTGTTCGGCCAGGGCAAGCAGGGCGTGCGAGCCATCGCCACCGAAAGCGCGCATCAGATCAAGGAACTCGCGGCGGCGCAGCCCGCGACCAACTGGACCTTCCAGTACAGCCCGGAAGTCTTTTCCGGCACCGAGCTCGACTTCGCCAAGGAAGTCGTCGACGCGGTGACGAAGGTCTGGGATGCAGGGCCCGACAACAAGGTCGTCATCAACCTGCCGGCAACCGTCGAAATGGCGACGCCCAACGTCTATGCCGACCAGATCGAGTGGATGCACCGCAATCTCGAGCGGCGCGACGGCATCGTGTTGAGCCTGCATCCGCATAACGATCGCGGCACGGCGGTCGCCGCCGCCGAGCTCGGCGTGATGGCCGGCGCCGACCGCGTCGAGGGCTGTCTGTTCGGCAATGGCGAGCGCACCGGCAATGTCGATCTCGTCACGCTGGCGCTCAATCTCTACAGCCAGGGCATTCATCCGGGTCTGGATTTTTCGCAGATCAACGAGATCGCGCGCACATCCGAGTATTGCACGCAACTGCCAATCCATCCGCGCCACCCTTATGTGGGCGATCTGGTGTTCACGGCTTTTTCGGGTTCGCATCAGGACGCGATCAAGAAGGGTTTCGGCGCGCGCAAGGAAGGCGACATCTGGGAAGTGCCCTATCTGCCGGTCGATCCGAAGGATCTGGGGCGCTCCTACGAATCCATCATTCGCGTCAACAGCCAGTCGGGCAAGGGCGGCGTCTCCTATCTTCTCGAAGCGGAATACGACCTGAAGCTGCCGCGCCGGCTTCAGGTCGAGTTCAGCGCCGCCGTGCAGCGCGTCACCGACGACAGCGGCAAGGAAGTGCGCGCGGCGGATATCTGGCGGATTTTCGAGAATGAGTATCTGACGATCGTCGAGCCCATCGAGTATCGCAGCCACTCGCTCTTCGACGAGGGTGGCAAGCAGGGCGTGAAGCTCCGTGTACGCCGTTTCGGCAAGGACGAGGAGCTTGTCGGCTTCGGAAACGGCCCGATCGACGCCGTCGTGGACGCGCTGAAGCTCGGTGTACAGTTCCGCCATTTCGAGGAACACTCGATCGGTTCGGGCTCGGACGCCAAGGCGGTCGCCTTCATCGAGGTCGCGGACCCGGCCGGCGCCGGCGATATTTTCGGCGTCGGCATCGACCCCAACATCATCACCGCCTCCTTCCGGGCGCTGATCGGCGGGGCGAACCGGGCCGCAAAGCGCCTGCCGGAGACAGAGCGGCGGCGCTTCTGCGGTCTCCAGGACTGACGCGAACGCCGCTTCCGGCTTCAAGCGGGGATAAAGGCGGGGACAAGTTTTTTGCGCTTGTCGCCGCCTTACCGCCGCGCCTTCGTCACATCCGGCCGCACGACCGTCGAATTCGGCGTGTGACAGCTGCTTGACAGTCCCGTGACAGATCGATGGCAGTCGCCGGATTATGGGTCTTAATCCCCCGCAAAAAAGACCTTGGTAGGCTCCGCGTCAGGGCCTACATTTGATGTTGCGCCGCAACATAAGCGGGGCGCCGGAGGCCGTTCGATACGAGGTACCGCGTGCTTTATCACATTTACGAATTGAACCATGCGGCCGTCGCGCCGTTCCGCGCCGCCGCCGAAATGGGCTTGTGGGCGCTCCGGCATCCGCTCAATCCCTTCGCCGAAACGGTCGCCGGCAAAACGCTCGCCGCCGCGCTTGACGTTTTCGAGACGACGACGCGGCGCTACGGCAAGCCCGCCTTCGGCCTTCACGAAACGGAGATCGGCGGCAAGCCCGTTCCGGTCGTCGAGAAAACCGTCTGGGAACGTCCTTTCTGCAAGCTGATCCATTTCGAGCGCGAGCCTTCGGCGCTGAAGAACATCGCGCCGCAGCCGAAACTGCTGATCGTCGCGCCGCTGTCCGGCCACTACGCGACGCTGTTGCGCGGCACCGTCGAGGCGATGCTTCCCCATTGCGAGGTCTATATCACCGACTGGATCGACGCGCGAAAAGTGCCCGTGACGGAAGGCTCTTTCGATCTCGACGATTATATCGACTATGTGATCGACATGTGCCGGCTGCTCGGGCCGGACGTGCATCTGCTCGCCGTCTGCCAGCCATCCGTGCCGGTTTTCGCCGCCGCCGCGGTCATGCACGACAATGACGATCCATGCGTGCCGCTCAGCATGACGCTGATGGGCGGGCCGATCGACACGCGCGAAAGCCCGACGGAGGTCAATCGCCTTGCGACCGAGCGCGGCACCGAATGGTACGAACGCAATGTCGTGATGACGGTGCCCTGGCCGCATCCGGGCGTCATGCGCCGCGTCTATCCGGGCTTTGTGCAATTGTCGGGTTTCATGGCGATGAATCTCGACCGCCATATGGACGCCCACTGGAACTATTTCGACCACATGGTCGAGGGCGACGGCGACTCGGCGGAAAAGCACCGCGAGTTTTACGACGAGTATCTGTCTGTCATGGACATGACGGAGGAGTTCTACCTCCAGACCGTCGACGAGGTTTTCGTCAAGCATTCGCTGCCCAAGGGCGAATTCATGCATCGCGGCCGGCCGGTCCGGCCGGAGGCCATCACCCGCACCGCGCTGATGACGGTCGAGGGCGAGAAGGACGATATTTCGGGCGTCGGGCAAACCAGGGCGGCGCACAAGCTCTGCACCAACCTGCCGGCGTCGATGAAGACCCATTGGGAACAGCCGGGCGTCGGCCATTATGGTGTCTTCAACGGCTCGCGCTGGAAGAACGAAATCGCGCCCCGCGTGCGCGACTTCATCGCCGCCCATGGTTCGCGGCCGGCAAAAAGCTAGAGCGTCCGGGCGAAGATCTGCGCTTCGTCCTGAAAGGCCTTGAATTCGAGCGCGTTGCCGGCGGGGTCGCGAAAAAACATCGTCGCCTGCTCGCCGGCCTCGCCCTTGAAACGGATATGCGGCTCGACAACGAACGGCGTTCCCGCGGCGCGCAGGCGGGCGGCCAGTTCGTGCCAGTCGTCCCAATCGAGGATCAGTCCGAAATGGGGCACCGGCACGTCGTCGCCGTCGACCGCGTTGGATGCGACATCGGCGCGCTCGCGCGGCGGCGCCAGATGAGCGACGATCTGATGACCGCGAAGGTCGAAGTCGACCCAGGTGCCGGACGAACGGCCTTCCGGGCAGCCGAGCAGGCCACCGTAAAATTCTCTGGCCCGGGCCAGATCATCGACCGCGAAAGCGAAATGAAATCGTGGCATCCTTGACATGATTCGAGCCTATCTTTTCTACCCTCGAACAGGAACGACCAGACCGCCGTCATCGCCCCGCCGGCCGCCCCGGAGGGCATTGGGTTCGACCGCATTATGAACAAACCGCTGAAGCCCGTATCGCTCCATTTCGATCATCTCCAGATCGGGGGGCGCACCGTCCCGGTGACCGTGCGCCACAACCCGCGCGCCAAGCGCGTCATTGTTCGCGTCGATCTCGCCGCCGGTTCGGTCCAGGTCACGACGCCTTCGAAGCGCGGCCTCGGCAAGGCGCTTCTGTTCGCCCGCGAGCAGCGCGAATGGATCGCCGAGCGTCTGCATCAGGTGCCGACGCCGGTTCCCTTCCGCAACGGGGCGCGCATTCCCTATCGCGGCAAGGAACATATCGTGCGTTATGTCGGCGCGCGTCGCGAGGACGCGCTGGAACGGGGTCCGGTCTGGCGCGTGCGCAGCGCCGACACCAGCGGCATGCCCGAGATCCGCGTCACCGGCCATCCCGATTTCGTGCAGCGCCGCGTCACCGACTGGCTGAGAGCCAAGGCGCGCGACGAACTCAACGAGCAGGCGCTTTTCTACGCCGATCTTTTCGACGTCCGCCCGTCGCGCATCACGGTGCGCGACACGACGACCCGCTGGGGTTCCTGTTCGCCGACACGGGCGCTGTCGTTTTCGTGGCGGCTGATCCTCGCGCCCTCCTATGTGCTCGACTATGTGGCCGCCCATGAGGTCGCGCATATCAGGCACATGAATCACGGGCCGCGTTTCTGGAATCTCGTCGCCGACGCGATCCCGAATTACGAGATGGCCAAGCGCTGGCTCGAGGTGAACGGCCCCGGCCTTCACCGCTACGGCGCCGACCCGCTCGGCATTTTCGCGGACCGATGAGGCTTTCGCCAGGTACCGCTCTCTTCACCGTCTTTCTCGGCGCGTTGACGGCGGTCGGTCCGTTGTCGACCGACATGTACCTGCCCTCGCTGCCCGCCATCGCACTCGCCTTCGCGGCCGATACCGGCGCGACGCAGCTCACCTTGAGCGCACATCTCGTCGGCTTTGCCGGCTCGCAGCTTTTCTACGGACCGATGTCCGACCGCTACGGGCGGCGGCCGGTGCTGCTTGCGGGCCTCACCCTCTATATCGCGGGCTGCTTCGCCTCGCTTTTCGTCGCCTCCATCGAAGAGCTGATCGCGGCGCGTTTCTTTCAGGCCATCGGCGGCGGCGCCTCGGTGGTGCTGGCGCGCGCCGTCGTGCGCGACCTCTATGAAGGACCGGCGGCCGGACAGATGCTGGCGCGCATGGCCGCAATCATGGGCATCGTGCCGGCGCTGGCGCCGATGCTGGGCGGCGTCATCGAAGCGGCTTACGGCTGGAAGATGAATTTTGTCGTCATGGGCGCTTTCGGCGCCATGCTGGTGCTGATCGTTTTGACCAGCCTCGACGAAACGATGCCGCCGGCGCGACGGCAAAGTGCGGCGCCGCGCGCGATCTTCAGCCACTACCGGCGCCTCATCGCCGACCGGCGCTACCTGCGTTATCTCGCCATCGCCAGCACCTGTTTCGCGGGCCTCTTTGCCTTCATCTCCGGTTCGTCCTTTGTGCTGCAAGGCCTCTACGGTCTGTCGCCTATCGTCTACGGATTTTGTTTCGGGCTGATGGCGGCGGGCTATATCGCCGGCTCGCTGATTGGCGGGCGGCTGGTCCGGCGGCTCGGCATCGACGGCACATTGAAAATCGGCGGCGCTTCGGCCTGTATCGCGGGACTTGCCATGCTTGCAGGCACGCTCGCAATTGCTTCACCGCTCGCGATTGTCATACCCGTCATGCTTTACGGATTTGCGGTCGGACTCACCATGCCGCAGGCGATGGCGGGCGCGTTGACGCCGTTTCCGGAAATCGCGGGCACGGCATCGGCGCTGTTGGGCTTCCTGCAAGCGGGAGCGGCGGCAGCTGTCGGCATCTATGTGGGCCACGGCGTCGGCGCGAGCGCCATGCCGATGGTCGGCACGATCGCGGCGACCGGACTGCTGGCATTCGCCGTGACGGTTTTCAGGCGGCCTCAGGCCTAGCGGCGGCCGCCGGGCTGCAAGAGGGGCCGGCGCGGCTCGCCGCGGCCGAAGAGGCGGTCGAAGAAACCGGGTTCTTCCCATTCATATTCACGCTCACCCACATCGCCGGTCGCCGATGCCGGGAAGACGGATGTTTGCGGTACTTCGGCGACCACCATGTCGGGAAGTTCGGCGACCGGTACGTCGCCTTGCGTGCGCATCATGAAGTCGTGCCAGATGCGCGCCGGCAAGGTGCCGCCGGTGACGTTCTTCATCGGCGCGCCATTGTCGTTGCCGACCCAGATGCCAACGACGAGATCGGCGGTGTAGCCGACGAACCAGGCGTCGCGGAAATCCTGACTGGTGCCGGTCTTGCCGCCGGACGGCCGCTCGCCGAGCGCCGCGTTGCGGCCCGTGCCATAGATCATCACGGCTTTCAGCATGTTGTTCATCGCGCCGGCGGTGCGTTCGTCGATGACACGGCCAAGGCCGGAGCCGTGGCGGCGATAGAGCTCCTCGCCCGATTGCGCATGGACCTCCGAAATACCGTGCGGAATGACGCCGTAACCGCCATTGGCGAAAGTTGCATAGGCGGCGGTCAGTTCGATCAGGGTGGCGCTGCCGGAACCGAGCGCCAGCGACAGGTTCGACGGCAATTCCTCCTGCAGTCCGAGGCGGCGGGCGGCGGAAACGACATTGCGGACGCCGACCTCGCGCGCGACCTGCACCGCGACCGTGTTGATCGATTTCGCCAGCGCCGTGCGCAGCGTGACCTCACCTTCGTAGCGGTCGCTATAGTTCGAGGGCGACCAACCGCCATAGGTCACCGGGCGGTCGACGCGGATCGTGTCGGGGCTCATGCCCTTTTCGATGGCCGCCAGATAGACGAAAGGCTTGAAGGCCGAACCCGGCTGGCGCCTGGCCTGGACCGCGCGGTTGAACTGGCTCAGCGCATAGGAACGGCCGCCGACCATGGCGCGCACTGCGCCATCCGGCGTCATCGCGACAAGCGCCGCCTGACCGGCGTTCATCGCCTCGCCGTCGCCGGCAAGGACGGCGGCGATGACAAGTTCGGCTTCGCGCTGAAGGACCGGATCGATGGTGGTGACGACATCGACATCGGCGGCGGAGCGCCCGGCATAATCCGGCAGGGCCTCGGCCACCCAGTCGACGAAATAGTTGATCGAACCGCGCGCCGCATAGCCTTCGAGCGAGGCCGGGCTGACATTTGCCAGATGCGCTTCGTCGGGCGAGATGTAGCCGGCGGCGACCATGTTGCTCAGCACGATGGCAGCGCGGCCGCGGGCCAGATCGATGTCGTTGGTCGGCGAATAGCGCGACGGCGCTTTCAGCAATCCCGCCAGCATCGCGGCTTCGGGCAATGTCAGAGCGCGGGCCGGCTTCCTGAAATAGCGCTCCGATGCCGCTTCGATGCCGTAGGCGCCACCACCGAAATAGACGCGGTTCAGATAGAGCGTCAGGATTTCTTCTTTCGAGAAGCGCAGCTCCAGCCAGACGGCGAGCACCATTTCCTCGATCTTGCGCGAGAGCGTGCGGTCGGGCCTCAGGAAGATGTTCTTGGCCAATTGCTGGGTGATCGTCGATCCGCCTTGCACATAGGCGCCGGCGCGATAGTTCTCGACCATGGCGCGGCCGAGGCCGACGGGATCGACGCCAAAATGCCAATAGAAGCGGCGGTCCTCGGTCGCCAGCACTGCCGCCGGAACATGCGCCGGCAGATCGGCGAGCAGCGTGTAACCGCCTTTCAGGTCGCCGCGATGGCTCAACACCTGACCGTCGATGGCGCGAATGGAAATCGACGGCGCCTGGCGAACGTTGTAAAGGCCCGACGTGTCGGGCAGATTGAGGCCGTACCAGAACAGCAGGCCGCCAAAAGCGATGACGCCCCACAGCGCCAGCACGGAGCTGTAGTAGAACGCGGTGCCGAGCATGGTGCCGCGGCGCGACGGCGGGCGCTTGCGTGCGGCGGACGGCTTGCCGGCCGGCTTGCGGCGCGCGGCCTTGGGTGGCGTCTTTGCGGATGACGATTTTTTTGCCGGGCGCGTGGGCTTGGGTGCCGGCTTGCGCGTTTTTGGCGCGGGTTTCTTGCGCGGCTCGAACGACGGATCGAGACGGCGCATGCCGCGATCCTCGAAGGCATCGTCTTCCCAGCGCGCCATGTCCTCGCCGTCATCCTCATCGTAATCGTCGGCGGGCGCGTTGACGCCGACGCCCATCCGCACCGGACGCAGACCGGCGACGCGAACCGTCGTCCAGTCGCCGTCATCCGCCGCGCCGCGCCGCGCGAACCCTGTTGTCGGCTTGCGGGATGCCATGGAGCCTCGAACCTCGTCCTGCCACGCCGGCGCAGCTGCGCGGCGCAGGGGATTTCGTCCCGAAGCTAGACACCGATAGTTAACGCGCTGTTAACGCTTTGGCGCCGGGCGGCATGGCCTCAAATGTCCAGATTGGCAACATTCAGGGCGTTTTCGCGGATGAAGTCGCGGCGCGGCTCGACCACGTCGCCCATCAGCTTGACGAAGAGATCGTCCGCCTCGTCGAGTTCGCGGATCTTGACCTGCAGCAGCGAGCGCGCCTCGCGGTCGAGCGTCGTTTCCCAGAGCTGGTCGGGGTTCATCTCGCCGAGACCCTTGTAGCGCTGAACCGAATTGCCCTTGGAACCGGCGGCCAGAATGGCGTCGAAGAGCTGAGAGGGCGAGCGGATAAGATGGGTTTCGTCCTTGCGGCGCAGCGTCGCCGCCTTTCCATAAACTTCCTGAAGGTGCGGCGTGTATCCGTCGAGGCGCCGCGCGTCGGCGCTGGCGATCAGCGGTCCGTCGATCGACACCTCCTCGCGCACGCCGCGGACTTCGCGGGCGAAACGCAAGCCGCCATCCGACGTCGTCTCGCCGGTCCAGCCGCGTTCGGTTTCTTCCGACAGCAGATCGAGACGGCGGGCGATATAGGCGGCGGCCTCCTTGGCATGTGCCTCCTCGGCCAGCGCCTTCGGATTGAGCGCGCCGGCGATCGCGGCCTGTTCGATGACGAAGCGGGGATACTTGCCCGGCAAGCCGTCGAGCACGGTCCTGACGGCACGCGCCTTCGACACGATGTCGGAGAGGTCGGGCCCGGCGCGCTGCGAACCGTCGGCAAGCGTCAGCACCATGTCCTCGATGCCGGTCGCCGCCAGGAAATCGTTGAGCGCCTTTTCGTTTTTCAGATAGGTCTCCGACGTTCCGCGACGCACCTTGTAGAGTGGCGGCTGGGCGATGTAGAGGTGGCCGCGCTCGATCACTTCCGGCATCTGCCGGTAGAAGAACGTCAGTAGCAGTGTGCGGATATGCGCGCCGTCGACGTCGGCGTCGGTCATGATGATGATCTTGTGGTAGCGCAGCTTCTCGATGTTGAAATCGTCGCGGCCGATGCCTGTGCCGAGCGCCGTGATGAGCGTACCGATTTCGTTTGAGGACAGCATCTTGTCGAAACGCGCGCGTTCGACGTTGAGGATCTTGCCCCTGAGCGGCAGGACCGCCTGATTGGAGCGGTCGCGCGCCTGCTTCGCCGATCCGCCGGCCGAATCGCCCTCGACGATGAAGAGTTCGGATTTCGCCGGGTCGCGCTCCTGACAATCGGCGAGCTTGCCGGGCAGGCTTGACACATCGAGCGCGCCCTTGCGCCGCGTCAGCTCGCGCGCCTTGCGCGCGGCCTCGCGGGCGGCGGCGGCCTCGACGACCTTGGAGACGATCTGGCGCGCTTCGGCGGGATGTTCCTCAAGCCATGTCGAAAGCGCGTCGTTGACGAGGCCCTCGACGACGGGCCGCACTTCGGAGGAGACGAGCTTGTCTTTCGTCTGCGAGGAAAATTTCGGATCGGGCACCTTGACCGAAAGCACGCAGGTCAGGCCCTCGCGCGCATCGTCGCCGGTCAGCGTGACCTTTTCCTTTTTCGCGATGCCGCTTTCGTTCGCATAAGCGTTGATGACGCGGGTCAACGCGCCGCGATAGCCTGCCAGATGCGTGCCGCCGTCGCGCTGGGGGATGTTGTTGGTGAAGCAGAGCACGTTCTCGTGATAGCTGTCGTTCCACCACATCGCGACTTCGACCGTGATGCCGTCGCGCTCGGCGGAAATCGCGATCGGCGTCTGGATCAGCGGCGCCTTGGTGCGATCGAGGAAACGGACAAAGGCTTCGAGCCCGCCCTCATACATCAGGTCCACCACTTTCGGCTCAACGCCGCGATTGTCAGTGAGGTTGATGCGGACGCCCGAATTGAGGAAGGCCAGTTCGCGCAGACGATGCTCAAGCGTGCCGAAGTCGAATTCGGTCTGGGTGAAGGTGCCGGACGAGGGATGAAACGTGATCTCGGTGCCGCTGAGGGGTTTGCCGTCGGCGCCTTTCGGCGCGTCGCCGACAATCGCCAGCGGCGCGTCGGGGACGCCGTGCTGGAAGCGGATCAGATGTTCCTTGCCGACGCGCCAGATGCGCAATTCGAGCCAGTCGGAAAGCGCATTGACCACCGATACGCCGACGCCGTGCAGGCCGCCCGAGACCTTGTAGGAATTCTGGTCGAACTTACCGCC
>PHEO01000251.1 GCA_002841195.1 Alphaproteobacteria bacterium HGW-Alphaproteobacteria-11
GGCCTGCGCCGCCAGGGCATCCGCGACAAGCGCGTGCTGTCGGCGCTTGAGCGTGTGCCGCGCGAGAAGTTCATCAGCGGCACGTTTCGCAAGCAGGCCTACGAGGATCATGCGCTGCCCATCGAATGCGGGCAGACGATCAGCCAGCCCTACATCGTTGCCTACATGACCGAGCAGCTTCAGGTCGGCGAGCGGATGAAGGTGCTCGAGGTCGGCACGGGGTCCGGCTATCAGGCGGCGGTGCTGGCGCGGCTCTGCCGCCGTGTCTACACGATCGAGCGCTATCGCACGCTGCTGAAGGACGCGCTGAAGCGTTTTGAGGAACTCAACATCCACAACATCACGGCCAAGGTTGGCGACGGCGCGCAGGGCTGGCCCGAGCAGGCGCCGTTCGACCGAATCATCGTGACCGCCGCAGCGCCCGCCGTGCCACAAAAGCTGGTCGAGCAGCTCAAGGAAGGCGGGCTGATGATCGTGCCCGTCGCGGCTTCTGGCGGCCGGGGCGAGCAGAAACTTGTACGGATCGAGCGGACGGGCGAAGGTGTGAAGCGCGAGGAGCTTCTGCCGGTTCGCTTTGTGCCGCTGGTCGAGGGTGTCGCGAAAGAGTCCTGAACGCCTGAGAGGGAGCGGTCTTAAACGATGCGTCGCGGACACGGGATGAGGGTGGCGAAGTTCGCCGGCGCGCTCGCGTCGATGCTGCTCGTCGCCGCCTGCGGCGGCAGCGAGCGCCCGTGGTGGGACGGCGGGCCGTCTGCGTCCGGCAGCCCCCGCGCGCCGCTGGCCCGACCCGCATCATTGGTGGCGCCCGGCGGCACCTATATCGTCCGGCGCGGCGACACGGTGCACTCCATCGCGCGGGCGCATGACGTGCCGTTGCGTTCGATCATCGACGCCAACAGGCTGAACGCGCCTTATACCATCGAGGTCGGGCAGCGGCTGACCATCCCGGCCGGACGCTTTCACATCGTCCAGTCCGGCGACACCGTCTACAGCATTTCCCGGCAGCACAACGTCGACATGGCGTCGCTGACCAGCCTCAACCGCATTCAGGCGCCTTACACGATCAAGGTCGGCGAACGGTTGCAGCTTCCCGGACGCGGGGCAGCACCGCAACCCGCTGCCGTGACGCGCGACGTGGCCGGCGGCCCGGTGCCGGTGGCGCGACCGGTTGCAGGGGTCGCGACAGCGGCCACGCAACCGGCGAGCGCCACACCGAGCGTGCCGAAAACGCCGCTGCCTGCAACGCCGCCTGCAACCGGCGGCTTCGTCTGGCCGGTCGAGGGAAAAATTCTTTCGTCATACGGGCCCAAAGCCAACGGTCTACATAATGACGGCATCAACATTGCCGCCGAGATGGGCGCGCCGGTCAAGGCGGCGCAAAACGGTGTCGTTGCCTATGCGGGCAATGAGTTGAAGGGCTATGGCAACCTGCTGCTGATCCGCCATGAGGGCGATCTGATTACCGCTTATGCACATAACAGCAAGTTGCTGGTGCAGCGCGGCGACACGATCCTGCGCGGCCAGACCATTGCGCAGGCCGGCAATTCCGGCAGCGTCGTGACACCGCAAGTGCATTTCGAGGTTCGCCGGGGTGCCAAGGCGCTTGATCCGATGAGTGTGATCGGACGTTAGCCAAGCTGCTGGCCGACGCGGCCGGCGATATCCTGAATGAATTGCCAGGCCACGCGGCCCGAACGCGCGCCGCGCGTCGCCGCCCATTCGATCGCTTCGGCATGCAGGCGCTCTTGCTCGACCTTCAAGCCATAATGTGCGGCATAGGCTTCGACCATGCCGAGGAATTCGGCCTGGCTGCAATTGTGGAAGCCGAGCCAGAGGCCGAACCGGTCGGAGAGCGAGACCTTTTCCTCGACCGCTTCGGATGGATTGATTGCCGTCGAGCGCTCGTTTTCCACCATGTCGCGGGGCATCAGGTGGCGGCGGTTCGATGTCGCATAGAAGATTACGTTGCGCGGCCGGCCTTCGATGCCGCCCTCAAGGACGGCCTTCAGCGACTTGTAGCTGGTGTCGTCGTGGTCGAAGGAGAGGTCGTCGCAAAAGACGATGGCGGCACGGCTTTGTGCGCGCAGAAGCGACATCAGGCGCGGCAGGCTTTCGATGTCCTCGCGATGGATCTCGATCAGGATCAAGCTGTGCGGCGTTTCCTCGTTGATAGCCGCATGCGCCGCCTTGACGAGCGAACTCTTGCCCATGCCGCGTGCGCCCCAAAGAAGCGCATTGTTGGCGGGCAGGCCGCGCGCGAAACGGCGCGTATTGTCGAGCAGGATGTCGCGCACCCGGTCGATGCCTTTCAGCAGTGGCAGGGCGACCCGTGCGACCTCGGCCACTGGTTCGGGCACCGCGGCGGCGGCATTCCAGACATAGGCATCCGCGACGGTAAAATCGGCCCCGTCGGGCCGCGCGGGCGCCATCCGGTCGAGCGCGTCGGCGATGCGGCCAAGCAGGGTTTCGATGCTGGATTTATCGGTCATATGAGCGTGCCGGGGAGCGGTCAAAACGGGGCAGGGGTTGCGGACCCTATCACCTCGGACCTTGCACGAAAATCCCTGTCCTTGCCGGAACTTAGGCGAGGCGGGGCGTGCTCCGGGCGGCGGTTTGCAAAAGCCCTGACGGCGGCTATAGTCCGCCGCAAACCAGCGCAGGCCAGCCGGGTCCGCCGCAGGAATGACAGTCGAAACAGGAGAAATCGATGGGTGGTGGCGGTACTTCGGAATTCTTGATCTCGCTCTTCCCGTTTATCGCGCTGTTCGCGATCATGTATTTCCTCATCCTGCGCCCGCAGCAGAAGCGCATGCGGCTGCACCGCGAGATGGTCGCCAATGTCCGCCGCGGCGATGTCGTGGTGACGGCGGGTGGCCTTATCGGCAAGGTCGCCAAGGTTGAGGACGCCGAGGTTCAGGTCGAAATCGCCGACGGCGTCCGGGTGCGCGTGGTCAAGACCACGTTGACGGATGTGCGCTCGAAGTCGGAGCCTGTGCCCGCCAACGCCAATACCCCTTCCTGACACCCTTAGCGGGAGCCGCCCGAGAAGGGGGGACATGCCGACATGCTGCATTTCGAACGCTGGAAAATAACGCTGATCGTCTTGCTTTGCGTGGCGGGGCTTGCCTATTCGGCACCTAATTTCGTGCCCCGGGATTCGCTTGAAGGCGTTCCAGGCTGGCTGCCGAACCAGCAAATCAACCTCGGTCTCGATCTGCGCGGCGGCTCCTACATGCTGCTTGAAGTCGATACGAGTTCGCTGATCCATGACCGGTTGCAATCGCTGGTCAATGACGTTCGCGCAGCGCTTCGCAGCGAGCGGGTTCTCTATACCGGCCTCGGCATTCGCAATTCTGAGGTGACGGTCCGTATCACCCAGCCGGATGACGTTCAGAAGGCGCGCGAGGCGATCGACGGCGTCAGCACGACGATTGCGGGCAATGCATTTTCGGCGATTCCGGAACGCGACATCGCGGTCAACGTCAACGGTCAGAACATCACGGTGGTGCTGACGGAGCCCGCAATCCTCGCGCGCACGCAATCGGCCGTTCAGCAATCCATCGAAATCGTTCGCCGCCGCATCGACGAACTCGGCACCACGGAACCGGTTATTCAGCAGCAGGGCGCGAGCCGAATTCTGGTGCAGGTGCCGGGCCTCGACGATCCACAACGACTGAAGGAACTCCTCGGTCAGACGGCGAAAATGAACTTCCGGCTGGTCAGCAACGCCATGTCCGGCGAGCAGGCGCTTGCGACACGAACTGTACCGACCGGCACCGAAATCCTCTTCATGGCC
>PHEO01000252.1 GCA_002841195.1 Alphaproteobacteria bacterium HGW-Alphaproteobacteria-11
CCGGGGCTGTTTTTATCCCGAACGGCCGCCGTTGGGCGCCGCCGGGGCCCCTGACCCCCTGTCCTTCGGCATTGTGACGCGGTATTGTTGCGCTGCGCAAGCCCCGCATTGCGATGCAAAGAAATCGGCGATCCGGCCGCGGCAGGCAAGTTGCCCGGTGGCGGCGGCGGATCGGAGGCCTATTATTTTTCCCGGTCGTTTTTCCGGCAGAGGTTCAGGGAGCCAATGATGAGCAAATCCGGTACCGAGGTGGTGATTGTCGGCGCGGCGCGTACGCCCGTCGGCGCGTTTAACGGCTCCTTGTCCGGCTTGCCGGCCCATGAGCTCGGCCGCATCGCCGTTTCGGCGGCGATTGAGCGTGCTGGCGTCAACAAGGCGCAGATTTCCGAAGTCATTCTCGGCCAGATCCTGCAGGCCGGTCAGGGACAGAACCCCGCCCGTCAGGCCGCGATCAATGCCGGGCTGCCCGTGGAAGTGCCGGCCTGGAGCGTCAACCAGCTTTGCGGTTCGGGGTTGCGCGCCGTTGCGCTCGGGTTTCAGGCGATCGTCAACGGCGACAGCGAGATCGTGGTCGCCGGCGGGCAGGAGAGCATGAGCCAGGCGCATCACTCGGCTTATTTGCGGGCGGGGCAAAAGATGGGCGCGCTCGATTTCGCCGACACGATGATCAAGGACGGGCTGTGGGATGCCTTCAACGGCTATCACATGGGGCAAACGGCCGAAAACGTTGCTGCGCGCTGGCAGATCACGCGCGAGGAGCAGGACGCTTTTGCGGTCGCCTCGCAGAACAAGGCCGAAGCCGCGCAGAAGGCCGGCAAGTTCAAGGACGAAATCGCAGCCGTCACGATCAAGACACGCAAGGGCGACACGATTGTCGACACCGATGAATACATCAAGTCCGGCGTCACGCTCGAGGGTATCAAGGGGTTGAAGCCGGCGTTCCAGAAAGAGGGCGGGTCGGTGACGGCGGCGAACGCCTCCGGCATCAATGACGGCGCGGCGGCGGTGGTGCTGATGAGCGCCGAGCGCGCGAAGAAGGAAGGCCGCAAGGTCATGGGGCGGATCGTCTCCTGGGCGCATGCCGGCGTCGATCCGGCGGTGATGGGTACAGGCCCGATCCCGGCCTCGCGCGCGGCGCTGAAGCAGGCCGGCTGGTCGCCCGACGACCTCGATCTCGTGGAGGCCAACGAGGCGTTTGCCGCGCAGGCGCTGGCTGTCAACAAGGACCTCGGCTGGGACGTGTCCAGGGTCAACGTCAATGGCGGCGCCATCGCCATCGGCCATCCGATCGGTGCATCGGGCGCGCGTGTACTGGTGACGCTGCTGCATGAGATGGAGAAGCGGGACGCCAAGAAGGGTCTTGCGACGCTCTGCATCGGCGGCGGCATGGGCATTGCCATGTGTATTGCGCGCGACTGAAAGCCCGGGCGCCCGGGCCGGAATTCGATCTGTTATGACGACAAGGATCTGAAACGATGACAAAAGTTGCGCTGGTCACGGGCGGTACGCGGGGCATCGGTCATGCCATTTCGCTGGCGCTGAAGGCGGCCGGCTATGAGGTTGCGGCGAATTATGCCGGCAACGACGAAGCGGCCGCCGCCTTCACGAAGGAAACCGGCATCAAGGCGTTCAAATGGAACGTCGGCGACTACGAGGCTTGCGTGAAAGGCATTGCCGAGGTCGAGGCGGCGCTCGGGCCGGTCGATGTGCTGGTCAACAATGCCGGCATTACGCGCGACGGTATGCTGCACAAGATGACGCCGGCGCAATGGCGCGAAGTCATCAGCGTCGATCTCGATTCGATGTTCAACATGTGCCAGCCGCTGATCGCCGGTATGCGGGATCGCGGTTTCGGCCGCATCGTCAATATCTCGTCGATCAACGGCCAGAAAGGCCAGATGGGCCAGACGAACTATTCGGCCGCCAAGGCCGGCGTCATCGGCTTCACCAAGGCGCTGGCGCAGGAAGTGGCGCGGAAGGGCATCACGGTCAATTGCATCGCGCCCGGCTATATCGACACCGACATGGTGGCCGCCGTGCCCGAAAAGGTGCTCGACGGTATCATCGCCACGATCCCGGTCGGCCGTCTCGGCAAGGCGGAGGAAATCGCCCATTGCGTGACGTTCCTCGCCGACGAAAAGGCGAGCTTCGTCACGGGCGCGACGATCACGGCCAATGGCGCGCAATTTATTGCGGGATAGATCGGGTCTGACGTGATGGTGAAAATGCTCCGGACGATTTCCGGGGCATTTTCGTTTTCAGCCGGTCTGCGTTTCGGCCTCGGCCTGCAACCGGTCATATTCCTCGTCGCGGCCCGGCCGGCCCGGCGCCGGATAGACCCAGGCGTCAACGGGTCCGACATCGACATGCGCATAGGGCGTTTTTGTCGGATAGAAGCCGGCGCCGCCGCGACCGAGCTTTTTCGCCACGCGGTAGACTTCCTCCGGGTCGTGAAAATCCTGCGTGATGTCGACCGCCATGCCGCGCATGTGGAAGCTGCCGGGATCGACGCCGTTGCCGCGCGCATCGAGCCAGGCGTTGGTGCGTTCGGTGCGGTAGCCCGACATGGTGTAGATCGGGTTTTTCGAGCGCGTGTTGGCGTCGATATCGTGGAGCAGGTCGAGAAGGCGCGGATCGGTCGGCGTTGCCTTGTTCTCGCGCAGATCGCGCATGAACCAGTCGACGCGCTTGATTGCGTCCGGCAGGTAGTTGTCATCCGCCCAATAGACGATGTTGAGTTTTTCGCCGGAATTGAGGCTCTGCAGGTTGAGCACCCGCTTGTGCGGCGCGTCGGCACGCAGGATCGACGGCGCCGCGAGCAGCGAACCGGCGCCGGCCGTCAGCGTCAACGCCGTGCGGCGCGTTATCGATTGCGATGTATTTCTTTTCATCACCCTAAAATCCTAGTGAAGTGCCGCATCGGGCTCAAGCGAAGGTTCCGCGACAGCGGTAGTTGGCCGAATATCGGCAACAGCCAGCGGTTCCACGGCACCGATCAGCGCATCCGAAACGGCGGCGGCGCGGACACGGCTTTCCGGCTCCGGCGCGAGCTGGACGAAGCTGTAGCCCTGCTCGCGCATCGTCACGATGAAGGATGACAGCATGTCGGCGGTGCGCGGCTTGGTGTCGTGCAGGATCAGGATACCGCGCCCGACCGAGGCGATGTTGCGGATGGCGCGGCGGCGGATTTCGGCCGAGCCGATCGGCTTCCAGTCGTCGGCGCCGAACTCGCAGGAAAATGTCGCCACATGCCGTTCGCCGAGCCAGCGAATGAGCGCGGCGCTGTCGTTGAGGCCTGGAAAGCGGAAAAAGGGTGCGAGGCGCTGGCGGTCTTCCGCGGGCGCACTCGCGAGCGCCGCCTCGACGGCCTCGAAGCCGCGGCGGATTTCGCGTTGTGCCTGGGCAAGCGAGTAGCGGCGCAGGCTATTGGGGTGAAGCCATGTATGCGTGCCGATGATGTGGCCGCGCGCGGCGACCTCGCGCACAATTTCGGGGTGTCTTGCGGCGTAGTAGCCGACCATGAAGAAGGTCGCCTTGACGCAGTGGCGATCCAGCGTATCGAGAATGCGCAGGGTGCTTGCGGGGTCCGGTCCATCGTCGAAGGTCAGGACCACTTCCCTCGGGCCCAGCGGCACGGTCTGCGGATATTGCATGTTGCCATAGGCGGGCCCGCCGGACGTCGGCACCGTTACGACGCGGGTCTCCGCGGCATAGCCGGGATCGCCCGGGCAGGAAACTTCGTCTGCATATGCAGCGGTGGAGGCGAACAGCGCCACAGCCACAAT